>DASSVE010000146.1:0-60565 GCA_035706345.1 Acidimicrobiia bacterium
CCGTTCGCTGGGATCGATGACCCCGGCGAGCAGATTGAGCAGGGTGGTCTTGCCGGCCCCGGTGCCACCGGAGACCACGATGGTCCGTCGTTCCCGCACCGCACTCACGAGTTGGTCCACCTGTTGTCGGGTGGCCGTGCCAGAGACGACCAGGTCCTCGACGCTGGTCACCCGCTGTGTGAACCGGCGCACGGCGAGCAGCGGACCGTCGACCGACGCAGGCGGTAACACGGAGTGGAGACGCGATCCGTCCGGAAGACGGGCGTCGACCATCGGCGACACCCGGTCGATGCGAAGACCGAGCGGAGCGATGGCACGCTCCACCGTGTTCACGATCTCGTCGTCCGAGTCGAAGCTGACGTCGACCTTCTCCAGACCGTCGCCCCGATCGACCCACACGTCGTCGCGACCGTTGACGAGCACGTCGCTCACATCCGGATCGTCGAGGAGCGGCTGGATCGGCCCCATCCCGGTGACCAGGTCCACGACCCGTCCCACCCCGTCGCCAGCCCGCCACGGCGACTCGGTGGTGAATAGACGGTCAGCCTCGAGAGCCACGTCATACGGACTGAGCTCGGTTTCTCCAAGGGCGATGGCCCGGCCGATCCGCTCGATCACGCCCATGGCATCTCCCAGACGGGTCTCCATGCGGCCACCCATCGGCTCTTGCGGGGAAGCTGGCCGGCGAGCAGACGCCGGATCGTCCTGGCCCCCAGTCGGGGCAGGACCGGTCCGGGACCGGGGGCACGGGTGCCGCCCATCACCGGCTGCCAGACGCCGCGAGCCGGAACGGCGACCGGGGAGAGACGACCGGGGAAGAGGGGAATGACCGGCACGGTGGCAAACGGCAGCCCGGGACCGGGGACACGCACCACCACGGCAGGCCAATGAAATGAGAATCGCTCGATGAGCTCGATGGCCGCCTCGAGCTCGACGTCGCCGCCCGGTAGATAGGCGACCCCGGTCTTTCCCGGGCTCAGCTCGGAGAGCGCCGGGCCTTCTCGTGCCAGATCCGCCAGGGTGCGCCCCGAGCGGGCTCCCGACATCGCCAGATCGACCACCAAACCCGTGCCCACCGAGGCCGCCAGCCCGATCGGAGCCACCATCGAGAGCACGGGATCAGGTGACGACAGCCCCAGGATCGGGTGCGTCCCCTTCCCCACCATGCCCCCGACCGTATGACCTGGCCGGTGCCGATACAAGACCCTTGCCCGCTGTTAAATGGTCCCGTGAGCGCGGTCGCCTTCTTCGATCTGGACAAGACGATCATCGCCAAGTCCTCCACCCTGGCCTTCACCAGACCCATGTTCCGCGCCGGTCTGCTCAGCGGGAGGACCCTGGCCAAGGCCGGGATCGCCCAGGCCTACTACCAGGCCTTCGGCGCCGACCACGACCAGCTGGAGCGGGTCAAAGATGAGCTCGCCGCCCTGACCAAGGGCTGGCGTCGTGACGAGATCGAGGCCCTGGTCACCGAGACCGTGGACGAGGTGGTCACTCCGCTCGTGTACGCGGAGGCGCTGGCGATCATCGAAGACCACCGCGGTGCCGGGAGGCGGGTGGTGGTCATCTCGGCCAGCCCCGAGGAGATAGTGCGCCCTCTATGCCGTTATCTGGGCATCGAGGATGTGATCGCCACCAGGGCCGCGGTCGGCGAGGACGGTCGTTACACCGGCGAGATGGAGCTGTATGCCTATGGCCCGGGCAAGGCCGAGGCCATGAGGGAGATGGCGGAGCGGGAGGGGATCGACCTGGCGGCCAGCTACGCCTACAGCGACTCGATCACCGACCTCCCCATGTTGGAGGCGGTGGGCCATCCGGTCGTGGTGAACCCCGACTCCGAGCTGAGGGCCATCGCAGAGGAGCGCGGCTGGCCGATCCGGAAGTTCGAGAAGGCCGTCACCCTGCGGGACCGGCTGCCTGCCATCGCCGCCTCGGGGGCCGTGGTCACAGGGATCGCCGCCATCCTCGCCTACTGGGCGCTCAAAGGTCGGAAACAGGGTTGACCTGCCAGGTGTAGCCCAGGTCCCGGACCGCCTCCATCAGGTCCTCGGCGCCCAGGTCCCGGTCACCCAGATCGGCCAGCAGCTCGGCGTCGAGCACGATTGCTCGAACCGACCACATTTGCTCGCGGTCCAGTGACTCCATCCGGCCGTCTTCCACCCGTTTCACCGCGTCGGTGACCGGTGCCACCAGGAGCGCCGGGGAGACCATGTCGGCGGGGAGGTCGATGTCGAGTGGGCGGCCGCCAGGGTCGAAGACGACCAGTCCTCCCTCACTTCTCTCCAAGAGACGGGAGATCGAGATCACGTGGCCCAAAGTACCCTCGGCACATGCCCACTCGCGCCATGGTCATCGTCGGAGCAGGCTCCAGCACCCGATTCGGGGCGGACAAGCTCCTGACCGAGGTGGCGGGGCGCCCTCTCATCGAGCACACCATCGAGGCGGTGCGGCCGCATGTCGACGTCTGCGTGGTGGTCTGCCGACCCGAGGTGGCGGAGCGGCTCACGCGGAGCGATCTCACGGTGGTTCCCGGCGGGCCCACCCGGACCCGGAGCGAGATGGCCGGTGTCGCCGCACTCGGATCGGATGTCGACCTGGTCGGCATCCACGACGCCGCCCGACCCCTCGTGTCGCCGGCGCTCCTGCACCGGCTGTTCGAGGTGGCAGCCATCGAGGGCGGCGCTCTCCCCATGGTCGCCGCCGAGGGTCTGATCATCGACCGGACCACCCATCTTCCGGTCACCGGTGTCCACGGCGCCCAGACTCCACAGGTCTTCCGTGGGACCGAGCTGTTCTCTGCCTACCGGCAGGCAGCCGCCGACGACTTCGAGGGCCACGACACGGTGGACGTGATGCAGCGTTACGGGCGTGTCAGGATCGTGGCGTTGCCCGGGGATCCCCACAACGTGAAGATCACCTATCCGGGGGATCTCAAGCGTGTCGAGGGTCGGCTGTCAGCCGCTTCTCGTACCTGACCTCGCTCACCTGCTCGCCACCGATGTCCTCGACGCGAAACGGACGGCCCAGCGCCCAGCCCTGGCTCCCGTAGAACCCCCGAGCCCTGGAGTTCTCCTCCAGCACCCAGAGCAGGGCTCGATCGAAACCAAGGCTGGCCAGTCTCGATTCGCCCGCGGCGAGCAACGCCCGACCATGGCCGGCTCCCCACGCGTCAGGGTGCACATAGATCGAGTAGACCTCGCCCCACCCCTCCTCGGAGGAACCGTCGGCGTGACAGAACCCGACCACGCCTCCGTCGTCGACCACATGGACCAGGGCGCCATTGCCGAGAAAGCGACGCCACCAACTGGCTCTCCTGGAACGATCGAGGCTGCTCAGAAAGGTCTCGGGGAGAATCCCCGCGTAGGCCGCCTGCCAGGTGGATACATGGACATCCGCAATCGCATCGGCGTCGTCGACGACGGCGCGGCGGACCGTCACTCCTCCTCGCCGCCTGAGTCGCCTCCGCCCGCCGCCGACTCTTCGTCACCCTCTTCGTCGTCTCGACCGCCGCCCAGCACCCAGAAGGCGATCAGGGACAGGGACGCCGCTCCGAGGGCCACCGCCAGCCAGAGCATCTGTCGCGACTCTCCGCTCAGCTCGTCTTCGGCGAGGGTGGTGGTGGTCGGCGCCGTTTCCGGACCGAGGTCCGCGCCCAGCTGTGCCAGCGTCGTCGGCTCCGAGCTCTCGCCACCGGCGCCGAGCGTCTCGAACACCACGGCGTAGTTCTTGGGCTCGAGCTCGGTGCGAAGACCGAAGACGCCGCCGCCCCGGTCGAGCAGCGGGAGTGTCAGCATCTCGTCCTCGAAGGACAGATGTGCGACGACCGACTCTGCCGTGCCGCTCACCTCCACCTCGATCGACACCACCATGACTTCCCCGTCGTTCGACTCGACGGTCGCCGACGCCGAGCCGAAGACACCACCAAGGACGACCGCGGCGATCAAAGCCCTCATGGCGACACCCACACGCCACGTTCCACCAGGACCTCCTTCAAGAGATCGGGCCGATCGGTGATGATCCCGTCGACTCCCATGTCGAGGAGTCGGTTCATCTCGGCCACGGTGTTCACCGTCCAGACATGAACCTGGAGACCGGCGTTGTGGGCGGCGCGCACCAGCTTCTCGTGCACGACCCTGACCCCGCGCAGATGGGTTGGGAGCTGGAGGGCATCGGCGTCACGACCGGCCCCGCGCCCGACCCGCGAGGCCAGCACCCACATACGCGCCGCAGTCGGGCCGACGGAAGTCGCGACCTTGCCCTTGGTGATGGCGCGGAACTCGGCCAGACGGGCGTCCGAGAACGACCCGACGATGAGCCGCTCGTGAGCCTCCAGTTCGTTGATCAGGTCTGCCAGCGGCTCGGCCAGACCGTCGCACTTCAGGTCGACCACGACGGAGGTGTCGGGGAACGTGGTCAGCAACCATTCCAGGGTCGGCACCCGGGTGCCGGTCTCCCGGTAGCGATACCCGTCTGATGTCCCGTGTCGGAACCCGGCGTTCAGGCTCTGGAGCTTGGCCAGGGTGAGGCTCTCGACCGGGCCGGTGGAGTCGGTGGTCCGGTCCACCGTCGGGTCGTGGAAGCACACCACCGCGCCGTCGGCCGTGAGATGGAGGTCGGTCTCGAAGTGGCGGTAGCCCAGCTCGTAGGCGCCCTGGAACGAGGTCTCGGTGTTCTCGGGCCACAACACCCGGCTCCCGCGGTGGGCGATGGCCACCGGGGAACGCCAACGCTGAGGGTCGAGAACCATGTGGACACGGTAGACCCGAGGTCAGGTCATGGGAACACCGGATTCGAGCGCCCGCCGGCATGAAAAAGCGGCGGGTCGTGAGGACCCGCCGCTTCCAAAGCTGACTCGGCTGGAGCTACTTCGCCACCCGATCCTTCAGGCCTTTTGCGGGGCTGAAGTGCGCGTAGTTCCTTGCCGGAATGGTGATCGTGGCCCCGGTGGCCGGATTGCGTCCCTGGCGCTCGGACCGCCGCTTGAGTGTGAAGCTGCCGAAACCGGTGATGTTGACCTTGCGGCCCGCATCGAGCTCGACAGCGATGATCCCTTTCCCGTCTTCGGTGGAGAAGATGTGGTCGATGATCTCCGCGGCCTTGGCCTTCGAGATGTCCGCCTTATTGGCGAGCTTGTCAGCCATCTCGGATTTGTTCACGACGCCTCCTTGTGGGTCGATTTCGCAGTCCTCTGCTGTGAGGAATGGCGAGAACGATAGGACATTGGCCAATAGGTACCTATGTTTTCCGTGGTTTACGATTCGCGAGGTCGAGGAGGCGTGATGTCAACCAAATTCCAGGTCGAAGGTGATGTCGCCCTCATCACACTCAACAGACCCGAGCGGTTCAATGCCATCGACCCCGGGCTGTCCCTCTCCCTGGTGGCCGACCTGGGGCGCGCCGGTGAGGAAGCCCGGGCGGTGGTGATCACCGGGGAGGGCAAGGCCTTCTGCTCGGGCGCCGACCTCTCCGGGTTCGCCGACGAGTACGACAACGGCGTGCCCGATCTCGGCAGACACCTCGACGAGGAGTTCCACCCGGTCGTCCATGCCATCGCCGACTCGCCGGTCCCGGTGGTCGCCGCGGTCAACGGCGTCGCCGCCGGGGCGGGGATGGGTCTCGCCCTGGGCTGTGACCTGCGGGTCATGGCCGAGTCGGCTTACTTCACCTCGGCTTTCACCGCCATCGGGCTGGTGCCCGACTCGGGCTCGACCTGGCTGCTCCCCCATCACGTGGGTACGTCGGTGGCGATGGAGATGGCCCTGACCAACCGGCGCATGCCTGCTTCGGAGGCGCTGCAGCGTGGTCTCTGCGTGGAGGTGGCTTCGGACGGGGAGGTCGTGGAGCGAGCCCTGGAGCACGCCAACCGACTGGCCGATCTCCCGACAGACGCCCTGGTGAGCACCCGTCGTCTCATCCTGGGGTCGGCCCGGCTTCCGTTCTCCGAGGGGCTCGCGGCGGAGCGGGCCGAGCAGGACCGTCTCGGTCGCACCCCAGAGCATCGGGAAGGGGTGAAGGCGTTTCTCGAGAAGCGTCAGCCGGACTTCAGGAACCCGTCTGGGGCGTAGGCCGACCTTCGCTGCTTTCTAGACGGCGTAGAGCCGGTAAATCGGCTCCACAGCATTAGGAAAGCGATTCAGGGCTTGATCAGGTAGATGTCCAGCGTGATCTTGCCGCCCGCCCCGTGGCCGAAGGCGACTCCTACTTCGTTGTTGAGCCACGCCAGGTCCTCGTTGCCGGTCTCGAAGACGATCAGCTCTTTGGGGTCGGCGCTCTGGTCCTCGTTGGCGATGGACACCCCGATCGCCCGGTACGACACCGTCTCCCGCTTCTCGCCGATCGTGGCGTGGATGTCGAGCACCATGTTGCCGTCGGCGCGAACCGCCACGTAGTCGACACCGTTGACCGGGCGCTCACCCTCCCAGTGCTCGCTGGTGGCGGTCCCCTTGAACGGGAAGTCGAGACGCATACCGGCTGGGGTCTTGCCGATGACATTCATACCAAGGTCGGCCTGCACGGTGCAGAACTTCTCCAATGACGGCATCTTGTCCTCTCTCGGAAACGGGGGGTCACGCTAGCCGGGAGGCGGCGAGCAGATCCCGGACTTCCTGGTCGCTGATCTGGGAGAAGTCGCGGTACCAGGCGCCGACGGCCCCGAACATCGAAGGCCTGCTCAAGACCACTATCCGATCCGTCTTGGATTCCAGCTCACCGAGTGGTCCCGCAGGCGCCACCGGCACCGCCAGCCACACCGCCGAGGCGCCTTTCTGACGGAGCACTTCGACGGCGGCCAGAGCGGTGGACCCGGTGGCCAGCCCGTCGTCGACCACGATGGCGGTGTGCCCGGTCGGGTCGATCGGGGCTGACCTCCCCCGGTAGGCGGCGACCCGTCTCTCCACCTCGGCCAACTCCCGTCTTGCGACCTCGGCGAAGACCCGCTCGGGAATCCCGGCGATGTCCAGCACCTCCTGATTGCGGACGACTACACCGCCTTCGGACACCGCACCCATCGCCAGCTCCGGTTGATAGGGGACCCCGACCTTTCGGACCACCATCACGTCGAGGGGACACCGCAAGGCGCGGGCTACCTCGAAGCCGACAGGAACACCGCCCCTGGGCAGGGCGTAGACAACCGGATTGGTGGGTGCGAGCTCGACGAGTCGTTGCCCCAGGAGGGCACCGGCTTGGCGCCGGTCGTCGAATCTCACATCAGCCGTAGCGCTTCACGTACCTTTCGAGCCAGGGCATGACCTGATCGATGTAGTCGGCCGCCTCTTCCATGCGAAGGGTACGCCCGGCGTAGTTCATCAACATGATCTGCCGGGCGGCGTGGAATCCGTCGAGCTGCCGCTCGTCGGCCACCGGCCACGTGGCCACCGACTCGTAGCCCCTGCGGAAGGCGGCCCGAATGTCGTTGCTGATCTCGCTGTTCCGTGACGAGTAGAGACAGATCGCCACGTCCTGAGCGGGAAGGGCGAGCATGACGTCCTCGAAGTCGAAGGCGTAGAGGCGGGATCCGGCCAGATGGACGTTCCACTCGTGGAGATCACCATGGACCACCTGGGGAGCAGTGGTGGCGTAGGACTCGTCGATGACCGCCTGGGACAGCTCGATGGCCTTCCGGATGGCGGTGCGCCGCGGGATGTCGAACAGATGCCCGAACAGGGGGTTGTCGATGATCACCGGGTCGAAGGTCTGCTCGTAGTAGAAGACCTGGTCCCATTTCCTGAGCTGCGCCTCCGGAGGCGGTGTCCAGGTCTTCCCGTGAGCCTGCAGAGAGGCGCACATCTCGCCCAGCAGGCGGTAACCGAATGACCCGGCCCCTTCGGCCATCGGCTGGCCCGGGATCCAGGAGAACAGAACACAGGAGCGTTCCTTCTCGATCAACTCGTCGAACTCGTCGACGATGAGACCACCGCCGGCGGTGGGGATCGGCTTGACCACGTCGAGGTCGGTCTCCTTCCTGATGGCGTCGAGCCATGAGACCTCTATCTCGATGTTGCTCCTCGAGTTGGCGTGTGGCGTCCCCACCCGGAGAACGAGTTGCTCTCCGCTCTGGGTGACCACCCGGAACAAGACGTTGGAGTGGGTGGCCAGGTGGGTGACCTCGCGGGTGAGGAACGAATACCTCTTCAGGACGCGCTCAGCCAGCGGCAGCAGCCGCGTTGCCTCAGCCTGTCGTCTCGATGCATCCACCGCGAAGAACTCCCTTACGCCCACGGCCGATTCTGGTCGATTTCCGGTCGAGATGAAGGGCTGACATGCAGTCCTATCGACCCAAATCAGGAATCCCCGCCCAGAGCCTTGTCGAGGGCGTCGAGGAAGCGGCGGTTCTCCTTCTCGTTGCCGATGGTCATCCGCACCCAACCCTGACCCATCCCACGGATGAGCACTCCCTGGGCGGTCATGTCCGCAACCACCCGCTCGGCCTCGTCACCCAACTCGAAGAAGATGAAGTTGGTATGGCTCTCCCCCATCCGGAGCCCTCGCTCGGCCAGGGCGCCCACCAGATGATGGCGACGCGCCGTGTTGTCCGATCGTCTCCGCTCCAGTTCCTCCGGCTGGCCCAGGGAGGCGAGGGCGGCCGCCTGCGCCACCCGGTTCACCGTCAACGGTGCCTGTGCCTTCCTCAACTCGGCCAGAAGGTCGGCCCGCCCTACGCCGTAGCCGATCCGGTGTGCAGCCAGGGCGTAGATCTTGGAGAAGGTGCGGAGCACGATCACGTTGGGCCGTTCGATCGCGTTGGGGATCTGGGTGCGGTATCTCGGGTCGGTGACGAACTCGTGATAGGCCTCGTCGACGACCACCAGCGCGTGCTCGGGGACGCTGTCGATGAAGGCATCGATCTCGTCCGCCGGTTTGATGGTCCCGGTCGGGTTGTTCGGGTTGCACACCACCACCAAGGTGGTCTCGTCGTCGATGGCCGCCCGCATCGCATCCAGATCGAGACTCAGTGAGTCGTCGACCGGAACCTCCACATAGCGGGACCCCGCCCAGATGGCGGCGAAGCGGTACATCACGAAGCTGGGCCAGGCGTACACGAAGTTGGTGCCCGGACCACCCAGGGCAGTCCCGATCTCGGCGAGGAGGGCGACACTCCCCCCGCCGAACATGAGGTTGGCGAAGTCGACTCCGAGCTCGTCTGCCAACGCGTGGCCGAGATCCCAGCAGTCGTTGTCCGGGTAACGGTTGGACAGGGCCATGGCCTGGGTGGCGGCCTCGATCACCCCCGGAAACGGTCCCTCCGGGCCTTCGTTGGCGGTCAGCTTGACGATGTCGGCGGGGTCGAGCCCGTGCTCCCTGGCCACGTCGTCGAGCTGACGGCCCACCCTGTACGCGCTCAGGGCCGCGATCTCAGATCGGAAGCGTGGCATCGGATTCGAAGATAGCGGTGCCCCGGCTCACCTGAACCAGCAGTTGTGGCAGACTCCGTCGATGCCCGAACTCGAGATACTCAGGGTCGTCGACATCGACGGATCCCTGATCGGGGACGACCCGGGTCTCGACCCCGAGCTCTATCAGACCATGTATCGCAACATGGTCCTGTCGAGGACTCTCGACCGGAGGATGCTGGCGCTGCAACGACAGGGCCGGATCGGCACCTACGCCATGCTCGAAGGTCAGGAGGCGGTGCAGATCGGGTCAGCCCTGGCCCTCGAGCCCAACGACTTCGTCTTCCCCAGCTATCGGGAACACGGCGTCCAGGTGACCAGGGGTCTGCCTATCGAGGTGTTGCTCGCCTACTGGAAGGGTCTCCCCAATGCCCGCTGGGACATGGAGAAGTACCGCACCGGCATCGTGACCGTCCCCATCGCCAGCCAGCTCCCCCACGCGGTCGGCTACTCGTACATGACCAGGCTCCGGGGCGAGGACACGGTCACGGTCACCTACTTCGGGGACGGGGCGACGTCCGAGGTGGACTTCCACTCCGGGATGAACTTCGCCGGGGTTTGGAAGACGCCCACGGTGTTCATCTGCGCCAACAACCTCTACGCCATCTCGGTGCCCTACGAGAGACAGACCGGGTCCGAGACCATCGCCCAAAAGGCACAGGCGTATGGCTTCGAGGGGATCCGGGTGGACGGAATGGACCCGGTGGCTGTCTATCTGGCCACGAAGGTGGCCGTCCGTCGTGCCCGGGAGGGCCACGGTCCGACCCTCATCGAGGCCCTGACCTATCGCTACGGGCCACACGCCACCGCCGACGACCCCACCCTGTACCGGTCGGACGAGGAAGTCGAGCGATGGCGGCAGAAGGACCCGATCGACCGCCTGCGCCGGTTCCTCGAGAGCAGGGGGGAATGGGACGAGCGGGTCGAGGAGAAGGTGGCGATGGAGGTCACCGACCAGGTCGACGCGGCGGTGACCGCTCTCGAGGCGGAGCCGATGCCGACCCGCGACGACGCGGTGCGCCACGGCTTCGCCCGCATCCCGGACCACGTCGTGGAACAGCTCCACGCCATGCAACGGGCCCACGGCGAGCCGGAGACCCGATTCGACCCCGGTGAGATCTGGCAGGTCGCCCATGACGACATACCTTCGGGACCGACCCGGCCGATGAACATGGCCGAGGCCATCAACACCGCCTTGCGTGAGGCGATGGAGCGCAACGACGAGGTGGTTGTCCTCGGTGAGGACGTGGGCCTGGCCGGTGGCGTCTTCCGGATCACGGAAGGTCTGCAGGCGAGATTCGGGGAGGAGCGGGTCATCGACACCCCGCTCAACGAGTCGGGCATCGTCGGGGCCGCGGTCGGGATGGCGTTGGCCGGCGCCCGCCCGGTGGCCGAGATCCAGTTCGACGGGTTCGTCTACCCGGCGTTCGACCAGATCGTCAGTCATGTGGGGCGTTTTCGGTTCCGCACCCGCGGTCTGTCGTCGGTCCCCGTGGTGGTGCGATTCCCCAATGGCGCCGGGATCGGAGCCCACGAACACCACTGCGACTCGCCGGAGGCCTACTTCGTGCACGCCCCCGGTCTGGTGGTGGTCTGTCCGTCCACTCCGGTGGACGCCAAGGGTCTCCTCGCCGCGGCCCTCGAAGGTGAGGATCCGGTCATCTTCCTCGAGCCGAAGGTGCTGTACCGGGCGCTCCGGCAAGAGGTGCCCACAGAGCACTACACCCTGCCGATCGGAAGGGCCCGCATCGCGGTCGAGGGCGAAGACCTGACATTGGTCACCTACGGGGGGATGGTCCCGGTGGCCACCGAAGCCGCTCGTCGCTCGGGTCGGTCGGTCGAGATCATCGATCTGCGGACCCTGTTCCCCTGGGACCGGGAGACGGTCCTCGAGTCGGTGGCGAAAACGGGAAGAATCCTGCTCGTCCAGGAGCCGCAGGGCAGCGCAGGCGTCGCCGCGGAGGTCGCCGCCGTCGTTGCCGAGAAAGCGATGTACCACCTGGACGCCCCGATCGTCAGGGTCACCGGGTTCGACATCCCCTGGCCGCAATTCGCCATCGAGCGGCACGCCCTGCTCGACATCGACCGTGTCAAGCTCGGGATCGACCAGGTGATGTCGGGTTGACCGGGACCGTGGCGATCTTCGGGTCGTCGCAAACGATCCCGGGCAGCGACGAGTGGGCCCAGGCGGAACGAGCCGGTGAGCGTTGCGCCCAAGCGGGCCTCACCGTGGTCACCGGTGGCTACGGCGGGATCATGGAAGCCGCATCGAAGGGGGCGAAGGGGGCCGGTGGCGAGGTCATCGGTGTGACCGCACCCGAGTTGTTCACCGGTCGCTCAGGCGCCAATCCCTATGTGACCCGGGAATTGCATGCGAGGACGCTCCCTGAGCGCATCGGTGTGCTCACCGATCTCGCCGACGGGGCCATGGTCCTTCCCGGCTCGATCGGTACCGCCGCCGAACTTGTGGTGGCGTGGAATCTCAACCACATCACCCGGCGCAACGGGGGCGGAAGGCTCCCGACGGTGACCGTGGGTGCGGATTGGCGCGAGTTCTGGGAAGTGATGACGGGTCGTCTCGGTGCGGTCGGAGACGACGTGCACACCGCGGACCACGTCGACGAGGCGGTGGACTGGCTCCTCGCCCAGCCCGAGATTCGCTGAATCCATGACCGTCCGGAATAGGTTGTCGCCGTGAGCCACCTGAGACCGGAGGACAGGTCGTCGAAGCGCAGCCGCGCCGCATGCCGCAAAGGCCGTCACGACTACGGGGATGGCCAGAACATCGGCGCGGGCATCGTGCGCCAGGTCTGTCAGACCTGTGGCGAGGTCACCATCGACCTCACCGGCGCCGAGGAGCTGGCCCAGCCTGTGATCAAGAGCACCGGGAAGATCGGAACTCTCCGCTCGGGCCGGTAGCCGACCTAATGTCACCATCGTGACAAAGGTCATCCAGGCCGCCGGGGGCCTCGTCTTCCGCATGACCCCCAAGGGCAACCTGAAGATCCTGCTGGTCCATCGTCCCCGCTACGACGACTGGGGCCTTCCCAAGGGCAAGGCGTCGAAGCGGGAGTCCCCCGAGGAGACCGCGCTACGCGAGGTGCTCGAGGAGACCGGGTACCGGTGCCGGATCGTCGCCCCGATCGGCACGACCCGCTATCGGATCGACGGTGGGGTCAAGGAGGTGCACTGGTTCGCCATGCGACCACTCCCCGACAGCCCCGGGTTCAAGAAGAACAAGGAAGTGGACGACTTCAAGTGGCTGAGCCCGGCGAAGGCGAAGGCCCGCTGCGACTACGAGAACGATCGGGCCATCATCGCCGAGGCAGGGCTGAAGAAGCTGGCCAAGACCGGGACCCTCTTCCTGGTCCGCCACGCCATCGCAGCCGACCGGACCAAATGGACCGGGGTCGACGCCCTACGCCCACTCACCAAGAAGGGACGACGGCAGGCTCAAGCCATAGCCGAGTACTTGCGTGACCGGGGCATCGAACGCATCTACAGCAGCCCGTACACGAGATGCGTCCAGACGGTCGAGCCACTGGCCGAGGCCATCGGGGCCAAGGTCATCGAGCACGACGCCCTCGCCGAAGGCCCCGACGTCGACGCCGCCTACCAGCTGTGTGACGACGTGGTCGGGTTCAACGCCGTCCTCTGCTCCCACGGGGACGTCATCCCCGCAGTCATCAACCGAATGATGTGGGCCGGTCTGGTCCTGGAGTCACGCTTCTACTGCTCCAAGGGCTCGATCTGGGAGGTGGATGTGGAGGGTGGGCGTTTCGCCCACGCCCGGTACGTGCCCCCACCGGATGCCTGAGCTCACGGCAGGGCGGGGACGGTCACGGACGCCGGTATGCCGTTGACGTCGTAGCTGTAGGTCTTCCAGTTCTGGTCCGAGGTGCGGACCGAGATCACCCTGACCTGGACCTCGACCACCCCGGTGACCTTCTGGCCGTTCTTGTCGATGTCGTTGCTCCAGTGGGTGAAGGTGGAGCTGGAACCGGCCCCGACATAGAAGTCCTTCACGGTCGTGGTCTTCGCCTTGCCCTTCTCGTCGATCGTGGTGACCTCGAGTGTCAGGTACTGGTGGCGATTCGTCTCATTCGAGAAGCTGACCGAAGCCTTCCATTGACCCTTGGTGTTGTGGGAGTCCCACCAGTAGAGCTCGCTGGATGAGCCGGAGGGGGCCGGACCGGTGTTGGCAGGCTCGTCCTCTTCTGTGGTGCCGTCTACACCGGCTGCGCCACCGTCGGCTTGGCCACCCTGGTCTCCGCCGGCGAAGCCGGTGTCGTCCTGCTCGTCCTGGTCGCCGGTGTCGGTTCCGGTGTCGTCCTGCTCGTCCTCGAGCTCCTGACCCTGGTCGTCCTGATCGTCCTGAGCCTGGTCGTCCTGAGCCTGGTCGTCCTGGTCCTGACCCTGCTGGTCCTGACCCTGCTGGTCCTGGTTCTGGTTGGCGTCTCCGGAGTCATGGTTGTCGTCGGAGTCCGCCTGGGACCCGGAGTCGACGGAGTGGCCACCATCCAGGCCCAGGGCGTCGCCGGCGTCCATGGCCTCGGCGGCAGTGGTGAAACTGTCAGAGGTGCTGTCTCCCAGAAGTGTCACTGCGGCAAACCCCATGAGGGCCACGAGAGCGACGATGAGGGTGTACTCGACCATGTTGGCCCCATGGTCTCCGGCGAGGTGCTTCTTGAGGAAGTGCATGGCGCATGATCGACAGAACCCGCGATCCCTACATGGGGCGTTCGCACCCCGCCGATCGACCTAGGACTGCCGGCTCACGCTTTCCTAAGGAAGGAGATCCGAATAGTCGGCTCTACGCCGCGCGGAAAGGCTTACCGACCACCGTCACACGCTCTTGGTGCCCGCCGCCCAGTCGGCGTAGAGAGCGGCGTAGACGCCGTCGCACACGACCAGGTCCCGGTGCTGGCCACGCTCGACGAGGTGTCCCTGGTCGAAGACCAGCACCTCGTCGGCGCTCTGCGCAGTAGAGAGACGATGGGCGATGGTCACCGACGTCCGACCCTCGGTGAGCTTGTCGATGGCGTGCCTCAGAGCGACGTCCAGGGCCGGGTCCACGGCGGAGGTGGCCTCGTCGAGGACGAGAAGGTCCGGGCTCCCGATCCAGGCCCGCACCAGGGCGACGAGCTGGCGCTCCCCGGCGGAGAGGTTGCCGCCCCGCTCGCCGGCCTGAGTCTGCAGACCATCGGGAAGACCCTGGACCCATTCCCCGAGCCCGAGCTCGTGGAAAGCGGTCCAGATCTCGGCGTCGTCGGCGTCGATGGCGCCGTAGCGCACGTTGTTGGCGATGGTGTCGTCGAACAGGAACCCCTCCTGCGGGACGAAGGCCACCCGTTCACGCAGTTCGGCGAGCCTGATCTTTCTGGCGGGGACGCCACCGATCCGGATCGTCCCCGAGTCCGGGTCCATGAGACGGACCAGGAGCTTGGCGAAGGTGGTCTTCCCCGACCCGGTCTCCCCGACCACAGCGACCCGCGATCCGACCGGGATGTCGACGGTGATGTCGGTGAGTACGGCCTCACCGCCGGTGTACGAGTAGCTGACGTGCTCGAAGCTGGCGCTGAGACCTCCCGGCCGCAGCGGCTCGGCGTCGTCGGGATCCCGAACCTCGATCTCACCGTCGAGCACCTCGACGACACGTCGCAGCCCGGATGCCGCCGACTGGGCGAACTCCAGGGTCTCCACGAGGATCTGCAGGGGCTCGATGAGGAGGTTGGTCAGCAGCAGGAAGGCGACCAGCGTGCCGGCGGACATCCCCAGCCGAGCCCCTATCAGGACGCCGGCCACGACCAGGACCGCGGTGAGCACGCCGGCGAAGATCTCTGCAGTCGAGAAGAGGATGTTGCCGAAACGGGCCGTCTTGTACTCCACCTGGAACCGCTGCTCCAAGGCCTCGGCCACCTTGGCCTTGGTGCTCTCCTCGGTCCCGTACGCCCTGACTATGGGGATAGCGGTGATCGACTCGCTCAGCACGCCGAGGGAGGCGCCCACCTCCTCACGGACCGCGTCGTAGTTGCGGGCCAGGATCGTCTGGAACCACCGCATCATGAACAGGTAGATGAGCACTCCGACCAGGGCGATCAGCGCCAGGCGCCACTCGTAGAACATCATCACCGCGGTGGCCAGGAGCACCTGGCTGGAGGCGATTATCATGCCCACCCCACCCCATTCCATGAACTCCTGGAGAGTGGTGATGTCCGACGTGACCCGCGACAAGAGGTTGCCGCGGCGGTCCGACTGAACGTGAAGCACCGTCTGGCGCATGATGTGGTCGAAGGTCTTGATGCGCAGGTCGGAGAGTCCGGTCGACGATGTCCGCACCAGCCGCAGAAGCGAGATCCGGCCCACGACGACGCCGACAACGACCGCGGCCAGGGCCACGGCCGACATTCGAAGAACCCCGTTCATGTCGACCCCCGCCGGGTCGAGGATCTCCCCGTCCAGGATCATCTGGAGCACGATCGGGGTGACCACGGTCACTGCCTGGCCGGCCATGGCCAGGAGCAGGGTCACCCTGAGACCCTCTCCCAAGGACGGGGCCTCGAGCAATGCCCTGCGGATCAGACCGGCGGCGTTGGTGTTCTCTATCATGACGCCTCCTGGAGACGTCGCGCTTCTTCCTCGTAGGCCTGGACCAGACGGGCGTAACCGGGCTCGGTCTCGATCAGCTCGTCGTGGATGCCATGAGCCAGGATCCGCTTCTTGTCGATGTACACCACCTCGTCGGCCAGCCGGATCGAGGACGGGCGGTACGCCACCACCACGATGGTGGAGGGAAGCGCGGCGCTCTTGAGGGACCGCAGGATCTCGGCCTCCACTGACGGGTCGACGGCGGACGTGGCATCGTCGAGGATGAGAAGACGCGGCTTGCGAATGAGGGCGCGGGCCAGAGCGAGCCGTTGCCGCTGCCCACCCGAGAGTGTGGTGCCCCGCTCGCCCAGCTCCGTGTAGAAACCGTCTGGGAGCTCGGAGACGAACTGGTCGGCGTGGGCGAGCCGAAGGGCGGTCGCCACCTCCTCGTCGCTGTAGTTGGCGTCGAGGGTCACGTTCTCCCGAACCGTGGCATCGAAGAGGAAGGCGGTCTGCGACACGTACGCCACCTCCTTGGGGAGCTCGGAGCGGGCGAATTGCCGCAGGTCACGCCCGGCGAGGCGGATCGAGCCCGAATCGGGATCCCACAAGCGTGCGAGCAGGAGCCCGAGAGTCGACTTCCCCGATGCCGTCGGGCCCACCACCGCCAGGGTGGTCCCCGCCTTGAGATCCAGATCGAGATCGCTCAACACCGGCTCGGCCTCGTAAGTGAACCCGACGGTCTGCCCCATCACCGGCACCGCACCCGAATCGGGCGACGCCGGGAGGTCGCCCCACGACACGAAGTCGTCGGCGTCGAGGACCTCCTGGACCCGGCGCCAGCCGGCCAGGCTCCCCGCCAGGTCCCAGAGCACGAAGCCGATCAGCTGGATGGGAAAGGCGAGAAGCGTCAGCAGGTAGGTCACCGTCACCAGGTCTCCTGCGGAGACACCCCGGGCGGCGCCCACGATGAGCAGCAGGATGATGAGCACCTGGGGCAGAGCGCGCATGATCACCTGGTACTTGGTCCAGGTGGACTGGACCTCGATCAGCCGGTCACGGAGGACGTCGCTGGCCATCCCGAACTTCTCGGTGACGTACGGCTCACGACCGAGGGCCTTGACGGTGAGCGCGCCGTCGAAGGTCTCGTGGGCGATAGAGCTCACCTTCCCCCGTTCCGCCTGGACGTCTTCCCACATGCCAAAGGTGAGCCAGCTGCCGTGGACGTCGACGGCCACCGCGACTGCCAGACCGATCACCGCACCAACACCGAGCCATGGATCGATGGCCGTGATCAGCACCACGGTCCCGATCAGGAGCAGCGAGACACCGGTCGCATATGGAAGGGGGCCGAGCACACCGGTGCCCTGATCGGTGTCGGCGTCGGCCACCGCCAGTAGGTCGCCGATAGCCTGACGGTTGAACCACGACATCTTCAAGCCGAGCTGGTGATCGAGGAGACGGTTGCGGATGTCACGCCGGGTCGCCCCGCTCAGATAGGCGGCGCCGGTGCGCCGGACCACGATCCCGAACGCCTTGGCAATCGCCACTCCGACGATGACGAGGGCAGCGGCGAGGAGCAGATGCGGCTCCTCACCTTCATCCAATACCGGGACCAGCACGTTCTCGGTCACCCAGCCGATGACCGACGACGCCAGGATGATGGACCCGGCGTAAAGGCTCGATCCGGCGACGGCGATGGCGAAGGCCAACGGGTGCATCTTGATGAAGCGCCCGATGAGCCTGGATCCGTCTCGGAGCACGGCCCAGGGTGTCAGCTTGGGTTCGGACATAGTTAAGAAGACCTAGGACTCGAAGGACTGTCTCATGTAGCCCGGCGCCGCACTCGGGCTCGGACCGATCTTACGGGTCGGCGGGGTCAAAGGCGTCCCAATTACCGGGCGGGACCCCGTCTACAGGCCCGTTTGGTACCTTCGGGCCGATGGATCTCAACAAGGGCGACCTGTACATCGGACGCGACGTCGAATCCGAGGAGCCAGTCGTCTACGCGGCTGACGATCTGACCACGCATGGCGTGATCGTCGGCATGACCGGATCCGGCAAGACCGGTCTCGGCATCGATCTCATCGAGGAGGCGCTGCTCAGCGGGATCTCTTGCCTGATCATCGACCCCAAGGGGGACATGGGGAACCTGGCCCTGAACTTCCCCGATCTGACGCCGGCCGATTTCGAGCCCTGGATCGACGAGGCCACCGCGGCCAAGGAGGGCAAGACGCTGGCCGAGGCCGCCGCCGACACCGCAGCCATGTGGAAGAGCGGGCTCGAGAGCCATGGCATCGACTCGGCGCGGATGAAGACCCTCGAGGATGGGGCCCGCATCACCATCTACACCCCCGGTTCGGGGGCCGGAGTCCCGCTCAACGTCCTCGGATCGCTGCAAGCGCCCGACCTGGACTGGGCCACCAACGCCGAGGTGATCCGGGACGAGATCGAGGCCTTCGTCTCCTCGTTGCTAGTGCTGGCCGGTGTGGAGTCCGACCCGGTGTCCGGGCGTGAGCACATCCTCCTGGCCACGATCATCGAGCACTTCTGGTCCCGAGGGAAGAGCCTCGACCTGGCCGGTCTGGTGAGCCAGGTGCCCAAGCCGCCGTTCCGCAAGATGGGCGTGTTCGACATCGACACCTTCTTCCCGGAGAAGGACCGCATGAGCCTGGCGCTCAAGCTGAACGGGCTGCTCGCCTCGCCTTCGTTCACCGCCTGGATGGAGGGGGTCCCGCTCGACATCGAGGAGATGATCGGGGGCGACGACACCAAGGCGGCCATCGTCTACCTGTCGCATCTGACGGACGAGGAACGCCAATTCCTGGTCACACTCCTCCTCGGGAAGACCGTCACCTGGATCCGCAGCCAACCGGGGACCTCCGAGCTGAGGGCGATGATCTACATGGACGAGGTCTTTGGTTTCGCCCCGCCCACCAAGGAACCGCCCTCGAAGAAGCCGATCCTGACCATTCTCAAACAGGCCCGTGCCCACGGTGTCGGCATGGTCCTCTCCACCCAGAACCCGGTCGATCTGGACTACAAGGCGATGTCCAACGCCGGCACCTGGATGGTGGGGCGTCTCCAGACCGAGAACGACAAGAAGCGGATCCTGGAAGGTCTGGCGTCGGCATCGGGTGGCATCGACATCGGGCTGATCGACAAGCAGATCTCCGATCTCGACAAGCGGCAGTTCGTGCTCCACTCCACCAAGGAGTCCCAGCCCCGGCTATTCGGCACCAGATGGGCCATGTCGTATCTGGCCGGGCCGCTGACCCGCGACCAGGTCTCGCTGCTGATGCAGGACCGGACCCCGGCGGCGCCACCGGCGCCCGGGCCGGCAACAGCACCCGACGTGCCCGCGACCACACCCGAGGCATCTGCCGTCGAAGAGCCCGCCACCCCCGAGACCCCGGCCCCGGAACCAGCCGTCAGCTCCAAGGCAGTGTCCCTGGCACCTGCGGTGGCCGACGGGATCTCGGTGGCCTTCCTCGACCCGGCTGCGTCCTGGGCATCCGCGGTCGGCGCCGATCCCACGGGCACCGTGTACCGGCCCGCCGCTGCCGCCACCGTCCAACTGGTCTACGACGACACCAAGGTGGGGGTCAATCATTCCGAGACCTATGAAGCGGTGATCTTCCCCTTGGACGGAGTGGTCGATGTCGCCGACGTCGTCGCAGCCGACCACGACGAGCGCGACTTCCTCCCAGCCCCTCCCACGGGCGCCGACTTCGAGCCGGGCGACGTCAAGCTGGCGAACAAGAGCTTCTGGAGCGGGGTCGAGAGCGACCTGGTCGCTCATCTGGTCGCCAACCGGCCCCTCCAGGTGTGGAAGAACACCGCCCTCGGCGTCTACTCACGAGTCGGTGAGACCGAGATGGAGTTTCGGGCCCGTTGCGCCTCCGCCCAGGAGGACGCCGCCGACGCCGAACTGGCCAAGTTGCGGGACAAGTACCAGGCCAGGATCGACCGTCTCCGCGAGCAGATCGCCACCGCACAGGCGCGGTTCGCAGAAGCGGACGCGGTCGCCTCGGCGAAGAGCCAGGAGACGGTGCTGGGGACCGCCGGTGACCTGCTGGGCGCCTTCCTCGGTGGCCGCTCCGGATCGACCGCGCTCAGCAATGCGGCACGCCGACGCACTGCCAGCGAAAAGGCGACGGCGAAAGCGGAGAGCGAACAGGCCAAGTACGAGGCGAAAGTGGCCGAACTGGAGGAGCTGGAGGACGAGCTGGCCGCGGCCATCGAGGAGACGACCGCCAAGTTCGCCGGTCTCGTCGGCCAGATCGAGACGGTGGACATCCCACTCGAGAAGAGCGACGTCCGGGTGGCCCAACTCAAACTGGTCTGGGTCCCAACCGGTTCCTAAGGAAGGGGAGCCGATATACCGGATCTACGCCGCGCAGAAAGCGTCAGACGTCGTCGACCAGAGCCTTGAGCAGGTCCCGGATCGAGACCACCCCGAGCAGAGCGCCCTCGTCGTCGACGACCGGTAGATGGCGGTAGCCGGACTCGGCGATCCAGGAGGCGGCGTCCCAAACGTCGAGATCCGGGTCGAAGGTGTCGGGGTCGTCGCTCATCAGCTCCGACACGGGTGTCTGCAGATCGGTCCCGTCGGCGACGGCCTTTCTGATGTCACGCTCTGTGATCAGACCGAGCAGCTCCATTCCCTCGACCACGGCGAGGGAGCCGAGGTCCGACCCCTCCATCGCCTTGGCCGCCTCCACCAAAGTCGTGTCCGGTCCGCACACGAAAGGCCCGTTGCCCACCAGTTCACCCAATTGCATCGACCGACACGCTAACCGCCCCGGAAATGAGAGAAACCCGCCAGTGGCGGGTTTCGTCTCAGTATCGAACTCGAAGGGTCAGACCAGGTCGGCTTCCCGAATACCGAAAGAGGGATGCCGGAGCCGGCACAGAGCCAGCTTCTCCAGCTGGCGGATGCGCTCACGGGTCAGGTTGAACTCGTCGCCGATCTCCTCGAGGGTGCGGGGCACCCCGTCGAAGAAGCCGTAGCGCAACGCCAGAATGCGACCCTCGCGCTCGGGGAGACGGTCGATGGACTGACGAAGCGAGTTGGCGACATCCATCTCCTCGGTCATCTGGACCGGGTCGGCGGCGTCCTCGTCCTCGATGAAGTCACCGAGCTGGGCGCCGTCCTCGCCGATCGGCTGCTCGAGGGAAACGGTGTCGGCGACCGACAGGGCCAGCTCGACCTTGTCCACGGTGACCCCGGCCTCCTCAGCGATCTCGTCGGGGCGGGGGTCCCGGCCCAACTCGGCCTTGAGCGAAGCCTGGGCGGCACGGACTGCGGCCAGCGTGTCGTGGAGGTGGACGGGGATCCGGACCGTCCGCGACTTGTCGGCGATGGCCCGGGTGATGGCCTGACGGATCCACCACGTGGCATAGGTGGAGAACTTGAATCCCTTGCGCCAGTCGAACTTCTCGACCGCCCGGATCAGACCCAGGTTCCCCTCCTGGATCAGATCGAGGAAGTCGATGCCGGAGGTATTGGCGTAACGACGGGCGTTGGCCACGACCAGACGCAGGTTGGCGGTGAGGAAGTCGTCCTTGGCCTGGGCGCCGCGACGGGCGATCCGCTTCAGCTCCATCTCCTCGCGCTTGCCCTTGAAATCGCCCTCTTCGAGCTTCTCCGCTGCCTCCTCGCCGGCTTCGATCTTCTGAGCGAGCTCCACCTCCTGCTCGGCGGTGAGCAGGTCGTACTCACCGATCGCGGTGAGGTACTGGGAGACGAGGTCTGTAGTGAGACGACCCCGCTCATCGGTCAGCTTGGACTGCAGCCGGGAACGACGTGGCTTCTCTTTGTTGTCTTTACGCGTTTCAGTGGCTGCCATAGATTTGGTCCGTGTCCTCCAGCGGCATGGGCGGGTGATGGGGCACACCCGGACGACCAACTATACGCGGCGCCCGGGGCTTGTGAACCCCCCAGTTTTCCACAGCACTAAGACGACGGTTCCGGGCTTTCGGTTCCCCGCCGTCGTAGCTCGACCAGCGTCAACCCTTCACGGCTCATCGTCATTCCCTCTTCCACGACCTCGATCGTGTCTGTCCCCATGAGATGTCCGAGGAGGATGTCCTCCTGTCTCATGAGCTCCGGAGGGCCTGACATTCGGGTCACGGCGAGGTTCTGGCCAGGCAGACCGTCCTGCATCTGGCCCATGAACCGGTTGAGACCCATCGTGCCCGAGACGTGGTCGCCATCGATGCTCATGTACGCCTCGGCACGATGATCGGGAACGGTCATCTCCTCGTCGGCGAGATACGAAGTGACCAGCCAGGTACCGTCCAGCTCCGGGGCGTGATCCATGGAGGCAGTCTAAGGAAGAGGGGGTTGACAACCCCACCCGCGTCCGCGCATACTAGTTCGGTCGATCGACCAAGACCGCAGGAAACCACCGTGACCGCAGAGCAATCCACCCGCAACTCGATCCTGGAGGCCGCCAAGGAGGCCCTCCTCGAGAACGGTTACGCCGCCCTATCTACCAGGGCCATCGCCCAGCGGGCCGGGGTCCCGCTCAGCCAGATCCACTACCACTTCGGGACCAAGCAGAACCTGGTGCTCGAGGTGCTCGCCGTCGAGAACCGCCGCCTGCTGGAACGCCAGACCCGGATGTACCACAGCGAGATGCCGTTCTGGAAGCAGTGGGAACAGGCCTGTGACTTTCTCGACGACGACCTGGCCTCCGGCTACGTCCGTGTCCTCCAGGAGATGACGGCGGCCGGATGGGCCGACGGCGAAATCGCCGCCGCGGTCAGGGCGAATCTGCGGGGATGGCTGGACTTGCTCACCGACACAGCCGAACGGGCCCGGATGCATCTAGGGGGTCTGGGTCCGTTCACCCCCGCGGAGGTCGCGGTGCTGGCAGCCACTCCCTTCCTCGGTGTCGAGTCACTGATCCTGCTCGGCTTCGAGGAGAGCGACCTTCCGTTGAGGTCGGCGCTGCGGAAGGTCGGCGACGTGCTCCGGGCCATGGAAGAGAAGACATGAGAGCCGCATTTCCCGAGACGGCCGGTCGCTTGGACCGCGACGGGGTCGAGCTCGGCTTCGAGGTCTATGGAGACGGGCCGGCCACGATCCTCCTCCTCCCCACCTGGACCATCATCCACACCCGATTCTGGAAGATGCAGATCCCCTATCTGTCCCGGCACTTCAGGGTCGTCACCTATGACGGACCGGGCAACGGCCGGTCGGAACGGGTCCTCGACCCCACCCGGTACACGCCGGCCTCCTACGCCGAGGACGCCCTCGCCGTGCTCGATGCCGCCCATGTCCGCTCGGCGGTGGTGGTCGGTCTCTCCAAAGGCGCCCAATACGGGACCATGCTCGCCACCAAGGCGCCGGAGCGTGTGGACGGATTGGTCATGATCGGGCCCTCGTTGCCGATCGCACCCCCTGTCCCCGAACGGGCCTCGATCGACGCCAACTTCTACGAGCCGTATCCCGCGGACGTGTCAGGTTGGGGGAAGTACAACCTCGCCTACTGGCACGACCACTACCCGGACTTCGTCGAGTTTTTCTTCACCGGGTGCTTCTCCGAGCCGCACTCCACCAAGCCCATCGAGGACTCGGTGGGTTGGGCGCTGGAAACCACCCCGTCGGTCCTCGAGGCCGAGGCCGTCGATCCCGAGCCGGAGCCGGACTGGATGGCCCTCCTGCGCAACCTGAGGTGCCCCACCATGGTCATCCATGGGACCGGTGACCGCATCTCCGCCTACGAGCGGGGCCGGCTGGCCGCAGAGTTCTCCAATGGCACGTTGCTGACGATGGAGGGCTCCGGGCACATCCCGAACGTCCGGGACCCGGTGAAGGTGAATCTCGCCATCTACGAATTCGTCAGGACGGTGACGACGTGAGGGCGTTGGAGGCGACCCGGTCCGACTTCGTCCACAGGGCCGGCGTCGAGATCTTCTACGAGGTCTACGAGAACACCGGGCCGACCCTGCTTCTCATTCCACCTTCCCCGATCACCCACTCCCGGATCTACAAGGCGCAGGTTCCCTTCCTGGCCCGGCACTACCGCGTGGTCACCCTCGACGGGAGGGGCACCGGCAAGTCGGGCCGCCCCACCGGGACTGCCAACCATGTCCGGGCCGAGAACGTGGCGGACATCCTCGCCGTGCTTGATGCCACGGACACCGACCACGCCATCCTCGTCGCCCACTGCCACGCCAACTGGTGGGCCGTCGAGTTCACCGTGGCCCATCCCGACCGGGTCGACGGCTTGGTGGCCATCTCCCCAGGGGTCCCCTATCTGGGTCGACCCCAGCAGCACTGGATCGACGTGGCGCCGACCTGGGACCAACACCTCGACGACCCCAAGGGCTGGGAGCTGTTCAACCGGGAGGTGATCACCACCGACCTGGAACGCTGGCTCCGCTTCTTCTTCGAATCACAGTTGGTGGAGCCCCACTCGACGAAGCAGTACGAAGACATGGTCTCGTGGGGTCTGGAGACCTCGGGCGAGATCCTGGCCGACAGCGAGGAGGCCCAGGAGATCGACCCACCGGGTCGTGACCGGTTCCGATCCCACGTGGAAGCCCTCGAAAAGCCGGTGCTCGTCATCCACGGCGACTCCGACGTCTGCCAGCACTTCGAGAAGGGACTTGGGCTCGCCGAGGCAACGTCCGGCGAGGTCCATGTCATGGCCGGAAGCGGCCACCTGGTGGCAGGACGCGACCCGGTGAAGGTCAACCAGCTCATCAAGCAGTTCGTCGACGAGACGACCGGAACCAACCTGAAGAGCCAGGTCTGGTCACGCGGACTGGGGCGGCCGCGGAAGGCGCTGTACATCTCCTCACCGATCGGGCTGGGCCACGCCCGCCGCGACCTGGCCATCGCCCAGGAGCTGAAGAAGCTCGAGCCCGATCTCACGATCGAATGGCTGGCGCAGAGCCCGGTCACAAACGTGCTCGAGGCCGCCGGCGAGACGATCCACCCGGCCAGTGAGTGGCTGGCGTCGGAATCGGGGCACATGACGTCTGAGGCCTCGGGCCACGACCTCCACTGTTTCCAGGCCCTGCGACGGATGGACGAGATCCTCCTCGCCAACTTCATGATCTTCCAGGAGGTGGTCGAAGAGGGGCAGTACGACCTGGTGTTGGGGGACGAGGCCTGGGAGGTGGACCACTACTGGCACGAGAACCCGGAGCTGAAACGGGGATCCCACGTTTGGATGACCGACTTCGTCGGCTTTCTCCCGATGCCCGAGGGCGGCGAGCACGAGGCCTACCTCACCGCCGACTACAACGCCGAGATGATCGAGCACATCGCCCGGTTTCCCCGCATTCGGGACAAGGCGATCTTCGTGGGAAACCCCGATGACATCTACCCCGAGACCTTCGGCCCCGACCTGCCCAAGATCCGTGACTGGACCGAGGAGCACTTCTCTTTCTCCGGCTACATAACCGGGTTCACACCACCAGATCCCGGCGAAACCGCGGCGATCAGGGACGAGCTCGGGTTCGAGCCCGACGAGAAGGTGTGCGTGGTCACCGTCGGCGGATCGGGTGTGGGCCGTGACCTCCTGGAGAAGGTGATCGCCTCCTTCCCGGTGGCCAAGGAGCAGACGCCGGAGCTGCGCATGATCGCCATCGCGGGACCCCGGATCGACCCCGAGTCGCTCCCCCGTCATCCCGGGCTCGAGATCCACGGGTATGTCGATCGGCTCTACCGCCATCTCTCCGTCTGCGACCTCGCTGTGGTCCAGGGTGGTCTCACCACCACGATGGAGCTGACCGCGGCCCGGCGGCCGTTCCTCTACTTCCCGCTCCGCAACCACTTCGAGCAGAACTTCCACGTCCGTCATCGTCTCGACCAGTACCGGGCCGGGACCTACATGGACTTCTCCGCCACCGACGCCGAATCCCTCGCCGCCGCCATCGTGAAGAACGTTGGCGTCGAGGTCGACTATCGGCCGGTGGAGACCGACGGTGCGGCCCGGGCCGCCCGAATGATCTCCGAACTGATCTGAGAGGAGGCCCACGCAGACCAGACAGACGCAGATCCATACCCGTTATCGGTCGAACGATCGACTTAAGAATCACCGTAGGCACACCATGAGAAATACGAGGAGAGAAATGACCACCATGACCAACGGCGTCGACACCGACGCCCTCTTCGGCGCCCTGGACGCAGTCAAGGCACAGCCGGAGGCCGCCAAGTTCCAGTTCCGGGCCCGGAACCAGTGGATCAGCGGGACCCACAGCAAGAGCACGATCTACGACTTCTTCGGTCTGGGCGACGAGCAGACCCACGTCGGTGCGCACAGCTACGAGGCGGATCATCCCCTGCAGCTGGTCGCCACCGACAAGGCGCCCACGCCCGCCGAGCACCTGCTCCACGCTCTCGCCGCCTGCATCACCGCCGGCATCGGGAACGTGGCCGCAGCCCGTGGCATCGAGCTGACCAAGGTCGAGTCCGTGGTGACCGGGGACATCGACCTGGTCGGTCTGCTCGGCATCGACCCGACCGTCCGCAACGGCTACCAGAGCATCGATGTGAAGCTGACCATCGAGGGCGACGCCTCCGCCGAGGAGCTGAAGCGGGTCGTCGAGCGCTCCGTGGCGCGTTCGGCGGTCTTCGACATGCTGACCAACGGCACGAAGGTCAGCGTCGACGTCAACACCTGATGAGTGAGGTGACGGTGCGGGTCAACCACATGGCCCGCACCGCGTCCCACGACGTGGACGCCACCGACTACGACGTGATCGTGGTGGGCGGCAGGGTCGCCGGAGCGTCAACGGCCCTGCTGCTGGCGCGGTGCGGTCACCGGGTGCTGGTCGTGGAGCGGTCGCCGATGCCCTCGGACACCGTCTCCACCCACGCCATCCTGAGGACGGGCATCCTCCAGTTGTCCAGATGGGGCGTGTTGGATGACGTCGTCGCAGCGGGAACACCGCCCGTCAGGAGGGTCACGCTCGGGTTCGGCGACGAGCGGATCGGCTTCGAGGTCAAGCCTGACTTCGGTGTCGACAGGTTCTACGCCCCGAGAAGACACCTGCTCGACCACCTCCTTCTCCAGAAGGCGGAAGAGGCCGGGGCGGTGGTCCGGGACGGGACCACCATGAAGGACTTGCTGCGGGGTGACGACGGCTCGGTCCGCGGCGTCCTCGTCGGGCGAGGCGAATCCCAGGAGCAGGTCACAGCCCGATTCGTAATCGGCGCCGATGGTCACCGATCTCGGGTTGCCGACCTGGTCGGCGCCCGTGACAGCCGACACCACAAAGCCACCAATGCAGTCCACTACGCCTATTACCGGGATGTCGGTGCCGATGGCTTCTGGTTCCAGTTCACGCCAGGGGTGAACGCCGGCCTGATCCCGACCAACGACGACCAGTGTCTGGTCTTCGCAGCGCGACCGACGGCATTGCATCGCCGATTCGCCGCCGACCCCGACGGGGAGATGGGCCGTCTGTTGACGATGGCCGCTCCCGACCTGGCCGAAGTGGTCGCTGCCGGAACCAGGGAAACCCGGTTCTACGGGACGACCGGTCTCGACGGCTTCATCCGTCAGGCCTGGGGCCCTGGTTGGGCCCTGGTCGGCGACGCCGGGTTCACCAAGGATCCGATATCTGCGCACGGCATAAGCGATGCCCTCCGCGATGCCGAGCTGTGCGCACGGGCCGTCGACAGGGTGCTGCGCGACCCCTCCGATGGTCCCGCAGCCCTCGACTGGTATGCCACGTTGCGGGACGACCTCTCTCAGCGTCTGTTCGAGGAGTCACGCGCCCTCGCCGCCTATCGCTGGGATGCAGCCGAGGCCTCTGCCCGTATGCGTGCGATCAGCCAGGCGACCAGAGACGAATGCGAGTCGCTGGCGTCGCTTCCGGACTGGTCGGCCGTGACCGGTCTGGCCAGGGTCTGAGCGTCCCCGACCGGGCGCTCAGACCTTGGTCAGTGTCCTCGGCTGGTAGACCCTGACCCCGTCGTCGGTGACGATACGGCCGATCCCCGGCATCGGGTAGTGACAGCCCAGATAGTCGGTCCCGGTGTCCTTGATCTCCTCGAAAACCCGGTCGCGGGTGCTCGCCGCCATCTCGCCATCGGTGTCGGTGGGGAGACTCCACTCGGGATGTTCCACCTGGAACGGGTGACCGCTCATGTCCCCTCCCACCAAGGTGCGGGTGTCGCCCGAGACGACACTCACCGTGAGATGACCCGGAGTGTGGCCGAAGGTCTCGCTGGCGGTGACACCGGGCAAGACCTCGACATCGTTCTCGATCAGGTCGACCACGCCAGCGTCGAAGAGGGGCCGCATGATGTTCTGGGCTGCCTTCCCGATATCGGTGTCGACTGTCTTCCAGTAGGACCATTCGTTGGCGTGGAAGAGGTGCCGGGCGTTGGGGAAGACGATCTGCCCGCCCCTCTGACTGCCACCGATGTGGTCGTAGTGCATGTGTGTGTAGACGACGGTCTCCACCGTGTCCCTGTCGATGCCGAGTGCGTCCACCGCCTCTGGCATGAGACCCGCCACCATCCCCTCCTGGCTGAGATCCCCGATCCCGGCGTCGACCATCATCGTGTGATCGCCGTCTGTGATCAGGTAGCAGCCGAAGTTGAGCCGGGCGAGACCCTTGTCATCGCGGGGATGGAACCTCCAGTCGTGCTCCGTGGAGGCGGCGTAGTAGACGGCCGGGTCACGCCAGTAGTAGCCGTCCTCGATCACGAACATCGTGTACGCACCGCAGTCCAGCTTCCAGCTCATGGCTCGTCTTCCTCTCCCTCCATGTGGTCCCGTGGTTGGTACACCGCGGTCAACAACCCCCTGCTCGAGGGCTCGAGGTCGGCCCAGTCGTCGATGTCGAACTCGATGACCGCCACCGTCGCCGTCCTCATGTCCACCCTCTCCCCGGTGAGCGCCTGAGCCAGGATCGACCAAGTGGGCTGATGCCCCACGAGCATCAGATGGTCCACGTCGCCCGCCCGGGAGGCCACGTGGATCGCCGTGTCCATCGCACCGCCGTACAGATCGGGCTCCAGGATGATCTCAGCGCCCCAGTGGCCGGCCTCGTTGGCCAGGATGGCGGTGGTGTGAGCCCGGACCGCGGTCGAGGTGATGACGATCTCGGGGGCCAGTCCGTGCTCGGCGATCACCCTGCCCATTGTCTGCGCACTCTTCTTCCCCCGCTCGTTGAGCGGTCGGTCGTGGTCGACGCCGTAGTCGGCGCCCCAATCCGACTTGGCGTGACGCATCAGCAGCAGGGTCTTCATCAGGGTCTCCCGGTGCCAGGGGGCCGAGGATCGGCGAAGCGTAACCAACGGCTACGTTTGGTTGCGGATGCCCAATCGTCTCGCTCGAGCCAGCTCACCGTATCTGCTCCAGCACCGGGACAACCCGGTCGACTGGTGGGAGTGGAGCCCGGAGGCATTCGAGGAGGCCAGGAAGCGAGACGTCCCGGTGCTACTGAGTGTGGGCTACGCCGCCTGCCACTGGTGCCACGTGATGGCGCACGAGTCGTTCGAGGACCCGGAAACGGCCCGGCTCATGAACGGGCGGTTCGTGAACATCAAGGTCGACAGGGAGGAGCGCCCCGACGTCGACTCGATCTACATGGAGGCGGTCCAGACCATGACCGGCCAGGGCGGCTGGCCGATGACGGTGTGGCTGGACCCGGATGGCAGGCCATTCTTCGCCGGGACCTACTTCCCCAAGAACCCGATGCACGGGATGGCCAGCTTCCGACAGGTGATCGAAGCCGTGAGCGACGCCTGGGAACAGAGACGTGCCGACGTCGGGGAGCAGGCGCACAGACTGCTCGACGCGATCAAGAGAGACCTGCCTGCAGGCTCGACACCGACCGAGGAGAGCCTGGCCTCGGCATTTCGGTTGATCGAGGGCAGCTACGACCCCGGCAACGGGGGCTTCGGGACCGCCCCCAAGTTCCCGCAACAGCCGGTCCTCGAGTTCCTGCTTCGAGTGCACGGAGAGGACTGGGCCGGAGGTGCGAGATCCATGCTGACCAAGACTCTGGAGAACATGGCCGCGGGAGGGATCCACGACCAGGTCGGCGGTGGGTTCGCCAGGTACTCGGTGGACGACCACTGGCTGGTCCCTCATTTCGAGAAGATGCTCTACGACAACGCCCAACTGGCGCGTCTCTACCTCTGGGCCGGGGTCGAGTTCGGCCGCGACGACTTCATCGACGTGGCCCGGTCGACCCTCGACTACCTGATCCGGGACCTCCGTCACCCGGACGGTGGCTTCTACTCCTCAGAGGACGCCGACAGCGAGGGCGAGGAGGGCAAGTTCTACGTCTGGCGCCGCGAGGAGCTCGAGAGCGTCCTCGGTGACCGTGCCGAGGATGCCGCTGCCTACTTCGGTGTCACCGACCACGGAAACTTCGAAGGGTCGAACATCCTCCACGTGGCCGGAGAGGAGCCGCCACCCGATCTGGACGCGATCAAGGAGCGTCTTCTCACCGCCCGTGCCGAAAGGGTGCGGCCCGGGCTCGACGACAAAGTGGTCACCTCGTGGAACGGGCTCGCAATCCTGGCTCTCGCCGAAGCCGGTGCGGTCCTCCGCGACGACGGGTACCTGCGAGCCGCCCGTCAAGCGGCGGATTTCGTGCTGACCAATCTGGTGGTCGACGGGACTCTGATGAGGTCGTGGCGGGAGGGACGCACCTCGGTTCCCGGTTTCCTCGACGACCACGCCGCGCTGGCCGTCGGGTTGTTCCGGCTGTACGCCGCCACATCGGAGACCCGCTGGTACCAGACCGCTTTGGACCTGGTGTCCCGACTCGACAGATTCTCCAAACCGGGCGGCGGCTTCTACTCCACCTCTGACGACAGCCCTGAGCTGGTGAAACGGCCCAGCGACGTCACCGACAACCCCCTCCCTTCGGGAAGCGCCCTCGCCGCCGAGGCTCTGCTCCTCGCCGGTCTGTACACGGGAGAGCATCCCTGGTCCCGAATCGTCGACGAGACCTTGGCATCCGTCGGCCTTCTCGTCGATCGCTACCCCACCATGGTCGGTCACCATCTGGCGGTAGCGCACTCGGCGATGAGGAGCAGGGAGCTGGCCATCGTCGGTCCTGCGTGGGACCGGCTGGCCAAGGTGTACTGGTCCCGGTACCGACCCGAGATCGCCCTGGCCCCGTCAGCCACCGGCGATGAACCCGTCCCGCTCCTCGAGGGTCGGGCCGCCCGCGATGGGGAGACCCTTGCCTACTTGTGCCGGGGGTTCGTGTGCGACCTGCCGACCTCCGAGCCCGAACAGCTGGAGAGACAGCTCGCGGGCGTGTCCGCTACGCCACCACCTGCGCCCTGAGCAGGGCGCTGCGCATGGTCGCCTCGTCATAAGGCCCTGCGGCGACCGCCTCGTCGAGGGTCAACTCCCCTGCCAACAGCTGAGAGGCCAGGTCGGCCACTACCGAGAGCTCCTCGGTCTGGGTGGCGACGAACTCACGCCCGACCAGGTCACCGTGCCCCGGCACGACGGTGCCCGGAAGGGTTTCGGTGGCGAGCTGCAGGGTCAGGGGCCACGACAGGGGGTGGCTGTCACCGAACGAAGGCGGGGCCCCCTCCTCGATGAGGTCACCGAAGAAGGCCACATCACCGGTGCGGATCACGATGTCGGCGTCGGTGTGCCCGAGCCCGTGGTAGGTCATCTGCACAAGTCGGCCGATCTCCAGCGATGCCATTTCGGCGAAGCTCTTCGTCGGTGGGGTGATCACCACCTCGTCGACGTCGGCGTGTTGCTCCTCGGGGAGCCAGCCCTTGGCCGCCACCCTCATCTGGTCGCCGAACCGGATCATGTTGGGCTCGCAAAGCTCGTGACCCCAGATCTCTGCCTCGGGGAACATGGCGTTGCCAAACGTGTGGTCCCAGTGCCAATGGGTGTTGATGACCCAACGCACCGGCAGCCAGGTGAGTGTCGCCAGCTCCTCCTTCAGCTCCAAGGCCTCCTGATGGGTGGCCCTCGTGTCCACGATCAGCACCCCGTCGTCGCCGATCACGACCCCGACGTTGAGGTCGAGGGACTCGAATCTCCTGCGGAAAACTCCGTCGCCGATCTGTTGGAACATGGGCGACGAGCTTACGGGAGGGTCACCGACTCGGGGACAGCCGGTGCTCCGAGGTGGTGGTCACCTGGAGCGCTCCGGCGGCGGTGAAGACATAGGCGATCCACAGGGCGTCGGCGAGACCGAGATGGACCAGCTGCATCCAGACCGGGACGCCGAGGGCGACGTTCGCCACTCCCGTGAGGAGCATCAACCCGACCAGGACCGGCAACGCCTTGGCCGCCCCGGTCCGTCCGTTTGGGGATCGGGATGCCACCACCCATCCGATCACGGCCGCCACCACGGCCAGGACCGGGTGCACGATCCGAAGACGGGTCAGGAAATGCTCTTCGACAATCAGTTCGGTGGGGCTGGCTTTTGGGAAGAGCGTGTCGGCCAGTGCGGTCACCGCCCCGGTGGCAGCCAACAGGATCAGGGCCACCCCGCCGGCGATGACGGCTCTGGTGGCGGCCGGGTTCCGCTTGAAGTCGAGACGACCGCCGCCGCTGAGCCAGAAGATGGTCAGTGCGAGGGCGGCCAGGAGGAAGAGCGTGTTCACCAGGTGGAGAGGCACCGAGACCACACGCGCCACCGATGTGTCCTCGGCCACCCATTCGGCAAGGACGATCATCGCTCCGATCAGAGCCTCTCCGACGATTGCGATCACCGAGAGCGTGGCCCCCACCCGGGCGAGCTCGCCCTTTGAGGTCTGACGCCAGACCATCAAAGCCAGGAGGAAGACCAGGATCAGGGCGATCCCGCTCATGGTTCGATGCGTGAACTCGATCGAGGTGTCGCCGCCCAGCTGCGGGATCAGTCGACCGTCACAAGTGGGCCAGGTGGAGCCGCATCCGGCGCCGCTCCCGGTGGCCCGAACCAGCGCGCCCAGCAGGATGACGCCCACGTTGAAGACCAGGACGAACCACGCGTATCGGACCAGGTTGGCCACGGGCGCCAGGTTAGGGAGAGGCTCCAGATCTGCCATCATCCGGGTATGGGTGCGATGACCTTGATGGCCCAGGAGACGGGGTATCTGCTCGCCGGCGTACTGACCACAGTCGCCGCCGTGGTGGTGACCGCCGTGATCCTGTTGAGCTCGCCAAGCGACGAGGACGAGGCCTTCTAGGTCATCGTGGACATCCACCCCGACATCGTCTCCACGATCGGGAACACCCCGATCGTGCGGCTCTCCCGGCTGCATCCGCCGGGGAACCTGACCGCGAAGCTGGAGCTCATGAACCCGGGCGGCTCGGTCAAGGACCGCATCGCGGTGACCATGATCGAGGACGCGGAGAGACAGGGTCTGCTCCGCCCAGGGGGGACCATCGTCGAGCCCACCTCGGGCAACACCGGGGTCGGACTGGCCCTGGTCGGGGCGGTCCGTGGCTACCGGGTGATCTGCACGGTGCCGGACAAGGTCTCCAAGGAGAAGCAAGACCTGTTGAGGGCCTACGGGGTCGAGGTAGTGGTGACCCCCACGGAACTCGGGCCCGATCACCCTGACTCCTACTACGGGGTGGCCCGTCGTCTCGCCGCCGAGATCGAGGGCGCCTTCCAGCCCAACCAGTACCAGAACGAGGCCAACCCCCGGGCGCACTACGAGACCACCGGACCGGAGGTCTGGGAGCAGACGGACGGCATGGTCGATGTGTTCGTCGCCGGGGTCGGAACCGGTGGGACCATCAGCGGGGCCGGACGGTTCCTCAAGGAGAAGAAGCCGGGTGTCGAGGTGGTGGGCGCCGATCCGGAGGGCTCGATCTACACCAAGGGCCCGGACGGCGACCTCCATCAGTACCTGGTGGAGGGTGTCGGTGAGGACTTCTACCCCGAGACGGTGGATCTCGATCTGATCGACCGGTTCATCGAGGTAACCGACGAGGAGTCGTTCCTGATGGCCCGCCGGCTGGCGCGGACCGAGGGAATCCTCACCGGGGGCTCCGGAGGAATGGCTGTCGAGGCGGCACTGCGGGTGGCTCAGGAGGGTCACGACCGACTTGTGGTGGTGATCGTGCCCGACTCCGGACGGGGCTACCTATCCAAGGTCTTCAACGACGAGTGGGTGGAGGCCAACCTCCCGGAAATGGAATGACCCCGCCCGAAGGCGGGGTCATTCAACAGTCAGCCCAGGCGTTTCCCTCCAGTGATGCCGCGGTAGGACGAGTTCCGCGGTAGCCGGGGCCGGGTGGTCCAAGTTTGGAGTCGCCACCGGTTCTCTAGAGAACGAGCGGCGCATTCAGCGGTCAGCGCCGCTCAGCGCTTGGCCACCTCCAGAGTCCTGAAAGATTCATGCAAGTTCGGACCACCTCCTTTCTCTGGTAGGGAGATTCTGCCACACATCCGGAGCTCGAGAAACGAAATTTCGCCGTCATCGGATGCGTAGAGTCCCGCCGCTGCGTCATACGAGTCGAAGGGGGTCGCAGTTGAGAAGGGGTTGGGTTGGGGCTTTGGCCCTGTGTGTGGTGGTGCTCGGAGCTTGCTCCGGCGGCGAGATCGCCGAGGAGGTCATCGAGAACCAGGAAGGGGTCCAGGACGTCGACATCGACGAGGACTCCGGGGAGATCAACATCGATACCGACGATGGCTCGGCCACGTTCGGCGGCGGGGAGATCCCGGACGGGTTCCCGATCGACGTCCCGGACGGCGGCGAAGTCCAGGCGGTCATCGAGAGTGACGGTGGTGCTTCGGTGACCATCGTCTATCCCGGCGGTTACGACGACATCGTCGGGTTCTACGAGTCGTGGGTCAACGACAGCGGGATGGAGGTGGCCAATCGCACGGAGTCGTCGAATCCGTCGGTCGTCGCCTGGATCCTCACCACCGGGGACGGCGGAGGTGCTCAGATCAGCGTGGCCGACGTCGGTGACGGGTCGGTCAACGTGACGCTTATAACCAGTTAGAGCCGAAGGTTCCCGAAGAACTCGTCCCACCAATCGCCCAAAGCGCCCAAACCCTCACCGAGGGCCCAGACGAAGGCGATCACGAGGACGACCACCGCGACCAGCGTGGCCAGGTTTCGAACCCGGTACAGCTGGCGCTGTGACTCGTCCTCGACGTAAGAGAGGTCGCCGAGATTCGGCGTGAGGGGGGTTTGCAGGTACGGCTCGGGAGGGGCGACGTAGGCGGGGGTCGGGGCCGATGCCAGCTCGACGTAGGCACGGGCTCCATCCGGTTCCGGCCCATCCTCACGGCTTCGTGTGGCGCCGACCAGAACGGGTGCGGGCTCGGGCTCTTCGGCGCGCTCCTCTTCCTCCTCGACTTCGGAGGTGGCTCCGTCGGCGATGGAAAGGGAGGCGAGGGCCTGTTCCACTGTCGGAGAGGTCTCCACTTCGGGCACCTCGACTTCAGCCTTGTCGAAGAGGTGACGCTCATCGATGCCAAGGATCGCAGCCAGTGCCGCCAACACCTTGGGATCGTTGGGGCGGCTCTGGTCACGTTCCCAGGCACGAATGGTGGGTGTGGATCGACCCACCAGCTCGGCCAGTTTGGCCTGGCTCAGCCCGAGCTTGGTCCGCCGGTAGCGCACGGTTCGACCAAAGCTTCTCTCCGGCATGACCATTAGAGCGTATATACCCCCCATTTCGTTCCCAAACACCTGGAGAAATTGGACGCGGTGGACCTTCCTAGGCTGTGCCGCTCACCGAGGAGGCGTCTGGACGCCTGGTGGGTCCCCCGGTCTTCAAAACCGGTGAGAGGCCGCAAACGGCCTCTGGCGGGTTCGATTCCCGTCCGCCTCCGCCAGACTTCGTCGAACCAAGGGTTCCAGAGCCCGCTCAGCGGGTTCTGCGGCCCTGAGAGGGTAGAGGCCGTCTAGCTCTTGGTTCCTCCACCGAGAAGACCACCGAGCAGGTCGTCGAGACCCGCGCCGGAACCACCGCCTCCCCCGCCGAGCATGCCGCCGAGGAGATCACCGAGCCCTCCACCGGCGCCACCGGAGCCACCACCGCTGACACTGTCGAGGAGGTCGCCGAGGTCACCGCCCCCGCCGCCAGCGGAGCCACCGCCGAGGGAATCCAGCATGCCGCCGAGACCGCCATCGCCGCCACCGGGTGCGGACGTCTGACCGCCGCCACCCATCTTCTTCGCCAGCCAGCCCATGATCAGCGGGGCGAGCAGTGGGAGCAGGGACTTCATGATCCCGCCCTTGCCACCGCCCAGACCGCCGAGACGGTTGACCACCTCGTCGGTGTTGTCGCCGTAGATGTGATGGACGATCTTGTCCCCGTCCTCGACGTCCACAGCGGCGAGGTCGAGCGGGTCGTTGACGTGCTGGGCCAGAGCCTGTTGCAGGGAGGCGGCTCCGCCTGGGTCCTGGGCGTTGGCGGCCAGACCTCCAAGGAGGGCCGGGACGGCAGACCGGACCGCCTCCTCGGCTGACTTCTCGTCGATCCCCAAGTGTGCGGCCAATTGTCCGATGGGTATCTGCGAGACGATCTCGTCGACCTGATCCAAACCTGCCTCCTCGAGTGGCTGCCGGCCACCATACGCGAGCGTGACGGAGGTCCTGGCACGACTTCGGCAAAGGACCCCCGGGTTCGGGACTTTGTGCCGTCCACGGGGCACTTCGCACCACGTAGGGTTCGAGTTATTCGTCCAGAAGGGAAGTAATGAGACGCACGGCATACATCGCCTCGGTGATCCTGGGTGTGGTCCTGATGGTTGGCGGAGTAGCCACCTGGATCATGGTCAGCAACACCCTGGCCAGCCAGAACATCACCGTTTCCGAAGACGCCGACTGTCTCGCCGGCGACGACGTCGACGGGCCCTTCAGCGCCTACTGCCAGGCCCGGGTCATCGACAAGCACACCTTGGAGGCGACCGGCGGGCTCAGATACGCCGAGTTGGACCGGGAGGACCCATTGCGCGAGGTGGCGATGAACTCGGCGTTCCTCCAGTCGTCACTGTTCACTTCGGTGGTCGCCTTCGGGGTCGCCGGAATGGCGATTCTGATGGGTGTGGTCTTCGTCCTGATCGGCCTCGGGATGAAGGACGTCGGAGAGAAGACCGGGGAGCTATAGCTCCTCGACCGGCCAGAACCGGATGAAAGGGGAGCCTTCCACCCACTTGTGAAGTGCCTGGTCCACCTGATCAGGCGGTGAGTCCCAGTTCTCAATCAGAGCGCGACGCAGAATCCGGGCCCGTTCCTCAGGATCGGGCTCGGGTTCTCCTTCGACCGGCACATCCGCGGTGATGCCCCTCTTCAGATGGAGCGTGAAGCGAGGGTTGGCGATGATGTTGGCCTCCCAGTCCCGTCTCCGACCGTGACGCCCGGTCAGGTAATACCGGCCGTCGAACTGATGGAAGTAGATCTCGATCCGGTAGGGCTTGCCCGTCTTCCGCCCGATCGTGGTGATGTCGGCGATCCCGCCCCGATCCAACGCCTCTTTGACTGCTTGCTCCATGGCTGAACGAACCCCGGCGGTGCGGGCCCTGTTCCCGTCGCTAGGTTGAGCCGCAATGGGTCAGCGGATCAGCGTGACAGCCATCCCGGTGGGAGATGTGGCCATCTTCGACCTCGACCGGTCCCTGACCGGTCAGGACGGAATGCTCTTCGAGACCCGACCGGAAGGCGACAGCTGGCCCGAAGTGCTGGCACGTCGACTCTTCGACAGCGACGACCAGATCGAGCGCGTCTACATCCTGTCGAACGAGGTCACGGTGACCCGAAGCTCGGAGTGGGAGCAGACCGATCTGGACCGCGCCGCCGAGGTCATCGCCAACCTGTTCATCTTCTGGGAGGTGGAGACACCAGGGGAGCGGGTCGAGCGGCTCCGGGAGGAGAACTACAACTCCACGATCACCTCGATCAGGGCGCACAATCCCGATCTCTGGGTGATGAAGATCCGGCCCGATGAGCCGGTGGAGCCCTTCAAGCCCGGTCAGTACACCACCCTCGGGCTCGGCTACTGGGAGCCTCGCGCCGACGAGGTGATGGAGGAGTTCTCAGACCATCCGGAGCAGTGGGAGAAGATGGCGCTGCGCTCGTACTCGGTCTCCAGCTCGATCGTCGACGAGAACGGAGAGCTCGTCGAGCCGCATCCGAGTGACATCGAGTTCTACATAGTCCAGGTTCGTCCCGGGGAGGTCGAGATCCCTGCGCTGACCCCGCGGATCTTCATGAAGGGCGTCGGCGACCGGATCTACATGGGTCGCAAGTTCACGGGCCGGTACGTGCTGGACGGGGTCCAACCGACCGACAACGTCGTGTTCCTGAGCACCGGCACCGGGGAGGCGCCCCAAAACCTGATGACGGCGGAGTTGCTGCGTAATGGTCACCAGGGTCGGATGCTCCAGGTGGTCTGTGTCCGTCACCGCCAGGACCTGGCGTACACCGAGCAGCAAGCCAAGGTGATGGAGAAGTTCCCCAACTACAAGTACTACGCCTTCACCACCAGGGAGCCGGAGAACGAGGGCAACAAGCTCTACATCCAGGACCTGATCGAGCAGGGCAAGGTCGAGGAGGAGTTGGGGGCGCCACTGGATCCGGCCAACACCCACGTCTTCCTGTGCGGCAACCCGCAGATGATCGGTCTGCCGAAGTGGGACGACGACGGGACGATGCACTTCCCCGAGCCGCGCGGCGTCTGCGAGATCCTCCACGAACGCGGGTTCACGATCGACCACCTCCGCGAACGCGGCAACGTCCACTACGAGGAGTACTGGAAGGAACGCTAAAACGCTTTCCTAATGTAGGGGAACCGAAATACCGGCTCTACGCCGCGCAGAAGGCCAGTCAACGCGTCCCGACGACCTCCTGAGAGCGACGCTGCGCCTCGGCCACGGCGATGGCGGTCATGTTGACCACGTCGGTGACCGAGGCGTCCCGCTGCAGGACGTGCACCGGCTTGGAGAGACCGCTCAGGATCGGGCCGATCACCTCGGCGCCACCGAGCCGATTCAACAGCTTGTAGGAAGCGTTGGCGGCGGTCAGATTCGGGAAGACCAGCACGTTGGCCGCCCGGCCCAGCGAGCCGTTCGGGCTCCGTGAGGCCATGAGCTCCGGGACCACAGCCGAGTCGGCCTGCATCTCGCCGTCGGCGGCGATGTCCGGGCGTGCCTTCCTGAAGATCTCCAGCGCCTGACGCACCCGGGCCGGCTCAGTGCCCCCCGCCGACCCGAAGTCCGAGTAGCTGAGGAAGGCGACCCGTGGCACCCGGTCGAAGTCCCGCTCCGCGGTCTCGGCGGCCGCCAGGGCGATCTCGGCGAGCTGCTCGGCGGTCGGCTCGATGTTGACCGCGCAGTCGGTGAAGAAATAGGGCCGGCCCCCGACCACGACGATGTACAGCGAGGAAACGATCGAACGCCCCTGCTCCACCTTGATGACCTGGAGAGCGGGCCGGATGGTCTCCGGGTAGAAGGTGGTCAAGCCACCCAAGACCGCGTCGGCGGCACCCTCCCGCACCATGAGACAGGCGTACATGCTGGGGTCGCGCACCATGCGCTCCGCCTCTTGGAGAGAAAGTCCACGGTCACGTCTCAACTCCTCGAGGACGTTGGCGTAGCGGGCCCGGTCCGAGCTGTCGTCGGCGGGATCGATGACCTCCATGCCCTCCAGCGAGACTCCCGAGCCCTCGCTCAGAGCGTGGATGGTGGCAGCCGGACCGACCAGGATCGGGCGGCCGATGCCCTCGTCGAGCACACGACGGGCCGCGCGGATGATGCGGATGTCGTCGCCGTGGGGATAGGCCACCCGACGCGGCTGCTCCATCGCCTTGGTGGTGATGGCGTTGATGAGACCGTACGAGGCGTTGAAGCGGGTCTGCAGCGCGGCCTTGTACGCCTCCATGTCCTCGATGTCGACCCGGGCCAGACCCTCTTCCATCGCCGCTTTGGCGACGGCCGGAGCGACGGTCCAAAGGGCGCGGGGGTCGAAAGGCTTCGGGATGAGGTAGTCCGGACCGAAGGACAGATGCTCGAGGTCATAGGCGCGCAGCACCGAATCGGGAACCGGCTCCCTGGCCAGTTGCGCCAGTGCCTGCGAGGCGGCGATCTTCATCCCCTCCGACACCGCCCTTGCCCTGACGTCGAGAGCCCCCCTGAAGATGAAGGGGAACCCGAGCACGTTGTTGACCTGGTTCGGGTAGTCCGAGCGCCCGGTGGCCATGATCACGTCCTCCCGGGCCGCCTTGGCGTCCTGGTAGGTGATCTCGGGGTCCGGGTTGGCCAGGGCGAATACGATCGGGTCCGGGGCCATCGACTGGATCATCTCCTTGGTGACGATCCCTGCCGCCGAAACCCCGACGAAGACGTCGGCGTCCTTCATGGCGTCCTCGAGCGTGCGGCAGGGGGTGGCGATGGCGAACTCCTGCTTCACCTCGTTGAGGTCGTCCCGATCGGAGTGGACCACGCCCCGCTGGTCGGTCATCAGAATGTTGGCCGGATCGACCCCCAGACCCATGAGGAAACGGGCGCAGGCGACACCGGCAGCCCCGGCGCCGGCCACCACCACCCGGGTCTGGGTGACGTCCCGCCCGGTGATCTCCATGGCGTTGATGAACGCCGCCCCGCCGATGATGGCGGTCCCGTGCTGGTCGTCGTGGAAGACGGGGATGTCCAGCCGCTCCCGGAGGGTGGACTCGATGTAGAAGCACTCCGGGGCCTTGATGTCCTCGAGGTTGATGCCACCGACGGTGGGGGCCAGCAGCTCGCAGAACCTGATGATGTCGTCGGGGTCGGTCGCGTCGATCTCGAGATCGAAGACGTCGATGTCGGCGAACCTCTTGAACAGCACCGCCTTGCCCTCCATCACCGGCTTCCCGGCGAGCGGGCCGATGTTGCCCAAGCCGAGGACGGCGCTCCCGTTCGACACCACCGCCACCAGGTTTCCCCGATTGGTGAAGCGGAAGGCCGCGTTGGGGTCGTTGGCGATGGCGAGACAGGGCTCGGCGACGCCAGGGGTGTAGGCGAGGCTGAGATCCGACTGGGTCGCGGTCGGCTTGGTCGCCCTGATCTCGATCTTTCCGGGGCGTGGTCTCTCGTGATACTCCAACGCCTCGGAGAACTTCTTGTCAGCCATGACCGAACCTTATCCCTCCTTCGCCGTCGGTCCGACTCGGGCTACCCGCGACGGTCCTCAGATTTTCGTACCAGTCCGATCCTGCGAGAATCAAGGGGTGATCGAGACCAAACCGCCGGTCGTCTCAGACAACGGTTACAAGGTGATGCAGGGGTGGCGCGTGGGGCATGTCCCCGAGGACACGACCACCAAGTCCGGCCTGCTCGTACCGATCGGCACCAAGGACGGCAACGACGCCCTGGCCCTGCTCGACGTCGAGACCGGGCAGCGGTTCTGGGCCGTGCCCACCGGCGCCTGGCGTTTCATCTGGCCACCGACGGGGAAACCCGTCATCGCCGTGCGTGAGTCTCAGATCATCGCCGAGGAAGAGCTCGAACACGTCGGGGACGAGGGTCAGTACCTCTGAGCCGGGTTATTCCCCCCGCACCAACTTGCTCGAGCCGCCATCATTGCCCGGCCCCGGCCCATTCCGTTCTATGACATCTGATCGTCAATCCCGCGCCCAACGCCGTCTGACGGCAACCGTCACCGACCTCGAGGTCACGGTTCAGCGCGCCTTTCTCATCGGGGTTCTGTTCCCGGGGACGACGCTGGAGACCGAGGAGCGGTCGCTGACGGAGCTCGCCCTGCTCACCGAGACGGCAGGGGCAGAACCGGTCGATCGAGAGATCGTCAAGCGCGACCAGATCGACCCGGCCACGTTCATCGGCTCCGGCAAGGCCGACGAGCTTTCCAAGCTGAGCACGGCGCTCGATATCGACGTCGTCATCTTCGACCAGAGCCTCAGCCCGGCTCAGCAACGCAACCTCCAGGGTGTCTTCCACTGCGACGTAGTGGACCGGGAGGCATTGATCCTCGACATTTTCGCCCAGCACGCCACGTCCAAGGTGGGCGCCATCCAGGTCGAGCTTGCCTTGCTCAAGTACAACCTCCCCCGGCTCCGTGGCAAGGGTGCCGGGATGGAGCAGCAGCGCGCCGGGGTGGGCACCACCATGCGTGGCCCCGGTGAGACCAAGCTGGAGACTGACCGGCGTCGTGTCCTGCAGCGGATCTCGAAACTGGAGCGCCAGCTCAAGGAGACCGCGGGGCACCGGGAGACTCAGAGAAAGCAGCGGCGGCGCACAGAGATCCCACAAGTTTCGATCGTCGGCTACACGAACGCCGGTAAGTCGACGCTGCTCAACGCACTCACCGACGCCGGCACCCTGGTCCAGGATCAGCTCTTCGCCACCCTCGACTCGACGGTCCGCCGCCTGGAGCTGCCGGATGGTCGGGCGATCGTGATCGCCGACACGGTCGGATTCGTCCGTCGTCTCCCCCACAACCTGGTGGAGGCCTTCCAATCGACACTGGCCGAGGTCAACGACTCGGACCTCCTCGTCCACCTCGTCGACGCCACGGACGAGGATCCCGCCGGTCAGATCGAGGCCGTCGAGACCGTGCTCGAGGAGATCGGGGCCTCGGAAGTCCCCCAGATCCTCGTGTTCAACAAGATCGACGCGGTCGATCCGCACACACTGAACCGTCTCCGCAACCTGTGGCCGGATGCCGTCTTCATCTCGGCACAGACCGGGGAAGGTCTGCTCGACCTGCAGGCGGCGATCTCGGAGGCGGTTTCGAAGGACCTGGTCACCTTGTCACTGAGCATCCCCTACCACCGCGGGGATGTGGTGGCCGCCGCCCATCGTCTCGGGGAGGTCGTGGAGGAGAAGCACGACGCCGAGGGGACGATCCTCGACGTGCGGGTCCCTAAGCGGGCGACAGGCCGCTTCGACGAATTTGTGATTGCCTAGCCATCAGGGCGGCGCCGATGATGCCGGCGTTGTTGGCGAGCTGGGCGGGGACCACAGGCAGGCTCTCGTCGATCGTGTGGGAGAAGTCCTCCCAGAACTTGACCAGCCCGCCGCCGAACACCATCAGGTCGGGGTTGAACACCGAGTTGACGTGGACCAGGAACCGGTTGGCCCTTCCGCCCCACTCGTCCCAGTCCAGGTTCTCCCGTCGTCTCGCCTTTGCCGAGAAGAAGACCTCGGCGGGTGAGTGTCCCTCGAGCTCGAGCTGGCCGAGCTCCAGATTGGGCACCAGCTCGCCATCGACCAGCAGACCTGACCCGATCCCGGTCCCAAAGGTGAGCATGAGCACCATTCCCGACACCCCCCGGGCGGCGCCGAACGTCGCCTCGGCCAACGCCGCCGCATCTGCGTCGTTGAGGACGACCGTCTCACGACCGGTGGCCTGAGCGAACACCTCCGCCACCTTCAAGCCGATCCAGGACTTGTCGATGTTGTTGGCGGTGTACACCGTCCCGTTTCGGATCACGGACGGGAACCCGACACCCATCGGCCCGTCGTAGTCGTACTGGGCGACCTGGGTGCCCATGGCAGTGGCACAGGCGTCCGGCGTGGCCGGCTGCGGGGTGTCTATCCGGTTCCGGTCGGTCACCAGCGAACCGTCGGTCAGATCGACCAGCGCCGACTTGATCCCGGATCCACCAACGTCGACTCCGAGGTAGATGTTGTTCAAGGCAGGAAAGGGTAAGCGCTTCGACCTGCCCAGTAATACCCTCGCCTGGTGAACAACCCTTCTGACATCGCGGTGGTGGGTCTTGGTGTCATGGGGGCGAACCTCGCCCTCAACCTCGCCGACTCGGGGAACCGGGTGACGGTCTACAACCGCACGGCATCGGTGACCGAAGAGTTCATGGCGGGTGAGGCCGCCGACAAGGACGTCGTACCGGTCACATCACTCCAGGACTTGGTAGCCACGATGGAGACCCCGCGTGTGGTCCTGCTGATGGTCAAGGCCGGGCCACCGGTCGACCAGGTGATCGAGGACCTCGCCCCGTTGCTCGACCCCGGCGACGTGATCATCGACGGTGGCAACTCCCTGTACACCGACACGGCCCGACGTGTCGAGCACCTCGAGAAGATGGACATCGCCTTCATCGGCGCCGGCGTCTCCGGTGGCGAGGAGGGCGCCCGGCATGGACCGTCCATCATGCCGGGAGGCAACCCCGCCGGCTGGCCAGTGGTGGAGGCGATGTTGAAGGGCATCGCCGCCAAGGCTCCCGACGGGACCCCGTGCTGCGAGTGGATCGGAACCGGTGGCGCCGGTCACTACGTGAAGATGGTCCACAACGGCATCGAGTACGGCGACATGCAGGTGATCGCCGAGGCGTACGACCTGATGCGTCGTGGTCTCGGGATGGAGCCTGCGGTGATCTCGGAGGTGTTCGCCCGCTGGAACGAGGGTCGTCTCCGTTCCTATCTCGTCGAGATCACGGCGCAGATCCTGACCGTCGAGGAGAACGGGATGCCGATGGTCGACCTCATCCTGGACGTCGCCGGTCAGAAGGGCACCGGCAAGTGGACGGTCATCGCCTCCATGGAATCGGGCGTGCCCACCACGCTGGTCGCGGAGGCGGTGTATGCGCGCATCGTCAGTTCGGACCCGGACCGCCGTCAGCGCGCCGCAGCCCTGTTCTCAGACCCGATCGGTCCGATCGCGGTCGACGTGGCTGACATCGAGGCGGCCCTCTATGCGTCGAAGATCGTCTCCTACGCCCAAGGCTTCCGTCTCATGCAGACCGCCTCCGAGGAGAACGGTTGGGGTCTCGACCTGGGCACCATCGCCTCGATCTGGCGGGCGGGGTGCATCATCCGGGCCGACTTCCTCGACGACATCACCAACGCCTACCGCGAGCGACCCGACCTCGAAGACCTCACCGAGGCCCCGTTCTTCACCGAGGCCATCGAGGATGCCCTCCCCTCGTGGCGGCGGGTGGTGGCGGCGGCCGCCCAGGCAGGCATCCCGGCGCCTGCCTACTCGAGTGCCCTCGCCTATTTCGACGGAATGCGCTCGGCCCGGTTGCCCGCCAGCCTGATCCAGGCCCAGCGCGATTTCTTCGGCGCCCACACCTTCGAACGGGTCGACCGCCCCCGCGGCGAGTTCTTCCACATGGATTGGGACGAGGGGTGACCCGCTACACCTTCGAGGAGGTGAAAGTGGCCCAGGCCTCCGACGAGGAGCTGACTCCGATCCTCGCCCGTGTGAACGAGGTGAACCGGGAGATTCGGCCGCGCAGCGTCGACATGACCCTCGACGAGCTTCGCATGTTCGCTGGGTTTCCCGGGACGGTGGAGAGTCGCTTCCTCACACGTGACGGGACGGGCGAGGTGGTGGGGACATGCGAGACCCACTATTCGGCCGACGGGACGAATCCCGAGACCCTCAGATGCGGCATCTTCGTGTGGCCCGAGTTCCGGCGGGCCGGTGCCGGCACCGCCATGCTCGGGCACATCGCCCGGATCGGGAAGGAGCTCGCCCGCACCAAGCTCCTCAGCTATCACTTCGACACGGTCCCGGCCGGCGGCGCCTTCGCTGCAGCCATCGGTGCCACCGAGGGGAGGAAGACTCACGAGAACGTGCTCCACATCGCCGATCTCGATGCCGGGCTGATGCAGCGTTGGGTGGAGGAAGGAGATCGCAATGCACCGGGTTACACGGTCCGTGTCACGGAAGGTGACTGGCCCGAAGAGCTCTTCGAGGACATCGCCAACCTCCTCCTGATCCTGGAGCGGGACATGCCACGTTCCGATGGCCAGGCGCCCCGCAACTGGGACGCCGAGCTTGTCCGCGAGCTGCAGGAGCAGTTCAAGGATGGGGTCGACGTCATCTGGGGCATGGCGTTCGACGGCTCATCCGGCAAGGCAGTGGGGATGAGCGAGATGTTCCGGAGGAAGACCGATCCGACCACGTGGATCGTGACCACGACCATGGTGGACCCGGACCACCGGGGGAAGTCGATCGGCAAATGGCTCAAAGGCGCGGTGAACCTGGCCGCTCTGGAGGCCTGGCCCGAGGGCATCTACGAGGAAACGGCCAACGCCTTCAGCAATGACGCGATGTTGGCGATCAACCACGCCATGGGGTTCCGCCACGAGATGACCACGATCGATGTCGAGATAACCGTTGACCGGGCTCTGGCCTGGGTGGCCTCGCGCAGCTGACCGAAGTCCGGGTTCAGACCGGCGGAGTACCCGGGACGTCCAGGCTGGGCCGGAAGTCGAAGTCGGGATCGGCCGCGTCGGCGGCCTCCACGAAGTCCCGGCGCACCCCCATCAGGAACAGGATCGCATCCAGGTAGGGCACGGAGACCGAGGTGTCGGCCCGCTCCTTCACGATGGGCTTGGCGTTGAATGCGATCCCAAGACCGGCCACTGCCAGCATCTCGAGGTCGTTGGCCCCGTCGCCGACCGCAACCACCTGCGAGGGCAGGATCCCCTCTTTCTCGGCGATCTCCTCGAGGAAGGTCGCCTTCCGCCGCCCATCCACGAATTCGCCGGCGAGACGACCGGTGAGTTGACCGTCCTTGACGTCCAGAGTGTTGGACAGCGAGTAGTCGATGCCCAGCTCGGCGGCGAGCGCATTGGCGAAACGGGTGAAACCCGCCGAGACGATGGCCGTCTTCATGCCCATCCGCTTCAAGGTGCGGATGAAGGTGCGGGCCCCGGGCGTCACCTCGATCCTGGAGGCCACCGTCTTCAGGGCGTCCTCGGGTAGACCCTCCAACAACGCCACCCGCTCGCGCAGGGACTCCTCGAAGTCGATCTCGCCCCGCAGTGCCGAGGCGGTGATCTCGGCGACTTTCTCGCCCACCCCGGCCTCGTCGGCGAGCAGGTTGATCACCTCGTTCTGGATCAGCGTCGAGTCGACGTCCATGACCACCATGCGCTTGGCGCGCCGCTCCAGACCCTCAGGCTGGATGGCGATGTCGATCGGGCGCTCTGCGGCGGCGGCGATCAACTGCTCCCGGGTCTTGTCGAGGTCCCCGTTGGACACGGTCAGCTCGTAGGACGTCACCGGGTAGCGGGACAGGCGGAAGATGCGCTCGATGTTGCCTCCGCCATCCGCGATGGCCCGGGCCACGGCCCCAAAGTCCTCCGGCCCGACCCGCTCGCCGAGGACGGTGACCACGGTCATCGTCTTGAGAGGGGTGGGGATAGGGTCGACCACCTCGAACTCGATGTGGAGACGCTGCTCCCATCCGAACAGGAGCAGGTCACGAATCGTCGCCGTCTCCCCTTCCACACCGATGAGCACGTTGAGGGTGAGACGACCGCGGACGACGATCTGCTCGATGTCGTATACATCGGCCCCGGTGGAGGCGAGCACGTCCATGAGGCCGGCGGAGATGCCCGGATGGTCCGGACCGTGCACGTTGACGAGGATCGTCGACTTGTGGGACATACGGTCGTACACGATAGGTCCGGCCCCGTACAAGTCCACCTTCGACGAAAACGGGCCCGGCAGTACCATTCGGACGGTTATCGACCGTGAGGAATTCCTTGTCTGACAACCCTTTCCGTCTGCCTCGCCACGTGGCGCCGACCCATTACGACATCCGTCTCGAGCTCGACCTGGAGACCTTCACCTTCACCGGCTCGGTGGGGATCGACCTCGACGTGATCGAGCCGACCGACACCTTGGTGCTCAACGCCAACGAGGTCGAGATCAAGTCGGCGGCGCTGTCGGACGGGACCGAGATCACGGGGATCGCCTACGACGCCGACATGGAGCGGGCGACCCTGAGCCTCGGAGCCACTCTGAAGCCCGGGCAGGTACGTCTCGAGATCGAGCACGCCGGGATCATCAACGACCAGCTCTGCGGTCTCTACCGCTCGGTGTACCGGGACGTCCAGGGCAACGAGCACCCGCTGGCGGCGTCACAGTGCCAGGCCACCGACGCCCGCCGTGTCTTCCCCTGCTGGGACGAGCCCGACTTCAAGGCGACCTATCAGACCACGATGGTCGTCGCCGACGGCATAGAGGCCTACTCCAACACCGCTGAGCAGGAGCGGAAGGTCCTCGACGACGGTCGGGTCGAGTTCCGCTTCGCCAAGACGATGAAGATGTCCACCTATCTGCTGGCTTTCATCGCCGGACCGTTCGAGGCGACCGAGCCGCGTGTGGTCAGAGGCACACCGATCCGCATCATCGTGCCCAAGGGGAACCTCGCCCTCACCGACATTGCCATGGAGAACGCCGTCTTCTGCTTCGAGTATCTGTCGGACTACTACGGGATCCCCTATCCCGGAGACAAGCTCGACCACATCGCCATCCCCGACTTCGCCGCCGGCGCCATGGAGAACGTCGGCCTCATCACCTATCGGGACGCCTATCTGGTGATCGACCCGGCCAAGGCGAGCCAGAGCGAACTGCAGAACAGCCTCGACGTGATCGGCCACGAGATCGCCCACCAGTGGTTCGGCAACCTGGTCACCATGGCTTGGTGGGAGGGGGCCTGGCTCAACGAGGCGTTCGCCAGCTTCATGGAGCTCAAGGCCACCGATGCCATGCGGCCCGAATGGAAGCGATGGCTCTCCTTCGCCAACCTCGAGGTGCCCTGGGCGATGGGGACCGACCAGCTCGAGTCGACCCGCCCCATCGAGTTCGAGGTCACCGCCCCTGAGGAAGTGGACCAGATGTTCGACGCCATCACTTACGGGAAGGGCTCGGCGGTGCTCCACATGATCGACGAGTTCATGGGGGTGGAGAACTTCCGACAGGGCGTGGGCAGCTACCTCCGCAAGCACGAGTACGGGAACACCGTCACCGGTGATCTCTGGGAGGGTCTCGACAGCGCCTCGGAGTACCCGGTGTCGGAGATCATGAACACCTGGGTCTACCAGCGCGGCTTCCCGCAGATCGACGTCAAGAAGGTCGACGGCGGGGTGCGGCTCTCGCAGCGGCGCTACCTGGTCATCCCCAACGAGTCCGACACCACCATCTGGAAGGTCCCGATCCAGCTGCGCGGCGGGGCCGATGGGACGCCCTTCGAGCTGAAGTACCTGCTCGAAGAGGACGAGGGGGTGGTCGAGATCCCCGGTGAGATCGACTGGGTGGTGGCCAACGCCGGCGGCTTCGGCTTCTACCGGACCAGCTACTCCGACGACTTGTTCGAGGCCCTTCTCCGTAACGTCGATTCCCTCGGCGACATCGAGCGCTACACGCTGGTGTCGGACACCTTGGGGTTCGTCCGCAACGGGCAGCTGTCGACTACCAACTTCCTCGATCTCGTCGCCAAGTTCGGCGACGAGAGAGAACAGGCGATCTGGTCGGTGATCACCGGCGGCCTGGCCCTGATCGAGCATCACGCACTCGCCGAGGAGGCCCGGCCCGGATTCGAGAAGTTCGTCTCCGATCTGGTGTCGCCGGCTCTGGATCGTCTCGGGTGGACAGTCGGCGAATCCGACACCGACCTGGAACGCAAGCTCCGCGGCGACCTGATCTCGGCCATGGGCAATCTCGCCTCCGACGCGGACACCATCGATCGGTGCCGCGCCCTGGTGAAGGATCTACTCGCCGGGGAGGCGCTCGACCCCGAACTGGCGACGGCCGCCCTTGCGGTGTACGCCCGGAACGGAGGGCCGGAGGAGTACGAGACGTTGTGGAAGGTGTACAAGGAGTCCACCACACCACTCGACCAGGTCCGCTATCTCAGGTCCGCCGCCGCCGTGGCCACCAAGGACGAGGCGCTCACCACGCTCGACCGTGTGGTCGACGGTGAGATCCGGACTCAAGACGGGTTCTGGGTCTTCGCCCGGCTGCTCACCGGCAAGGCCGGTCCGATTGTGTGGGAGCGAGCGCGTGAGCGTTGGGAAGGCGTGCTGGCGGCGATGCCGGGCATGACCCTGACCCGGATCGCCGAGGGGATCTCGGCCCTGTCCCAACCCGAGGTCGCCGCATCCGTGCGCAGTCACTTCGCCGAGCACCCGGTGCCGGAAGCGGGGAGGTCGATCGAGCAGAACCTGGAGAAGCTCGACGCCAACATCGCCCTCCGCGAGCGGGAGACCCCGGTGGTCACCGCCTACTTCTCCTCCTGACGCTTTCCTAAGGAAGGAGATCCGATATATCGGATCTCCTCCGCGCGGAAAGACCCCCGATTTCCCAGGGGTCTTTCTGGACGCTGTAGAGCCGGTATTTCGGCTCTACAGCATTAGGAAACGGAAGGTCTAGCGGAGCTCGACCGTGGCCCCGGCGGCCTCGAGGGTCTCCTTGGCCTTCTTGGCGGTCTCCTCGTCGACCCCCTCCAGGACGGCGGCGGGGGCACCGTCCACCAGGTCCTTGGCCTCCTTGAGACCCAGGCTGGTCAGCCCGCGGACTTCTTTGATCACCTGGATCTTGGCCGAGCCGGCGTCGGTGATCACGACATCGAACTCGTCCTTCTCCTCGGCGGCGGGGGCGGCTCCGTCGCCACCACCGGCAGCGGGGGCGGCAGCCACGGCCACGGGAGCGGCGGCGGTCACGTCGAAGCGCTCCTCGAAGGCGTCGAGGAACTCCTTGAGCTCGAGAACGGTCATCTCCTCGAAGGTGGCCAGGAGCTCGTCAGTGGTCATCTTGGTCTTTGCCATTCGTCATTCCTCCTCGGCCTGGGCGGCCGCGGTCTCAGTGGGCTCGTCCGCGGGGAGGCTGGCCTCGTCGGCCCCTCCTGCGGGCGCGAACTCGCCCGACTCTTTCTTGTCCAGAAGCTGTGAGAACATCGAGGCCGCGTCCCGTGTGAACGAGCCGAACATCGCTGCCGCCTTGAAGAGGGGAGCCTTGGCAGCTCCGGCGATCTTCGCCAGCAGCACCTCACGGGGCTCGATCTCGGCGAGTCTGGAGACCTCCTCTGGAGTGAGGATGTTCCCCGACAGGTATCCCGCCTTGAGAACGAAGACGTCGTGGTCCCTGGAGAAGTTCTTGAGAGCCTTCGCCGTGGCCACCGGATCGCTCTTGGCAAACGCCAGCGCGGTCGGCCCGGCCAGGTACTCGTCGAGACCTTCGATCCCGGCGTCACCGGCAGCGAGCCGGGCCAGGGTCATCTTCACGACCTTGTAGTCGGCGCCACTCTCACGCAGGGCGCGACGGAGTTCCTGCATCGCTTGCACGGAGAGACCCCGGTACTCGGTCAGGAAGACCGCCTCGGAGTTCTCGAGCCCTTCTCGGATGTCTTTCACAGCCTGGACCTTTTCCGGTCTTGCCATTGCGTCTCCCTAGACATCAAATAAGCCCCTCGACGAAGACGAAGGGGCTTTGAGAAAGCGAACCTGCGCTGGCGGGCGATCTGCCCCTTAGGTCAATGACACCGGCGGTCTTCGGCCGAGGAATTGGAGTTGCGGACGAATTCTATTCGCCCGCCCTCGCTGTGCAATTCGGCCCCGATGGGCTCCAAACCCAACAAATCTGCCATCGGACCTGAGGTTTTCCATAATTTGCCTGGACACTGGACCGGCCACGCGCGACACTTGACCTGTTGAAAACAGGGGGTTTCCGTGTGGCGGGCGGGTTCCCTGACCGCCCCCGTCCGCAATCCGGGATCCGAATAAGTGAGGGCCGCGTTTAGCCGACCGATGGAAGACCAGCCCCTACCCTGGTCCACAGACGAAGTCGTCGGCGACGTGCGGACGGTGGACCTGGCAGCCGAAGCCCTCCCAGCCCACGGATGTACCGGGCACGGGAACCCCCCTTTTCAAGAGTGAGAAAAGCCCCCGACAGCGGGGGCTTTTCCACGTCTGGGCTGACCCGACGTCAGACGGCCTTGGCCATCTCCTCGAGACGGACCGGGTCGACCTTGATCCCAGGTCCCATGGTCGAGGACACGGTGATCCCCTTGATGTAGCGACCCTTGGATCCGGCGGGGCGGGCACGCTGGATCTCGGCGGTGAGGGCGGCGAGATTCTCGTAGAGCTGGTCGACGTCGAACGAGACCTTGCCCAACGGGACGTGGACGTTCCCGTACCGATCGTTGCGGTACTCGATCTTGCCCCCCTTGAACTCGGCAACCGCCTTGGCGACGTCGTCGGTGACGGTTCCCGACTTTGGGTTGGGCATGAGCCCTCGTGGTCCGAGGACACGGCCCAGCTTGCCCACCTCCGCCATCATGCTCGGGGTGGCGATGGCGACATCGGCCTCGAGCTCCTGGCCGGCCTGGATCTTCTCGATGAGGTCGGTACCCCCGACGATGTCGGCGCCGGCCGCCTTGGCCTCGGCCTCCTTCTCCGGAGGGCAGAAGACGGCGACCCGCACCTCTTTGCCGGTGCCGTGGGGCAGCGAGACCGTGCCGCGGACCAACTGGTCGGCCTTCCTGGGGTCGATGCCGAGGTTGTAGACCACCTCGACCGTCTCGTCGAAGTTCGCCGAGGCCAGTGACTTCACCAGGTCCAACGCCTCGCGAGCCGAGTAACGGTGTTCCTTGTCGTACCGGGACGCAGCCTCGCGGTACTTCTTTCCGTGTGCCATGTTTCTCTCCTTGTGGTTCAGGCGGCCTCGCGGCCTCCCACTTCACTTCTGTGCGGGTTAGGTACGCGTCACGCGTAGTAAATCCGCACAGAACGGTTTGTCAGCCCTCGACGGCGATCCCCATCGAGCGGGCGGTGCCCTCGACGATCCTCATCGCGGCCTCGATGTCGTTGGCGTTGAGGTCGGGCATCTTGATCTCGGCGATCTCCCTGACCTGGGACTTGGTGACCTTGCCCACAATCTCCTTGTTGGGCACGCCGGACCCCTTGTCGACCCGGGCGGCCTGACGGAGCAGCGCCGCAGCGGGCGGGGTCTTGGTGACGAAGCTGAATGAGCGGTCTTCGAAGATGGAGACCTCCACAGGGATGATCTGACCCCGCTGGTTGGCGGTGGCGTCGTTGTACGCCTTGACGAAGTCCATCAGGTTCACGCCGTGCGGGCCCAGAACGGTGCCCACCGGCGGAGCCGGCGTCGCCTGCCCGGCAGGCAACTGCATCTTCACTGTGGTGACGAGTCTTCTTCTTCCCATTGTCCTAGTTCTTTTGGATGTCTTCGAAACCGAGTTCGACCGGAGTGTCTCGCCCGAAGATGTTGACCAACACGACCACCTTCTGCTGGTCGACGTTGAGCTCCTCGATGACGCCGTTGAAATCGGCGAAGGGACCGGTGACGACCCGGACCTGCTCGCCGACGTCCCATTCCGGCTTGAACCGAGGCTTGCCCTTCTCCTCTTCTTCCTGCACCCCGAGGAACCGCTCCACCTCACGGCGGGAGAGCGGGGTCGGCTTCTGGGCGTTGCCGGCAACGAAACCGGTGACCCCGGGGGTGTTGCGGACCGCGTACCAGGAGTCGTCGTCGAGGATCATCCGGACCAGGATGTAGCCCGGGAAGACTTTCTTGGGGACGGTCACCTTCTTGCCACCCTTGAACTCGACCACGTCCTCCATGGGGATGTGGACCTCGAAGATCCGATCCTCCATGTGCATCGACTGGATGCGGGTCTCAAGGTTGGCCTTGACCTTGTTCTCGTACCCCGAGTAGGAGTGGATCACGTACCAGTCGCCGGGCAGGTCGTAGGGGCTGGCCGGCTTGAGGGCCTCGGGGACCTCGGCCGCTTCGTCGGCGGCGCCCGTCTCGGTGGTTTCCTCCGCCTGGGCCTCAGGTGTCTCCTCGACGGTGGCGGCCTCAGAGGCGTCCAGCGCGGTCTCCTCGGAAGTCTCTTCGACGGCCTCGGTCTCGGGCGTCTCCTCGGCGACCTGCTCTTGGGTCTCTTCGGTCTCCTCGGTCACCTCTTCGACCTGGTCTTCGGTCTCTGTCGGCTCGGTCTGCACCTCTTCGGTGGCCTCGGTGGTCTCGACTACGTCAGGCATCAGCTAGCCAGCTCCACGAGCCAAAGGACGAATTCCTTGGCGGCGACGTCGAACGCGAAAATCACCGCGGTCAGCACGACGGTGGTGATCATGGTCACGGAAGTGAAGGCAATCATCTGGTCCCTGGTTGGCCAGGTGACCTTGCGCAGTTCCACCCTGACCTCATGGAGGTAGTCCCTGACGCGGGCGAAGAAGGACTTGCGCTCGCGGGGCTCCGCGGCGCGACTCTGCATCGCCGCGGCCTTTCGTTGGGCCTGGCTCTGACCGTCTCGTTCCTTCTTGCGGCGCCGCTCTTCAGCTTCCTGCAGGCGGCGGATCTGTCTGTTGGTCATGGCTCAGTAAGTCTTCTGGTTGGTGGCAGGGGTGGAGGGACTCGAACCCCCATCCTCCGGTTTTGGAGACCGGCGCTCTAACCAATTAGAGCTACACCCCTAGGGGGTTCGCGGGTCGTCCAAGTATAAGGCCGGGCGCTCCGCTGTGGAAAGTCCGGCCGGGACGCCGTTTGGCGTCGGGACCCAAAGCACGACCGTTATCTGTCCTCGAGACATACGAAGGACACTTTCGACGAAGTCGAACCGGATACCCACAAATCGAGCGACCAACCCAGACGATCCCCGTGGTACCACATGCCCGGACCGATTCAGGAGTCTCCCTCGCCCGACCCCATGGCGATGTTCGCCCAGACGGTCTTCCCCTCCTCGGTTGGCTCGACCCCCCACATCTCGGAGAGCTGGTCGACGATCCGGAGCCCCCGATGAGAGTCGCCGAGGTCTTGGAGTGTCGGAATGATCCTCGACTCGTCCGAGACCTCGAGACGGACCAGTCGATCATCGGTCACGAGTCGGACGGTGTAGTCCGTGCGGGCATGTCGAATGGCGTTGCTGGCCAACTCGGAGGCAATGAGGACGACGTCATCTACCGGGGCGTCCGGCGGTAACGCGTTCGCGACGAAACGCCTGACTGCTCTGGCAGACTCGGGGGTCGATTCGAAGTTTCTCAGAGTCTGCACGGTCTCCGGGATGGTTGCGTCGAACATGCTTATCCGTGAGATCGGTCCCCCAAACGAGCCGAAGGCCTCCGATCTGCGGAAATTCGGCCAAGCCGAAACCGCGCCGGACTCCGTCGATGCATGATCCGTATCCTGGGGGGCATGACGTCTCGGGAAGAACGCCTCGTCGGGGTGTTCGTGAAGATGGCCGACACGTTGGTGAGAGACTTCGACGTCCTCGACCTGTTCAAGGAGCTCGTAGACGGATGCACCGAGCTCCTCGATGCTGAAGCAGCAGGTCTACTCCTGGCAGACGAGGACGGGGCGCTCCGTGTCGCTGCGGCCAGCAGCGAGGCCGCGCATCTCGTCCAGGTCCTGGAATCGCAGAACGACGGTGGGCCGGGTGCGGAGGCCTTCCTCCGGGGGGAGCCGGCGCACTGGGATGTGGAGACGGTCGAGTCAACCAATCAAGCAGCGAGGTGGTCAGATTTCGCCCAGGCCGCGAACTTGGCGGGTTACTCCGCGGCCACCGCAGTCCCGATGCGATTGCGCCACGATGTCATTGGGGCCTTGACGATCTTCCGGGTCGGGTCCGAGCCGATCGTCGATGAGGATCTCGTGGTCCTACAGGCGGTCGCCGACCTGGCCACCATCGCCATCTTGCAACATAGGGCAGCCATCGACGACCAATCGATCATTGACCAACTCCAGACCGCGCTCGATTCAAGGGTGGCAATCGAACAGGCCAAGGGGATGGTCGCTCAGGACACCGGTCTCGAGATGGACGAGGCCTTCGCATTGATCCGTGGGTACGCCCGTGACAACAACGAGCGCCTTCGAACCGTCGCCGAGAAAGTGGCATCCGGTGTCCTGGAGCCAGAGCAGCTACGCCGCCAAGGCTGACCCGCTTCCCAAGGGAGGTCACTTGCCGTACACTCGACAAAGTACGTAACTGACTTCTGCTCGAGATCCTGGCAGGGGCCCGCCTTAAGGAGGCCAGGATATGACGAGTGAGCCAGATTTCATTGGGGGAGACGACCATCCTTTTCTGGAGGTCGTAGCGGACACCGACGACGATTCGCTTCTGATCGTCTCCATCAGAGGGGAATTGGATCTGGCCACCGGCCCGACCCTCAGGCAGCGACTCCAATCCGTCTCGGGCCGTCGCCGTCTGGTCTTCAGACTGTCCGATCTGGAGTTCATCGACGCCTGCGGGCTCAATGCACTGCTGACATGTTGGGACGGCGCCGACACGATCGCGATCGAGGAACCTTCACAACCGGTTCGTCGGCTTCTCGGCCTGGTGGGGATGGAGTCGATGATCCACGACCAGCGGCCACAGAAGACCCCATGATCAGCGCTTCGGACCTCCAGAGCTTGCGTGAAGCGTTCGAGGCCAGTGACAATCCCCTCCCCGTCTCGGTGTGCGCCGACTTCGCCCTCCTCTTGGGGGTCAGCGAGGTCAGCATCTCTCTCTTCAGCACGGCTCACCAGTTCACGATCTGTGCTTCATCGGCTGAGGCGCGTCTTCTCGGCGAGTGGGCTTTCACGTTCCAGGAGGGACCGGCCCCCGGGGCACCTGACACCATGACCTACTGCGTGGCCGACACGGCCACCGGATCGACTTCTCGATGGCCGCGCCTGGCTGCAAAGGCGCACGAAATGGGCTATCGATCGCTGGCGAGCATCCCGCTTCGTCATGGCGAAGCGGCCGTCGGCACGATTCAGCTCCACGACAGGGACGGCAGCATCGGGACCGAGACTCTCGATGATGCCGACCTGGTCGCCAAGGAACTGGTGGCGCTGCTCCTCAAACTCTGTGCCAGGCAGTCACGAGCGATCCACCGTCTTGTCGACCGCCACGAGTTCCACCAGGCGACCGGAATGGTCATGCGCAAGTTCGGGATCGCGTCGGCACCCGCCACCGCGATGCTGAGGGCTTACGCCTGGGCCAACGACCTCACCCTCCTCGACGTGGCCCAAAGCGTGGTGTCCCGGGAGCTGGAGTTACCCAACTCGATGACCACCTGAGACCCGGTTCACTCCTCAGCGAGTTTCGTCTCACCAAGGCTCGGGTATGGCCGCGGGTCCCAACGGGGGGCCAGCGCAACGAACCCATTGAACTTGCCCCCCGTTCGGGACATGCCGTCAAGCTACTCAACCCGTTTGGACCGACGATGGACACAGGCGCACGACCCATATGACTGCGTTGCGTCTCGAGCCCGTGTCCGTCCATCAGGAGTACGAGAGACGGGGTCTGATCGAGCGAGGCCTGCCCTTCCTCCTGATGGGCTATGTCTTCCTCGACCGGGGATTTGCCTGGCTCCACGTGCCAGGGACTCCGCTGTTCGTCACCGAGATCGTTCTCGCCACCGGTCTGGTAGCGGCCATCCGGGGAGTGAGCCGTCCCCTGGTCTGGAAGAACTCGACCACCGTCTTCCTGCTGGTGGCGTTCGCAGTCTGGGGGCTGATCAGGACCTTTCCCCATCTCTTCGCAGACGTCGAGTCGGCGTTCCGCGACTCGGCGAACTGGTTCTACGTCGTCGCCGCCTTCGTCCTGCTCGACATCTTGATCCGCAAGCCGGACACGCTGGCCCGCTGGCTGGGGGGTTACAAGCGTCTCGTGGTCCCAATCGTGATCGTGGTACCGGTCGTCGCCTTCCTGGCCGACCTCGTCGACGGGCCCACCCTGCCCGACGGTGACGTCTCGGTCTTCTCGTACAAACCGGGTAACGCCGCCGTCCATGTCTTCCTGGCGCTGGCACTGATCTGGGCTGTCTGGAGGCCCGACACCCGTCGGGAGATCCGGTGGCGCTACGTCGTCACGGCGGTCGGTGTCGCCGGCATCCTCGCCTTGTCCACCCAAGGGCGCGGCGGGTTCGTCGCCGTGGCGGTGGCCGGCGCCCTGCTCCTCCTCTTCGCAAGCGAGCGGTCACGGTTGGTCATGGCCGTCTCCGGTTCCCTGATAGCGATCGCACTGACCTTCGCGATCCTCGACCCCCGTCTGGACATCGGCGGCCGCGAGGTCTCCGTCGACCAGTTCGCCAGCAACGTGTCGAGCATCGTCACCGGCGAGGGAGAGGGCGAGTTGGGTGGCAACGTCGATTGGCGACTCGAGCACTGGACCCGGATCTGGAATGGTGTGAATGGGGATGCTCCCCTCACCGGACACGGTTTCGGGGTGAACCTCGCCGAGCTCTACGGGATCCCGCAAGCGGACCTCGGGCTACGCAACGCCCACAACTCGCATCTGACTGTCCTCGCCCGGATGGGTTGGGTCGGTGCCGTTCTATGGATCGCGCTTTGGGGGTTCTGGTTCTTCGAAACGGGCAAAACCTGGAGCAGGTACCGGGTGTTGGGTCTCGACCACCTCTCCGGCCTGAGCGCGTGGGCCATGGTGGGGGTGGCGGCGATCCACGTCAACGCCTTCTTCGACCCGACACTGGAAGGGCCTCAGGTGGGAATGTGGCTTTGGACGCTGGCGGGTCTCGGGATGTTCCTGGCCGTGCTGAGCCGAATCCGTCGACTGGGTCTCGGGGGGCAGTCCCCCTCGATCAGGTTGGAGAACTCGATCCAGCAGGCGTTCGCCGCAAGACGTCCTCCTGCTCGAGAAACGACGCGTAGGTGAGCTCGATTCCCTCGCGCAGGCCGACCGAATGGGACCAGCCCAGACTCTCGATCCGGGACACGTCGAGGCGCTTCAACATCGTGCCGTCGGGCATCGTGGCGTCGAACACGAGACGTCCCTCCCACCCGACGATCTCAGCGATCAGCCTCGCCAGGTCGGCGATGGAGATGTCCTCACCGGTCCCCACATTCAGGTGCTGCTCGCCCGAGTATCGGGTGGCGGCGAACACTGCGGCATCGGCAGCGTCATCCACGTAGAGGAACTCACGTCGGGGTCGACCTGAGCCCCAAACCTCCACCTCGTCCGCACCATTGACCTTGGCCTCGTGGATCTTGCGTAAGAGGGCCGGGAGCACGTGGGACGTCTCCAGGTCGTAGTTGTCGCCAGGGCCGTACAGGTTGGTCGGCATCAGCGACACCACGTCGACTCCGTATTGGCGCCGGTACATCTTCCCCATCTCCAGCGCGGCGATCTTGGCGATGGCGTAACCCTCGTTGGTCTCCTCGAGCGGCCCGGTGAGCAGTTGCTCTTCGGCGATCGGCTGCGACGTCTCTCGTGGGTAGATGCAAGACGACCCCAGCACGACGACCTTCTCCACGCCGGCCTGCCGGCAGGCCTCGATTGCGTTTGCGGCGATCATCAGGTTCTCGTAGAGGAACCTCCCCTGTGCCGACCGGTTGGCATGGATGCCGCCGACGACAGCGGCGGCGATGAAGCCGACCTCGGGACGAGACTCGAGAACGAACTCCTCTGTTGGCTCCTGCCGACGCAGGTCTACTTCTTGAGAGGTGGCGGTGATCAGGTCCACCGAGTCCTTCTCCAACCTGCGCACCAGGGCCGAGCCCACCATGCCGGTGTGACCGGCGACCCACACCCGCTTTCCTGTCAGGTACCCAGTGGTCATACCGCCACCTCCCGGGCTCGGATGACACCACGATCGAGACCGGCTGCCTCGAGATCGGAGACCAGCATCATCTCGACCAGCTCCTCGAAGCCGACCCGGGGCTTCCACCCAAGCCGACGCTCGGCCTTCGAGGGGTCCGCCTGAAGCGCCTCCACTTCGGTGGGGCGGAAATAGCGAGGGTCGATCCGGACGCACTCCTCCCAGTCGAGCCCGACAAGGTCGAAGGCGACCTGGCAGAACTCACGAACCGTGTGAGATTCTCCCGTCCCGATGACATAGTCGTCCGGTTCGTCGGTCTGCATCATCAGCCACATCGCCTCGATGTAGTCGCCGGCATAGCCCCAGTCACGGGCAGCGTCGAGGTTGCCCAGATAGACGTGGCGCTCCTTGCCAAGGAGGATGTCCGCCACGGCTCGGGTGATCTTCCTGGTGACGAATGTCCTGCCCCGCCTGGGCCCCTCGTGATTGAAGAGGATGCCGTTGACGGCGAACATGCTGTAGGCCTCGCGGTAGTTGGCCACCATCCAGTGGGCGTAGACCTTGGCCGCGGCGTAGGGAGAGCGAGGACGAAACGGTGTCGACTCGTTCTGGGGCGGCGGGCTGTCGCCGAACATCTCCGACGTTCCGGCCTGATAGAGCCGGGTGTCGATGTGCGATTCGCGGATGGCTTCGAGGAGACGGATCACACCAAGGCCATCGACGTCACCGGTGTACTCCGGCTGCTGGAATGACACCGCCACGTGAGACTGCGCCGCCAGGTTGTATATCTCGTCGGGCTCCAGCGTTCGGATCACCCTCGCCATCTGCGACCCGTCGCCCATGTCCCCGTAGTGGAGGAAGAGACGGGCGTCGGGGTCGTGGGGGTCCTGATAGATCTGGTCGATCCGCTCGGTGTTGAACCCGGATGCCCTTCGCATCATGCCGTGGACCTCGTATCCCCGGTCGAGGAGGAACTCGGCGAGATGCGACCCGTCCTGGCCGGTGATCCCGGTGATGAGGGCGCGCTTGCGACGGCTCTCCCTCAAGTCGACCTCGAGGCGAGGCTCAACCGATGGCTGTTTCATACGCTGCTTCCAGTCTCTCGAGTGATATCTCCGGTGTGAACGACGACTCGTAGACGGCGCGGGCTCTGGTCCCGGCCCGCGCGGTGCGGTGGTCGTCTTCGATGAGGGCCAACCCATCAGCCCAGTCCTGTAGATCCTCAGGCTCTCTGAGCCACTCGTCGTCGACCATGCCGACGAACTCCCGCATGGCCCCACGTCTGTTGGCGAGCACGGGCAACCCGGCGGCGAAGGCCTCGAGGATCGACAAGGGACAGGCCTCGAAGGCAGTCGACGGGAAGAGCAGGGCACGAGCGGAGAGCATCTCGGAAGCGACGACCTCCG
>DASSVE010000147.1:0-4238 GCA_035706345.1 Acidimicrobiia bacterium
GTTGGTGAAGCACCATCTCATGGTGCTCTGGGTCGACTTCTTCACCGAGGAGCACCGCAAGGAGTTCGAGAACCTCGACGATCTGTTCTGGCGGGCGATCCATCAGGCCGGTGATGCCAAGAAGTCGGTCGACCCGGCCGACGGTCAGAAGCTGGTCGATCTCATCGACGAGATCGCCGAGATCTTCTGGAAGACCGAGAAGGCGAAGGACGCCGGGGTCTATCCGCCGTCATAGATCCGCAGACTCGACGCTCAAGGCTCGACGGGGACGTCCCGGACCTCGTCCGGGACGTCCTTCTCGTTGGTGAAGTAGCTCCGGTAACGAGCCTTCATCCAATCGAGCAGGTTGCGGGCCCACTCGAACTCGGTGGCCAGCACCGCCAGCCCAGCGGCCATGGTCAGGATGCCCGGTCCGGGGAGGACGAGCAGGATCAGGCCCAGGAGGACCAAACCGGTTCCTGCCCCGATGCGCGCGATGCGGACCATGATCGAAAAACCTATCCCACGGCAAGGGTTGCCGCGATCGGTGACGACCCTGATTGGACCCCGGCCGGCCCCGATCGGTTTCAGCCGGTCACTCGAGGGCGTCGGGCTCCAGCTTGACGAACACCGGGCTCACCTCGCCGAGAACTGTCCCTCCGGGGATCTCGGGCGCCGACCAGGCCGGCACCTCGGGGCCGACACCGAGCATCTCGCCGATGGGCCCGGTGGAGTGGGGCAGATACGGGTAGAGACCCACCCGGATGGCGGCGATGGCCTGGATCGCTGCCCAAAGACTCGTGCCGGCGCGGACGGGGTCCTCCTTGACCACTTTCCACGGCTCGGTCGCGTTCAGGTAGGCGTTGACGTCGGCGGCCGCGTCCATGGCGGCGCGCAGACCGGCGCGCAGCTCCACCTTCTCGATGTGGTTTGCCACCGTGTCGATGGTGGTCGGGCCCAGCCCCAGGATGACCCTGTCCTGATCGCTCAGCTCGCCCGGCTCGGGGACCTTCCCGTCGAAGTTGCGGGCGCTCAGAGAGAGCACCCGGTTGACCAGGTTCCCCCACGTGGCCACCAGCTCCTCGTTGACCCGGCGGATGATCTCCTCGTCGGAGAGATCCGTGTCGTCCTGCTCCGGGAGCACCGAGCCGATGGCGTAGCGGAGGGCATCCGGCTGGAGACGCTCGGCGTACCAGCCGATCGAACGGCCCACACCCTTCGACTTCGAGGCCTTGGCGCCCTTGAAGGTGATGTACTGGTTCGCCGGGACGTCGGTTGGGAGGTTGAGATCCCCCCGGCCCATGAGCATCGCCGGCCAGATCACGGCGTGGAACGGGATGTTGTCCTTGCCGACGAAGTAGTACGACTCGGCATCGGGGTCCTTCCACCACTTCTCCCACGCCTGGGGGTCGTCGGTGTACGACGCCCACTCGATCGAGGCCGACAGATAACCGATCACGGCGTCGAACCAGACGTAGATCTTCTTCCCCGGCCCCAGGTCGTCGACCGGCAGGTCCACGCCCCAGTCGATGTCACGGGTGATCGCCCGGCGCGGCATGTCGGCCACCATCCCGAGCGCCCAGTTCCTCACGTGCTTGCGCCACCCGGTCTTCGACTCGAGCCACTCGGTCAGTCGGTCTTTGAAGGCGGGGAGGTCGAGGAAGTAGTGCTCGGTCTCCCGCCGGACCGGGGTGGCCCCGCTCAACCTGGAGCGGGGGTCGATCAGGTCCGTTGGGTCGAGGGTGCGGCCACAGTTGTCGCACTGGTCTCCCCGGGCATCGGGGTAACCGCAATGGGGGCACGTCCCCTCCACGTAGCGGTCGGGGAGGAACCGGCCCGCCTCCGGGTCGTAGAACTGCTCCGAAGTCCCCTTCACGAGGTACCCCGCCTCCAGCAGCCGGAGGAAGAAGTCCTGGGTGACCCGATGGTGATTCTCGGTCATGGTGGTGGTGAAGAGGTCGAAGGAGATCCCCAGGTCATCCCAGTAGCCGAGGATCTCGGGGTGATAGGTGTTGACCACCTCTTCCGGGGTGATCCCAAGCTCCTCGGCCTTCACCGTGATCGGGGTGCCGTTGGCGTCGGAGCCCGAGACCATCAACACCTCGTTCCCGATGAGCCGGTGATACCGGGCGAAGATGTCCGGTGGCAGGTAGGCGCCGCCGAGATGCCCGAGGTGAAGCGGTCCGGAGGCATACGGCCAGGCCACGGCGACGAGGATGCGACGGGTCATAGATCAGCGAGGGTAACGGCGGCCGTCATCGAAGCTGAGCGGATATGGGTCAGGGCGTGGCGGTCGCCACGCCCGGCTCCGGGACGTGGGTGCTGGTGAAACGTTCGGCCAGGACCACGCCGACGAGGATCAGGACCGCTCCGGCGATCATCATCAGTGTGAGGCTCTCGCCGAGGAAGACCACGGCGAGCAGGACCGAGAGCACCGGGATCGCATAGCTGATCAGGGCGAGACGTGACGCCGGGTTGATGCCGGCAGCCACCAGGAACGACCCGAAGGCCAGGGTGGTGCCCAGGACCCCAACCCCGGCGATCATCCACCAGCTGGCCGGGTCCACGGTCTCGACGTCGAACCCGAACACGAGCGGGAGTGCCACGGCCACCAACACGGTGTTGACGCTGAACTGGGGGAGAACCAGGTCGTCGCTGGGGACCTCCAGGGCATAACGCCGGCTCAGGGCCCCACCGATGCCGGCGGCGAGCACCCCGGCCACCATCAGCACCACACCGCGCCACAGGTTGTCGACGCCCTCGGCCGATCCACCCGCCCCGACCAGCAAGGCGGATCCGACCAAGGCGAGCAGCATCCCGGGGAGGGTCCTCGCCTGGAAACGCTCCCCCTCCACCAGGAAGTGGGCCGCACCGATGGTGGACAGCGGGATCAGCGCCACCAGGAGACCCCCCAGGCTGACCGGGAGGTCCTCGAACGCCAGTGTCATGAGGACCATCGGCACGCCCATCGCCAGAGTCCCCAACACCAGACCGCGCCGCCAGGCCCGCAGATCCGTGGTCCAGAACCTCCTGGTCGCAACGATCACCGCTGCCAGCGAGATGAGAGCGAAGAGCATTCTCAGCGGGATCACCGTCCACGTGTTGACCCCGCGCAAGAGGACTGCTCGGGTCAGCACCGAGCCTGCCGCCCAGCCGAAGGTGGCGGCGACGAGCGGGGTCCAAGGGTTCATCGCCCCAACAAACCCCGCCTTCACCTAAACATTCCCTTTGCCGATAATGGGGGCCATGCGCACTCGTCTCATCGGTCTCGTCGCCTTGATCGCCCTGATTGCGGCGGCATGCGGCCAGCCCGACACCGTACCCACCCCGTCGACGACTCCCGAACCGGAGGTGGAGGCGGTGCTTCTCTCTTACGCCCTCGAGCCGGGGACCACTTTCGAGTACGAGGTCGACATCGACCAGAACATCGACATGACCACATCCGGGGACGCCAGCCAGCTCGGCGAAGAGGAGATGCCCGGTGAGGCTCAGATCAACCTGACCGGGACCACGACGTTCACTCACGCCGTCGCCGAGGGGCCCGAGCCAGGGACCTTTGCGGTCACCATCACCGGTGACTTCACCGACCTCGCCTTCTCCGGGACGGTCGACGGCGAGCCGGTCGAGCAGTCCGACATCCCGGACATGGCGCAGATGGAGCCGGTCGAGATCACACTCATCGTCGACGAGCAGGGCAACATCATCCCCGAGGACAACGCCGGTCTCGGCGAGGACCTCCTCGGCGGTCTTGGAGGTCTGGACATGCTCGGCCAGATGGGCAGCGCCAATCCTGGTCAGTTCGTTGGCCCCCCGCTCACCGACGAGGAAGTGACCGTGGGCGACTCCTGGTCTGAGACCATCGAGACACCGACCATGCCGGACGCCGACCCGATCACCACGAAGATCGAGAGCGAAGTCGTCGGGACCGAGACGCTCGAGGGCAACGAGGTCTTCGTGATCGAGACCACCACCACGACCTCACCTATCGAGTTCGACCTCGCCGAACTGCTCATCGGGTTCATGACCGCCTTCCTCGACGAGGGGGCGACTCCCGAGCAGCAGGCCGAGATGGACGCCATCATCGAGCAGCTCAAGTTCGCTTTCTCGGTGGACGAGTCGGTGGGTGAGATGACCACTTGGTTCGACCACGCCCAGGGCTTGGCCCGTCAGGCAGACTTCGCCAACACCAGTCACATGGTGATGGATGTCGCGGTGCCCGACGAGACCACCGGTCAGATCGTCGCCTTCGGGGTCGACAT
>DASSVE010000148.1:0-10303 GCA_035706345.1 Acidimicrobiia bacterium
TCGAACATCAACGAGATCCGGCAGACCGTCGAATATTGCAACCAGTTGCCGGTGCATCCGCGTCACCCCTACGGCGGCGACCTCGTCTTCACCGCCTTCTCGGGCTCGCATCAGGACGCCATCAAGAAGGGGCTCGAGGCGCTGCCCGCCGACTATGAGAAGTGGGCGGTCCCCTATCTGCCGATCGATCCCAAGCATGTGGGCCGCACCTACGAGGCCGTGATCCGGGTCAACTCCCAGTCCGGCAAGGGCGGCGTCGCCTACGTGATGAAGGAAGAGCACGGCTTCGACCTGCCCCGTCGGCTCCAGATCGAGTTCTCCAAGACCATCCAGCACATCACCGAGGACAGCGGCACCGAGATAACACCGGGCGCCATGTGGGAGTCGTTCCAGGGCGTGTACTTCCCCGAGAAGGCGCGCTTCCGGCTCGACCGACAGGAGCTCCACACCTCGTCGAGCGAGGGCCGTGGTCGCACCACCATCACCGCGCACATCGCGGCGGATGGCGAGGACGTCGTGGTCACCGGTGACGGTGACGGCCCGGTGGAGGCTTTCGTCAATGCGCTCCGCTCCCGCTTCGACACTCCCTTCGACGTCGTCGACTACAGCGAGCACGCCATCGGCAGCGGCGCAGACGCCAAAGCCGTCGCCTACGTGGAGAGCTCGGGTGAGCGCGGGACCCTCAAATGGGGAATCGGTGTCGACTCCAACATCACCACCGCCTCCCTGCTCGCCGTCCTGGCAGCCTTCGAACGGCAGCACCAGCCGGGACGGTGATCCGACCCGCCTGATTCGAGACGTTGCGAGAGACGGTCGGATTCCGTTTGTCGGCGCGGTCTTCATACCCTTCCCGGGTTCATGACCGGCAACGAGGCCAACACCACCGACGTCCCACTCCTCGGTAGCGGTCGCCACCTCGTCTGGCGTCAGTTGAAACGCGCCCCCAAGGAGTTCCTGGTCGGCGGGCTCGGCACGACCCTCTACGCAGCGATGACCATCCTCGCCTCGTTCGTCCTGGGCTGGATCATCGACGACATCCTCATCCCGTCCGTCAAGACCGGTGAAGTGGCTACGACCGCTCTTGCCGGAGCGGCCGCGGCGATCATCGGAGTGGCCGCGTTCAACGGCGTGGGCGTGACTTTGAGACGGACAGGTGCCTACTACGCCCAGCACCGTCTCCAGTACCGGGACCGGATCGCGGTCACCGATCGATATCTGGATCTCCCCGTCGAGTGGCACCGCCGGCACCCCACCGGCCAGCTCCTGGCCAACGCCAACGAAGACGTCGAGGCCGCCTCGTTCATAGCCGCTCCCCTGCCGATGGCGTTCGGCGTGGTCCTCATGCTCATCGGGACGGCGGTGATCCTGATCATCACCGACCCGTTCCTGGCGCTCATCGGGTTCCTGGTCGGTCCGGCCATCCTCATCGTCAACTACACGTTCCAGAGGAAGATGAGGGCGGTCGCGGCCCAGGCCCAGAGTCTCCGCGCCCAGGTGGCCGACATCGCCCATGAGTCGTTCGACGCAGCCCTGGTAGTCAAGACCCTCGGGCGGGAGAACGACGAAGTGGGACGTTTCGGGGAGCGCTCCGACGAGCTCCGTGACCGCATGGTCGAGGTCGGGCGGCTGCGCGCCTTCTTCGACCCTGTGATGGAGGCCCTCCCCAACATCGGGATCCTGGCAGTGATCGTGGTCGGAGCCTGGCGGGTCGACCAGGGTCTGATCACACCCGGGACGTTGGTCACGTTCGCCTATCTCTTCCGTCTGGTCGCCCTCCCGATGAGGGTGTTCGGATGGCTGCTCGGTGAGCTCCCCAGGGCAGTGGTCGGCCTGCACCGCGTCGAAGCGGTGCTCGGGGAACAGGAGCGGGTCGTCTACGGCGAGACCCGGCCCGATCGGGTGGGAGGGGCCGGCGCCACCGCCAATGCGATCGCATACGCCTATCCGGAGACCGACTACGAAGACATCGGGGCACAGGCGGTGGCCACGACGGTCAACGGCGAGAGCAGAGGGATCGAGTCGGTCACCCTCGAGGTGGAGCCCGGGCGCACGGTGGCGCTGGTCGGGCCGACCGGCTCAGGGAAGTCGACCATCGCCCATCTGCTCGTGCGACTCTTCGACCCCGACACGGGCGAGATCTGTCTCGATGGGCACACACTGGTCGACCTGGAGCGAGACACACTGGCCGACTCGGTCTCCATCGTGTTCCAGGAGACTTTCCTCTTCAACGACACCATCTACGCCAACATCACCCTCGACGAGTCCTTCGACGACCAGGAGGTCTTCGAGGCGGCCCGGCTGGCCCAGGCCCACGACTTCATCACCGGGCTCGAGAACCGCTACGCCACCGTGGTCGGCGAGCGCGGCGCCAACCTCTCCGGCGGGCAGCGGCAACGCATCGCCATCGCCCGAGCCCTGGTCCGCAAGCCCCGGCTCCTGGTCCTCGACGATGCCACGTCGGCAGTGGACCCCGCAGTGGAGAGCGCCATCCTGGAGGGGCTCAGGAGCCTCGAGACCACCGTGGTGATCGTCGCCTATCGTCGCTCTTCGATCGTCCTCGCCGACGAGGTCATCTACGTCGAGGACGGTCGGGTCATCGACCGTGGCACGCATCCCGACCTGTATCAAACGCTGCCCGCCTACCGGGCGCTGATCGACGCCTACGAGAGGGAGACCGCATGACCGCTGTCGCCGACACCTCCACAAAGGCCGAGATAGAAGCCCGTCGCGGTGCGTTGAGCACCATCCGGAGGGGTCTGAGTCTCTCCCCCGAGCTGAGACGCGGGCTGGCCGGCACCGTCGTCATCGCCATCCTGGCCACGGCCGGTCGGGTAGTGGTCCCCATCACGATCCAGCAGATCATCGACTCGGGGTTCGGCGAAAACGGCGTCGACCTCGAATTCGTCGTCCGCATGACCCTGCTCGCCCTCGGCGCCGTCTTGATCACGGGTCTTGCCACCGGTTGGATGCACGTGAGGCTGGCCAAGGTGTCCGAGACCGCCCTCTCCGGGCTGCGGATTCGTGCGTTTCGCCACATCCACGACCTCTCCATGCTCCACCAGGCATCCGAACAACGAGGCGTCCTGGTGGCCCGGGTGACATCCGATGTCGACCAGATCAGCCGGTTCATGCAGTGGGCCGGTCTGATGCTGCTGGTCAACGGGCTGCAGGCCCTGCTGGCGATGATCGTGATGCTGGTGATGTCGGTGCAGCTCGGGCTCGTCGTGCTGGCCCTGGTTCCGATCATCGTGTTCATGATCAAGTTCTTCCAGACCCGTCTCGAGGTCGCCTATCTGCTGGTCAGGGAGCGGGTCGGCCAGATGCTGGCCCTGATCGCCGAGACCGTGGTCGGGGCGCCGGTGATACGGGCCTACGGGGTCGAGGAGCGCACCCGGAAACGACTCGACGAAGCCATCGAGGCGCACCGTGCCGCCGGCACCAGGGCCGGTCTGATCTCGTCCACGTTCTCGGGTGTAGGCGAGCTGACCTCGGCCCTGGTCGTGGCGGCCGTGGTCGTGGTCGGGATCATCCTGGCCGTCAACGGGACGGCCACGGAAGGAACCGTGGTGGCGTTCCTGTTCCTGGTCCAGCTGTTCGTGCAGCCGGTCCAGTTCATGGGCGAGGCGGTCAACGAGGCTCAGACCGCGGTCGCCGGGTGGCGTCGGGTCCTCGACATCCTCGACATCGCCCCCGACGTGGCAGACCCCGGCCCCGACGGGGTGCTCCTCCCCCACCAGCCACTCGGAGTGCGTTTCACCGACGTCCAGTTCATGTACCCCCGCCCCGGCGAGACGGCCAGCGAGGCCAACGCCTCTCCCGCCCTGATCGATATCAACGTCGAGATCCCGGCCCGTCAGCGGGTGGCCGTAGTCGGTGAGACCGGATCCGGAAAGACCACCTTCGCCAAGCTGCTGACCAGGCTCATGGACCCTTCCCGGGGCGTGGTCGAGGTCGGCGAGACCGACCTGCGCAAGGTCCAGTTCGACTCACTCCGGGACCGTGTGGTCATGGTCCCCCAGGAGGGCATCCTCTTCCGGGGCACCATCGGCGACAACGTGCAGATGGGCCAGCCTGAAGCAAGCACCGAGGATCTCCTGGCTGCCTTCGATCGTCTCGGTCTCTCCGACTGGCTCGCCGAGATGCCCCAGGGACTGGACACCCCGGTCGGGGAACGCGGTTCGGCTCTGTCGGTTGGCGAGCGTCAGCTGGTCACTTTGGTCAGGGCGGCCATCGCCGATCCCGATCTCCTCGTGCTCGACGAGGCCACGTCAGCAGTCGACCCGGCCACCGAGGTGCGCATCAGCCGGGCCCTGACCCAGCTCACCTCGGGCCGCACCGTTGTCACCATCGCCCACCGGCTGTCCACGGCGGAGGCTGCCGATCGGGTTCTCGTGTTCGACAGGGGCCGCATCGTCCAGGACGGCCCCCATGAGGCTCTCGTGGCAGAAGGGGGCGTCTACGGCGCCCTGTATCGCTCCTGGCAACGAGGCACGTCCAGTCAGGGAAGCACGATTTCCAAGCCGACGTCACTCCAGCCGTAGACACTGTCCCGCCCTTGCACGACCACCGTTTTCACCGTCGTCGGGATCGGGATGTTGGTCAGGGACCTGGTGAACGGCTGCTCGTCGACATGGGGCCCGTCCATCGTCTGCTGCCCATACACGACGCCGTCGTCGCCAACCACCCGCCAGGCGTCGGCATAGCGCTCCGGGCTGTCGTAGGGCGAGCTGATGGTGACTATGAAGCTGTACACACCGTCGCCACCGAGTGGGGTGACCTCCGAAACCTCGGGGAACAAGCTGGTCTCGAGCTCGGGCTCGACACACTGATCCTTTCCCACTCCCCGCTGCGGGGTGAACACACGGCCCTCGACCAGTGGTGAGCCGGTCTGCTCGGTGGTAAGGAAGGTCTCGATCCCGTCGGCCACCGCAGTGGCCACCGTGGGGACGTAGGCCGGATCGGTGAAGAACTCGGCTTCGGAGGGGTTGGCGATGTAGCCCAGCTCGACCAGGGCAGACGGTGCCTGGGGCAGCCGGACCATGCCATAAGCATCATCGCCACGGGGGTTGAGGACCGTCATCACACCAGCGTCGGGTGCCCGGTCCCAGTCGACGTCGAAGGCGGAGAGGGCAGCCATGGAGTTGTCGTAGATCAGCCCGCCCAGCCGCCCCGATTCGCTGTCGCTGCTCTTGACGAAGATCTCGATTCCGGGCACCTCCGAGGGCAGGGCCTCGGGGGCGTTGTGGTGGATCGAGACCATGGCCTCGGCGCCAACCAGATCCGAGAACGCCGAGCGGGTGCGGATCGGGACCGGGTAGTCGGCGGTCCGGGTGAGGATGCTGGCCACTCCCCGCTCCAGGAGCAGCTCGTGCACGGCACGGGACACCTGGAGGTTGATGTCTTCTTCGTGGAGGCCGTTGTCACCGACCGCCCCGGTGTCGATGGGGCCGCCGTGACCGGGGTCGATCACCACGTCCACCTCGTAGACCGGGGTCCCGGCCGTCATCACGGCCGGATCTCCACACGGTGTCAACACCTGGAACGAGTCACCGCTGGTGCCGGTGACGGCGAGGGTCACCCCGTTCGGGGCGATCAGCGCCACCGGCGGTCCATCCGGGATCGTGGTGGTCGTGCCCGGTGCTGCCGTTGCGACCGACGTCTCTGTCAACGGGCTGGTGGTCGAGACGGCAGAGGTGCTCCCCTCCGGGGTGGGTGCGGAATCCGCCGAGTCCACCACCGGTGGCATACAGGCGGTGACCATGACGAGCGCGAGTATCAGACCCGGCAGTCGATTCATGAATGGATCACTTTGGCACGGCTTGGTTTTTATGAGCCCTAACCTCGGAGTGTGTTCGGCCCACTGAACGGAGTGCGCACCGCCCTGGTTGTCGGGGCGTTCATCGCCGCCATCGTCTGCTTCCTCACCGGGTACCCGGGTGCCGGCCTGGTCTTGCTGGCCGGAGTCGCCATACACGGCCTGGGCTGGCTCTACCTGTACGCCAACCGGGAACGCTGAGCCAGCTTCACAGGTCCATGGCCTTCGCCAGGAGGGCGCCCAGCTCGGCCGCCTTGCTCAGGAGCTCGCGGTGCTCCTGGTCGGGGTGGTCGCCACACTCACCACGGAGATCGGTGTAGATCTTCAGTTTGGGCTCGGTCCCGCTCGGCCGCACCAACACCCGCCCCTCGTTACCGAGGTCGAGCTCGATGAGGGGCTGGGCCCCGAGCCAGGGCCGGCGGTGCTCGGCACCGATCCGGTAGTCGGTCATGCCGGTCACGGCGAACGCGCCAATCCGGTCTGGTGGGTTGGCGCCCAGCTTGTCGACGGCGAGAAGACAGGCTTGGAGCCCACCGGGCTCGGTGCGCACGATGGAGGTCTGTGCGCTCACCCAGAGACCGTGCTTCCGCCACAGACGGTGCAGCAGCCCCATCACCCCGCTCCCCTGCTCGGCGAGATCTGCGGCCAGGTCACAGAACACAACCGCGGCCGACATCCCGTCCTTGTCCCGCACCACCGAGCCGACCGTGTAGCCGAGAGCTTCCTCGTAACCGAACACGAAACGCCCACCGGTCTCCGCCTCCAGGGTGAGACCGGCCCTCACGATCCACTTGAACCCCGTCAGCGTGCTCTCGTGAGTCGCTCCCTTGGCCTGGGCGATCGAGGAGAGCATCGGGCTGGAGACGATCGAGCTGGCCACGATCGCCGACGCCGGGTCCGGGTCGTTGCTCAGGATGTAGTCACCCAGGAGAACACCGATCTCGTTGCCACTCAGTGGCCTCCACTGCCCCTCGTGAGGCACCACCACCGCCAGACGATCGGCGTCCGGGTCGTTGGCGATCACCAGGTCGGCGCCGACGGCGTCCGCCCGCGCCATCGCCAGGTCGAGCGTCCCCGGCTCCTCGGGGTTCGGGAATGTCAACGTGGGGAAGGTCCCGTCCGGTTCGGCCTGCTCGGGGACCGGGCTGACCCCTCTGTGACCGGCGCGTCGCATGATCTCGAGCAGGGTCGCCTTCCCGACCCCGTGGAGCGGTGTGTAGACGATCCGAAGATCCGACCCGGTCGATCGCGACCTCACCGCCGAGACCTCATCCCAGTAGCAGTCGAGGATGTCGGTCGGCGCCGGGGCGGCCAGCGGCGAGGATGTCGAGAAGATGTCGGCGACCCTCTCCACCTGGTTCGCCGGCGGAGCGGCTTCGATGGCGCGTTGGATCCCCACGTCCATCGGGGGCACGATCTGGGCGGCGTCGGGCCCGTACACCTTGTAGCCGTTGTCGGCAGGCGGGTTGTGAGAGGCGGTGATCACCACTGCCGCCGCCGCCGACAGGTGCTTCGCAGTGAAGGCGACCAGTGGTGTCGGCGTGGGACGGTCGAAGTAGATCACCGGGATTCCTGCGGCTGCCAGCACCCCGGCGGTGTCCTCGGCGAACGTCCTGCTGTCAGGTCGGGCGTCGAACCCTACCGCGACCCTGCCCACCTCTCCCCCGGCGGCCGTTTCCTTCAGATAGGTGGCCAGGCCGTGCGTGGTCCGGATCACGACCGCCCGGTTCATACGGCCCGGGCCGGCGCCCACCCTGCCCCTGATCCCGGCGGTGCCGAACTCGAGGACGGTGTCCATGCGTGCCCGCAGCTCGTCCAGGTCTCCGCTCGCGATCACCTCCTCCAACTCGGCGCGGGTGGATGGGTCGGGATCTGCGGCGATCCAGGCGCGGGCCCGCTGGAGGAGGTCGTCCATGGTTCGAGGCTAGGCGACTCCTAGCGAGCGTTCTGCTGCCAGGCCCAGGAGTCTGCGCACATCCGGGCGAGATCACGGGTGGCTCGCCAGCCAAGCTCCTCTGCGGCCTTCGACGGGTCGGCCCAGCTCTCGGCGACATCACCGGGACGCCGGTCGACGATCTCGTACGGTATCGGCCGTCCGGACTCCTCCTCGTAGGTCTTCACCACCTCGAGGACACTGTGACCACGACCCGTCCCCAGGTTGTATGTGTGCACTCCCGGCTTCCCGGCCATGCGCTCCAAGGCGGCGACGTGACCTTCCGCGAGGTCGACCACGTGGATGTAGTCGCGGACTCCGGTGCCGTCAGGCGTCGGGTAGTCGCCCCCGAACACCTTGAGCCGGGGCAACTCACCGGCGGCGACCTTGGCCACGTAGGGCATCAGGTTGTTGGGAACGCCCCGGGGGTGCTCTCCGATGAGCGCCGAGGGGTGCGCCCCTACCGGGTTGAAATACCGGAGCAGTGAGACGCTCCACTCGGGGCTGGCCACGGTCACGTCTCGCAGGACCTGCTCCATCATGATCTTGGTCCATCCGTAGGGATTGGTCGCCTGCCCCACCGGCATGTCTTCACGAAGCGGGAGCACCGAAGGCTCCCCGTAGACGGTGGCCGAGGAGCTGAAGACGAAGGTCTCGACGCCGGCGTCGACGAGCACGTCGAGCAGGGCGATGGTGCCACCCACGTTGTTCTCGTAGTAGCCGACGGGATTCTCCACGGATTCTCCGACGGCCTTCGAAGCCGCGAAGTGGATGCAGGCGTCGAACCCCGACGACACGATGTCCGCCATGCCGTCCCGGTCCCGGACATCCCTTTCGAAGAACTCGGGCGCTGACCCGGTGATCTCTCCGATCCGCCGGATCACGGACGGTTCGGCATTGCTGAGATTGTCGATTACCACCGGCTCGTGCCCGGCTTCCATGAGGGCGACGACCGTGTGGCTTCCGATGAACCCGGCGCCGCCGGTGACGAGGACACGCATCAGAGTCAGGTTAGGAAGCCGCCGGAAGCGTGACGATGAACGAGGAGTACTGGCCGTCGTGCTTGTAGACCAGGTAGCCGTTCATGAGCCCGGCGAGCTTTCTCGCCACCGAGAGACCGAGACCCACCGACTTGGCGTCGAGGAGCCCGCTGCCCCGCTCGTACGACTCGAAGATGCGTTGCGCCTCCTGCGGGTCGAGAGGCTCCCCGTCATCACAGACGAGGATGTCCACCGATCCGTTGCTCCCGCGTCGGGTGATCACCTTGATCTCGTCCCCGCCGTAACGAACCGCGTTCGAGACCAGGTTGCGCAGGATCTGACGGGTGCGCCGACGGTCGGCGAGGACGTCGGGCACGTCTTCGCCGGCTTCGAACGAGATCGGCACCTCGACTCCTTCGAGGACCCTCTGCACCTCCTCGGCGACATCGAAGGCCTCGGTGAGGATGGTCACCCGGCTCATGTCCTCCCGGTATGCCACGAGGAGATCCTCGATGATCCACGAGGCGTCGTCGGCCTGACGCGCCATTACGTCGGCCATCTCCCGACGCTCCTGATCGGTGAAACCTTGGTAGTCGTTGGCCAGTTCCTGGGCCAGACCCAGCAGAACCGAGATCGGGTTGCGCAGTTCGTGGGAGACAGTGGCCACGAACTCGTCGCGTGCCTTCTTGGCCTTGACCTTCTCAGTGATGTCGATGAGAGCGCCCTCGCAATAGAGAAGCGAGCCCTCGTCGTCGTAGATGGCACGGGCCGTGTCCTGCACCCAGACGGTGCTCCCGTCTCGACGGCGCAGCTCCATGTCGAAGTCGAGCACCTCACCGGCCTCGGAGATCCGATTCAACCACAGGGCCCTCTTGCTGACGTCCACGTAGAAGCTGGCGACGGTGCCTGCGTTCTCCATGAGTTGGGAGACCGAGTCGAAGCCGAGCAACCCGGCGAGTGCCGGGTTTGCTGCCAGCAGCGCCCCATCGGGCGCGGATCTATAGAGAGCTATCGGAAGCCTCCTGAAAAGCTCCTCGATGCCCCCAACGAGCATCGTCACGTCGTCGTTATCGGCATAGCCCGCCGAAATCTCCATAGGTCACCTGGTAAGGGTATGGAGCGCCTCCGGGGGCGAAATTAGCGCCAATCCCGGCGTTCTGTCGGACGAGCTTTGAGCGCCGATCAGGTCTCGAAGGGCAGTTCCAGTTGCGGATCCGGTCGTATCAGGCGATTCACCCCGTTCCAGACCAGATGATCCATGAAGACCCAGGACCGGCGGTGGATGGCGCTCGGGCCCAGAGCCTGCAAGTTGGCCTTGTGAGTAGGGCACGGATAGCCCTTGTTGGCCTCGAAGTTGTAACCGGGATACTGATCGGCGATCCCGCGCATGATCCGGTCGCGGGTCACTTTCGCCAGGATCGAGGCGGCGGCGATCGACAGCGAGGTGCGGTCCCCTCTCACGATACGGATCGCTCCCCCGACGAAATCCCACTTGCCGTCCACCAGGACGTGATCGGGTGTGACCCCGAGTGCGTCCAGCGCCCTTTGGGCGGCGAGACGCTGGGCATCGGACAT
>DASSVE010000149.1:0-15633 GCA_035706345.1 Acidimicrobiia bacterium
CGCTTTCACCCTACGGGCTCTTCTGCATGCAACGTTACATCCAGGAGATTGCGGCCCGCTAGGGCCGAAGGTCCCTATCTGAGGCCGTATCGGGGCGGTGGCGCCTCCCTATGGTTCGACCATGACGACGACGGAGCAACAGCCATCGGGGGCGATCACTTCACCTGTGACCATTCAGCGGATCGAGGGAGCTGTGTTGCTCCTGGCCGGTGTCGTGGGGTGGATCAGCTCCGACCTCTCCTGGTGGTGGTTCGCCCTCTTGCTTCTGGTTCCCGACGTCTCCATGGTCGGCTACATCGTCAACACGAAGGTGGGCGCCGCCGTCTACAACCTGGGCCATTCACTCGTCGGCCCGGGACTGTTGCTGGGGTGGGCCTGGCTCGAGGGGCCCCACCTGGCCCTGGCGCTGGGCTCGGTGTGGCTGGCCCACGTCGGCATGGACCGGATGTTCGGCTACGGCCTCAAGTACGACGACGCCTTCAAACACACGCACCTGGGCTGGATCGGGGGCCAGCGAGATTGAATGCTTGGACGACCGCCTAGGGTTAAGGCAGGTCTGTCGCGGCTCATGGACTGTTGGTTCTCGACGCGATAGCTGCCACGTCTAGTCAATTTGCGTAGAAATCTCGCACAAATGTGTCAGTCAACGCAGCCGGACGGCTCAAACGCTGTTGACACTCGCACTGCAATTTTCGTATTGTCCCCGAATTCGACTGAGGTTGTCATGAACTTGGATACGGCTTTGAATCGCGTCTCGGAGGTCACAGAGGCTGTTGACCTCGGTGACCACCAGCCCACCTACCCGGACTTCCCGCTCGATGAGTACAGGACGCGGTACGCCCGTTTGGTTGCGCTCATGGATCAGTTCGGGGTCGATGCTCTGGTCCTGACCCAGGAGGAGCCGGTCAAGTACTTGAGCGGGTACAACTCTGTCATCTGGGCGGTCGGGAAGTGGCTTCCCGGAGCGCTCCTGGCGACCCGCGATCCGAAGGATGCTGTTCTTATTCCGTCAGCATTCGACGTGGGTGCCGCGGCTGGCAGCTCGTGGGTGGCCAATGTCGATGGTCATAGCGGAGCCGAGGATCTGGTCGACAAGATCGACAGCCATCTCGACAGACTTGGCTTGGATCGTGGGCGAGTCGCCATAGAACGAAGCGAAGGCTCCATCGTGATGCTCCCGCTCGAGTCGGCTCTAAGTCTCCACGGCCTCGTACCCGCAAGCACGCCGGATGCGGCGCTCATGGTCTCGATCCTGAGGATGCTCAAGTCGCCGGCCGAGCTGGATCGTCTGCGGCGAGTTGTCCGGGCCACGACGGCCGGTTACCAAGTCGCGCTCGACAACGCCCGGATCGGCATGACCGAGAAGGACATCGTCGCGATGGTGGCGTCCAAGCTCTACGAGAAGGGTGGAACTGCCGGGACGCGGCCGCTCTTCCTGAATGCCGTTGCCGGCCCCGACCGCTATCCCCTCGTCGATTCACCGGCGTCAGACAGGGAGCTTCGTAACGGGGACATCCTCTTTCTCGACGGTGGCGCTGGCGGGGACGGATACATGTCAGACATCATCCGGATCGCAGCGTTCGGTGACATCACCCCGGAGGCGGAGACCTTCGCCGCCGCAGCTCTCGACGCCAACAAGGCGATGGTGGACAGCGCCGCTCCAGGCATAACGGTGCAGGATCTCTACCAGGCCGGCCAGGACGTCTATGTCGCCGAAGGCTTAGGTGAATTTGGTGGAGCCTTGTCTGGTCACGGGATCGGCATGGAACTGTGGGAGCGCCCATTCATCAAGCTCCACGACGACCCGGATGACAACGTGCGGCTGCGGCCCGGCATGGTCATCTGCATCGAGCCCATTCTCGCTCCGGTCGTCGACGGCCAACTGGCCGGCATTTTCGTCTTCGAACAGCAAGTCGCGATCACAGAGGCAGGAAACGAAGTCCTGTCCGGGGATCTGGAAGTCAAGTTGTGGCGCGCTTCGTAGACAAGAAGAAGACAAACACCTGAAGGGAAGGCAATGAGAAGAGCAGTGTTGTTGATTGTGGTGGTAGGCCTCCTGGCCCTGCTCACTGCATGTGGCGATGGAGGCGGGTCAGCCGAAGAGGTCACGTTCGGTATCCCCTCCCCGCTGGCAACGGAACCAGGCGAGCACAACATCAACCTCGGGATCACCTGCTACGCCGACACGCTCGGATCCGAAGTGATCACCCTGGACGCGAACCTCGATGTGAACAAGCAGATCACCGACTTTGACAATCTTCTCGCACAGGGAGCCAATGTGCTGCCGTTTTTACCTCTCGATCCAAACGCCTTCGAGGCTCCGTTCGAGCGGGCCGCCGACGTGGGCGCCGTGGTCGTCGAGTTGTACAACCCCGACAGCGCTGCACCCGGAGTGGTGTACGAGGACAGCCGGGCGGCCGGCGAGGACGCTGTCCAGCTCGTGGCCGAACAGTTCCCGGATGGCGCCAAAGCGATCGTGATCGGTGGCCCGCCGATTCCGGCAGTGCTGGAGCGCATCGGTGGTTTCGTTGACAATGCCGAAGCCCACAACATCGAGATCCTCGAGCAGGCGGACAATCTGCAGGACAACGTCGAGGATGCACGAGTCCTCGCCGAGGACTTGCTCACCAAGCATCCCGATGCTCAGGTCGTCTTCGGTTTCAACGACAACTCGGCGATCGGCGCCGGTCTCGCAGCCCAAGGTCGTGGCATGGACTTGATGATCTTCGGCATCAACGGGACCCCTGAGGGAATCCAGGCCGTGCAAGACGGTGTCATCACCGCCACTTACGATGCCGACCAGTGGGGCATGGGCTTCCAGGCTGCGGAGCTCGGTGTCGAGATCCTCAACGGCGAGGAGGTCGAACCCATCGCCTTAGATTTCAAGAGATGGGACTCGTCCAACGCCGCGGAATGGGTTCCCGCCGAGGAACGCTGTGAAGCTCAAGGTTGAAAGCTGACATCGAAGCTCGAGAAGCTCGGATGACCAAGGAGGGGTCTGGCAAGTGGGACCTTGCCAGACTCCTTCGCGATGCTCCGCCCTGGACAGGCGTTGGCATCGTGCTGGTGGCGATGTTCGTGGGGCTTGCTCTGACCCAGGACCTCTTCTTCACCTACACCAACCTCAACAACATTCTTCGCGGCATGGCCATCCCGCTCCTCATGGCGATTGGCAGCACCTTCTTGCTGACCACCGGCATGATCGATCTCTCCATAGGGTCGATGCTCGCCCTCGGAACCATGATCCTGGTGGGTCTGCTCAGCCTGGGTATCCCCGGATGGCTGGCCGTCGTCGGGACGATGGTCGCGTGCGCGTTGTTGGGAGGTGGGCTGAACGGCGTGCTGATCGCTAAAGCGAAGCTCTCGTTCTTTGTGGTGACACTCGGCACCCTCGCTCTCTTCCGATCGGCCGCGCAGATCCCTACCAACGGCCTCAGCGTTCAACTGCCGGCAAACGGTGACCTCGTCAGCTGGCTTGGAGACGGTCGGGTCGGTCAGGTCTCGGTGCCGGTCGTTCTCTCTCTATCGCTTCTCCTACTGGCAATCCTGGTGGCGCGGCGCACCACGTTCGGCCGCGCTGTGTTCGCGGTGGGTGGAAATGAGGACGCTGCACGTCTCGCCGGCATCCCGGTGGACAGAGTCCGCATTGGGGTCTTCGCCATCAATGGGCTCCTGGTCGGGCTGGCGGCGGTCGTGTTCGCTGGACGCATCAGGTCCGCCTCACCATTGATAGGTGCCGGGATCGAGCTCGAGGTGATCGCAGCAGTCCTGCTGGGTGGGACGTCGTTCCTCGGAGGGGCCGGCTCCATGACGGGAACCCTGATCGGTGTGCTCTTCATCGCCGTTCTCCAGAATGGGTTGAATCTCCTTGGGGTCCAGGCGCTCTGGCAGGGCATCGTCACAGGGTCGGTGCTCATCCTTGCCGTCTGGGTGGACCGCTTGAGAAGGCCGGGTTCATGACGCTCCTCGAGATGCGTGGCATCTCCAAATGGTTCGGAGGGGTCCATGCTCTCGATCAAGTCGACCTGACGGTCGAGGCCGGAGAGATTCGTGCCCTGGTCGGTGAGAACGGATCGGGGAAGACCACTCTGATGCGAATCCTGGCCGGAAGCATCCAGCCCGATACCGGCAGCGTTGAGATCGACGGAGTCTCGCTCGGCGATCTCGACGCCACCGCCCGGCTGGACTCTGGTGTGGGCGTCGTGTTCCAGGAGGCCCTGGTCTGCCCTGAGCTGACCGTTGCCGAGAACATGTTTCTCGGGCGCCTCCCAAAGGACGGTCCGTTCGTCAGCACCCGTAGGACATTCGAAGAAGCATCGGAGATTCTCGCCAGGACCGACTTCCCGATAGGAGCGCGTCAACGGGTGCGATCCATATCCCAGGACGCGCAACATCTCACTGAAGTGGCGCGGGTCCTGGCGCGCCGGTCGCGGGTTCTCGTGTTCGACGAGACGACGGCGTCGTTGACGGTGGATCATGTCGAGCGGCTCTACAAGGTCATCCGCGACGCCAAGCAGTCAGGAGCCGCGGTCGTTTTCATCACCCATCGGTTGCACGAGGCATTCGAACTGTGCGACACGATCACGGTCCTCCGGGACGGACGCACCACCGGCACCGTCACGGCGGCCGACTCGTCCGAAGATGAGGTCGTGCGGATGATGGTGGGGAGGTCTCTCGACAACCAGTTCTTCAGGCCACCTTCCGAGAAGGGTGACGTGCGACTCGAAGTTCGCGACATCGAAGTAGGGGACGTGAAGGACATTTCGCTGGACGTGCGGTCCGGCGAGATCGTCGGTCTCGGCGGGCTGGTCGGCAGCGGCCGGTCGACCGTGCTCGAGGCCATTTACGGGCTGACCCCGAGACAGGGCGTCGTTCGGGTCTCAGGGAGAGTGATCGAGCCGGAGAAACCCCGGTCGTCGATCAAGGCGGGCATCGGTCTCGTGCCCGAGAATCGGCGGGCTCAGGGACTGGCGATGGAACAGTCGGTGATCGCGAATGCCACCATGGTCATGACGGGCTCCCGGCGACTTCTCTCCATGACCAGCCGCGAGGAAGAGACGTCCATCGTCACCCAGCTATTCGATCGGCTGGCCTTGAAGGCGGCGGATGCCGATGCCCCGATGAGGACTCTCTCTGGCGGGAACCAGCAAAAGGTCGTGCTCGGCAGATGGCTGATTCGGAACCCCCCCGTGCTACTCCTCGACGAGCCCACGCGGGGTATCGACGTAGGCGCGAAACGGGAGATCTACGACCTCATCCATCTCATGGCGGACAATGGCACCGCCATTCTCCTTGTCTCTTCGGAGCTCCCTGAGCTCCTCGGTTTGTGCGACCGGGTGCTGATCCTCCGCGACGGCCGCATCGCCGGAGAGTTCGAACGGGGGGTGTCGGAAGAGGACCTGGCCGTGGCCATGGCAGGCGTGGGCTCGACCGTCTAACCGACCGGTATCTCCCACTCGTAGGAGAACTTCGCCACCCTCAGGATGACCGAGCTCTCGACTCGGCTCACACCTTCCATGTGGCCAACCTCTTTTGTCAGGAACTCGAGAAGGTGTTCCTGGTCCTGGAAGAAGGCCTCGATGATGATCTCGTAGCGACCCGTGGCGAGACCCACGTAGCGAATCTCGGACTTGGTGACCAACTGAGCGACTACGTCTTCGATCGACTTGAGGGAGACACTCACCCCGATGATCGCCGAGATGGTCATCCCCACAGCGCGCGGGGTCGGCACGGCGACTATCTCGATTAGATCCTCGCTGAGTAGCCGGGCGATGCGGTTGCGTACGGTGGCCTCGCTGACCCCCATCTTTCGGGCCACCTCACGATTCGAAGTGCGACCGTCCTTTTGCAGGATCGAGACGATTCCCTTGTCGAGGTCGTCGAGGATCTCTCTGTTCGTTCGCTTCCTGCTCGTCATCGGTACGGCATCCAATCATGAGGTCCAGTTTGCGAAAAAAACCTGCCGAATTCTAGCGACACGCGCAATAGGGAGCTCACTAGGCTGCGCTTCCTGCATACGGGAAGGAAGGGCATATGGCGAGTTCCGGTGGTGTAGGCAGCGATACGGGTGTGTTCTCGAGACCTGCGTCCGGGCTCATCCGTGTGGCCGGTTCCTCCGATGTGTTCATCTTCAACGTCGGCCTCGTCTCGATCGGGATCGCCATCGCGTTCAACCAGCTTTACGGGCCGAGTCTCTATCCGGGCGCGGCGCCATGGCTGTCAACGCTTCTGGCAGTCGCGGGCATGCTATTCGTGGCGGCCACCTTCTACTCGTGGTCCATCACATTCCCTCGCTCGGGTGGCGTCTATGTGTCGCTGTCGCGCGCCGTCAGTCCGGGCGTCGGGTTCGTTCTTTCGCTGATCGAGACGATGATCCTGATGTATTACGCAGCTCTCGCTGCGTCCCTGATCGTGACCGTCGGCCTTTCCTCGTTCTTCGGCACGGTTGGTTTCCTCGGGCAAAACGAAACGCTGGTCTCATGGGCGGCGAGCGCCGCTTCACCCTCCGGGATCTTCTGGATCGGCACTGCGGTCCTGGTGCTGGCCGGTGCCCTACTCACTTCTGGGACACGGCGCTACTTCGCTGTGCAAAAGGTCCTTTTCGCCATAGCCGTCCTCGGGACGGTGGTGATTCTGCTCATCCTCGTTTTCGGTGATACCGAGACGTTCATGTCCAATTTCACCGCTGCCACAGGACTGACCGGTGACGAAGTGATCAGCGCGGCAGAGAGCCTGGGTTGGGCCCCGGCTCCGTTCAGCTTCTCTGCGTCGTGGGCATTTCTCGTCTGGCCTCTCCTGCCGCTGCTCGGTGCCGTCCAGTCAGTTGGCATCGGGGGTGAGATCAAGTCGGTGCGCAAGACCCAGCTTTGGGGAATGATCGGCGCCGTGATAGCCACAGGCCTGGTCATCGCACTCGTCGACGTGCTGGCCACGAAGGTCTTCACATACGACTTCCAGGGTGCGATCGGCTACAACTCGATCGTGGGTCTCGTCGACCCATCGACTGACGCGTGGGCCTACTCCACCGAGTCGTCGATCGGTGCCAGCCCATGGTTCACGGTGTTGGTCGGCATCCTTGCCGACAACATCCTGTTGGTCATAACGGTCATGGCGACGTTCGTGGCCTGGATCTGGTTCTGGATCCCGGCCGAGATCGCCTACACCACTCGAACCATGATCGCCTGGTCGTTCGACAGGATCGGGCCGGACCGTCTCGGCGCAGTCAGCAAGAGATTTGGCACCCCGGTCACCGCCATCTGGATCTCCACGGCCGGTGCAGTGGTGTTCATGTGGTTCATCGCCTATCGGGCCATCGCCTTGCTGACCCTGATCGAAGCTCTCACCATCGTGTGGGGCACGGCCATGGTCGCCGCGGTCTTCTTTCCATGGGCGAGGAAGTCACTCTTCCAAGCGTCACCTGCGTCCGAGCATCGGATCGCCGGGGTGCCGCTGATGAGCATCACCGGGGCGGTCGCCGCAGTCTTCCTGGGCATCGTGCTCGTGATGCTGTGGAATGACGAGATCGCGGCCGGGCCTTTGTTCTCATCGGCGGGAGTCAGAGGTGAGTTCTGGCTGCTTCTCGGCCTGGTCGTGTTCGGGATCCTTTGGTATCTCGGTATCAAGGCGTACCGGCGTCGCCGTGGCATCGACATCTCTCTGGCGTTCAAGCAGATACCGATCGAGTGAGTGTTGTCGAGGCGTTAAGCCGGGAAGCAACGGATCTGATATCGACCGCCGAGGAGCAGGGCATCGTCCTCCGAGCGCTCGGATCAGTTGCGGTGCGCCTTCACTGCGAGCCCTCTTCTTCAGACATGGACAAGCGCGAGCGCGTGCCGAAAGACATCGACCTGGTCACCCGGAAGCGAGATCGGCGCAATCTGCGCGACTTCTTCGAGCGAAGGGGCTACGCCACCGATCGGGACATGCTCGTGGCGATGGAGGGAACCCGCTACCTGTTCCGGAATCAGGACACCGGCATCGACGTGGATGTCTGGGTCGACCAGCTCGACTTGTGCCATCGACTCGATGTGAGCAAGCGGTTCGGTTCCGGCCCAACCCTCCCGATCGAAGACCTTCTCCTGTCGAAGCTCCAGATTGTCGAGTTGACACCAGGCGACATCAGCGACGTCGGTTCGCTCCTGTCGACCCATTCGCTGGGCGCCTCGACAGACGATCCCGAGATCGTCGACCTCGACTACCTCTCCGGTGTCCTCGCCGGCGATTGGGGCTTCTGGCGGACTGCGACACGGAACCTGGAGCGAATTCGCAAAGAGGTCGACCCGAAGGCGCAGGAGCGGATCGGGGCGATGCTCGATGCGATCGAGGCGAAGCCGAAGACGGCCGGCTGGAAGATGCGGGATGTCATTGGCGAGCGAAAGCAGTGGTGGCAGGACGTCGACATACCACGGGATACCTACTGATGGCCCTCTTGAGAAGCGAGAAGAAGAAGGAGGAGACCACCACGATCTTCTTCGCCAGCGATCTCCACGGCTCGGAGGTGTGCTGGCGCAAGTTCGTGGCCGCAAGCGACTTCTACGGGGCCGATGTCCTGGTATTGGGCGGCGACTTCACGGGGAAGCTGGTGATCCCGATCGTCAGTCGTCCCTCGGGGCTCGAGGCGAGGTTCATGGGCAAGCTCCATGAGCTCGAAGCGGACGATCTCCCCGCCTTCAAGCGCAGGGTGGCGGACGCCGGCTTCTATCCGGTGGAGGTAGACGAAGAAGAATTCGATCAGCTCGAGGCTGATCCTCAGAAGGTAGACGACCTGTTCGGTGAGCTGATGACCGAGCGGCTCGTGGCATGGATCGAGTACGCCGCCGAGAAACTCGGACCATCGGGAACCACGATCTACACCGCTCCCGCCAACGACGACCCGTACTACATCGACGACGTGATCGGGCGGCATGGCGGCGACGTGCTGGTCAACGTGGAGGGACGCGCGGTTGAGATCGCCCCCGGCCACGAGATGATCTCCACCGGGTGGACGAACCGGACCCCTTGGGATACGCCCCGCGAGTACGACGAGGCAGACATCGAGTCTCACATCGACGACATGGCGGCCGGCCTTCAATCGGTGGAGACGGCCATCTTCAACCTGCACCCACCCCCGTTTGGGACCTCACTCGACGTAGCCCCCAAGCTGACTCCGGACCTCGAAGTCGTGACATCGGCCGGGGCGACGGTGATGGACAACGTCGGCTCGGTGGCTGTGCTCGACGCCATCAAGCGCCACCAGCCACTGCTGAGCCTCCACGGCCACATCCATGAGGCGGCCGGCCAGGAGCGCATCGGTCGGACGGTGGCGATCAACCCGGGATCGGAGTACGGCGAGGGGGTCCTCAAGGGTGCGTTGATCCGCATCGGGGGCGGACGAGTTCACAGCTACCAGGCGACGTCAGGATGAATGGAGGTTCCAAGATGAGCAAAGGATCAGATTTGTCTGCACTGCAGGCAGACCTGAAGGAGAAGGGGGTCGAGGTCTTGTTCGGCGCCTATGTGGACATCCACGGGGTGCCGAAGTCGAAGGCCGTCCCGATCGACAAGCTCCAGCAATGGGCCAACGGCTCCGAGCTCTACACCGTGGGCGCATTGGAAGGGATGGGGCCGTTGGGGCCCAATGAGGACGAATGCGTCTCGATACCTGACACCGAGGCGCTGGTGCAGTTGCCCTGGGAGCCCCGGTATGCCGTGGCTCCCGCCGACCTGTACTTCCACGACAAGCCCTACACGTACGACAGTCGAGCCATGCTGAAGCGGCAGGTCGAGCGGGCCGCCGAGTTCGGGTACAAGGTGAACGTCGGTATCGAGCCCGAGGTGTACGTCTACCGGGAGGGTGAGTCGGGTCCGGAGCCGTTCATCGCCGAGGATCTCGACAATGAGCCAACCGACGGATACGACCTCGAAGCCACCATCCTGGCCGAGCCTTTCCTGGAGCCCATGGTCCGTTATATGAATCAGCTCGGCTGGGGTCTCTACTCCTTCGACCACGAAGGGGGCAACGGCCAGTACGAGTTCGACTTCTCCTACACGGATGCCCTCGGGATGGCAGATCGGATGATCGTCTTCAGACTGATGGCGAAGGCGGTGGCTCGCAGCATCGGCTGTTTCGCCAGCTTCATGCCCAAACCGACCTCAACGGCGTTCGGATCGGGCGCCCACATCAATATCTCACTGGCCGACGCGGAGACCGGGGCGAATCTGCTCGAAGGCAAAGGAGAGCGCGGATACGTCGCCGGGTACTCCGACCTGGCCCTGTCGTTCACGGCGGGGATCCTGAGCCACGCCGATGGGTTGAGTGCGGTGCTCTGCCCTACGGTCAACTCCTACAAGAGACTCCTTCCCCGCGGGCTGATGAACGAGATCTCATGGGCTCCGGTGTTCAAGGCCTATGGGTCGAACAACAGGACCCTCATGTGTCGGCTCCCGGTGAACCGCCGCTGCCTCGAGATCCGGAACGCAGACAGCGCCGCCAACCTCTATCAGGCTCTAGCGGTCTCCATCGCTGCCGGTCTCGACGGCATCGAGCGGGAGCTCGACCCGGGCCCGGCGATCAATTTCGACACCTACACCAAGTCGAAAGACGAGCTGGCCGCGGCCGGCGTTCACCGCCTGCCACGCAACCTGGGAGAGGCCCTCGACGCCTTCTTGGTCGACTCCGTGATCGCGGACGCTTACGGGAAGGAGTTCCACGCCGACTTCGAGGCCTACAAGCGTCTGGAGTGGGATGAATACAACACGGTGGTCGGCCAGTGGGAGGTCGAAAAGTACCTGAGGTTGTGGTGAGGGGGCTCCGATGATCGATCACGAGCGGAGAGAGGCGGCCAATCACGAGACGTGGCGCCGCCTCGTCGAGAGCGACCCGGTGCTCGTCGATGTGCGGCTGGCCGGCGAGGTGATCCCGGGGATGAACTCGAACACCATCCTCACCTCAGGCCCTCCCCATGCGTGGTCCGAATACGTCGGCCCACAGCGCAACGCGTTGATCTATGGGGCCATTCATGAAGGCCTTGCCGTTGACATCGACGATGCTGTGTCCAAGTTCGAGTCCGGAGAAATCGAGATCGAGCCCTGCCATCACCACGGCGCGGTCGGGTCGGTCGCCGGCATCTATACAGCCTCGATGCCGGTGTTCGTCGTCGAGAATCGGGCCGCGGGCAATCTCGCCTTCTGCAACTTCTACGAAGGCGAGTCGCAACGACGACTGAATTACGGCACCTATGGGGACGACGTCAAGGCGCGTCTCGACTTCATCGACGAAGTGGCGGCGCCTGCGATCAGGGACGCCGTGCTTGCCTCCGGCGGCATCCCGCTCAAGCCGATGATGTCACGGGCGCTTCGCATGGGAGACGAGCTTCACAGCCGCAACACTGCGGGGACACTTCTCTTTGGGCGGGCGCTCTATCCGCATTGGGTGGGCGCGACGGGCGAGGCTGCCCAAGCGGTCAAGTCGGTCCTCGCCTTCCTCGAGGCAAGCGACTATTTCTTCCTGCGTCTCTCGATGGCGGCTTCCAAAGCAGCGGTCGACTCTGCGTCCGGGGTTGAGGGCTCGAGCGTGGTCACGACGATGAGCATCTCATGCAATGGGTATGGGATCAGGGTCTCGGGCCTGGGAGGAGAGTGGTTCGTCGGCCCGCATGCCGTGGTCGACGGGCACTACTTCGAGGGCTACAGCGAAGCCGATCTGGTGTGGATGGGCGGTGAGAGCCACGTAACCGAGACAGCCGGGCTGGGAGGGTTCGCCCAGGCGTGTGCCTTCCCGCTACAGCAGTATCAGGGCGGAAGTCCCGACGTGATGATCGACAACAACCTCGACATGTACCGGATAACGGTGGGAGAGCACCCTGACTACTTCATCCCGTACTTCAAGTTTCGTGGCACACCGGTCGGCATCGACATCTTCAAGGTGGTCGAGACCGGGATCACCCCGGTGATCGATGGAGGCCTTGGGGGCAAAGATGGTGGTCAGATCGGTGCCGGCGTGATCCGGGCGCCGATGGAGTGCTTCGAGATGGCGGTGGAGGCCTACGAGCAGGCCTATGGCTGACCTCCGCCATTTCGACGCCGGCCAGACGACTCTCTTCTTCGACCCGGTCGCCGAGCCCATCGCTGAGCTCGCCGACGGTGAGCGAGTGATTGTCGACACGACCGACTCGATCTGCGGCATCTGGCGCGAGGCCCGGCCCGAGGGGATGCACATCGACGAGGTGATCGAGCGGCTCGGGGGAGCGTGCCCGCTGACCGGGCCCTTTGCCGTTACCGGAGCGGCGGCGGGCGACATCCTCGAAGTCGACTTCCATCGTGTTGAGCCGCGTCCGCTTGTCGGCACCGGCTGGACGGGGAGCTTCCGTGGCTTCGGTGCGCTGACCACGGACGTCTACGGGCTGCAAGATCCTCTGCCCGTCGGCCTTGAAGAGATCGCCTACGACTCCGAGGCGGCTCACCTGCGGGCCGGTGGTCGTGATAGAGCCATCCCCATCCACCCGTTCCTGGGGACGGTGGGTGTCGCCCCGCCACGAGAGCGCCGGATGAGCTTCAGCCAGGCACCCGAATACCTGGGTGACGTGGACCAGCCGGGTATCACCGCCGGGTCGACCCTGGTGCTTCCGGTCAATGTTGACGGAGGGCTGCTGTCTCTTGGCGATGCCCACGCCGCCCAGGGCGACGGCGAGATCACCGGTGTGGGCATCGAGATCGAGTCCACAGTCGAGTTGACCGTCCGCGTCTCCGACCGTGAGACGTCGGGGTTCGTCTCGCTGCCTCAGTTGAACACGGTCGAAGCCATCGGTTCAATTGCTGGCCTCCAAGGAGTGAGCCTGAGCGACTGTGCTCGGGCCGCCTACACCGACCTTGCCCGGAGATTGATTACGTCCTATGGATTCGACCGGGAGGATGCGTACGTTCTCCTCGGTCAGGTAGGCCGGCTCCAGGTCGGCAACATGATCGATCCGTTCTACTCGGTCTGCGCCTCGGTGGGGCGCCGGTTCGTCGAGGGGTAGAGACAGCCAGCCGGGAGCCGGAGCCGTCCCCTGCCCCCAAGCCTTTCGGCAACAGACTTGTCACACCCGACTCGTACCTTCGCCGATGAACGGAGGACGAGTACGTGGCAAGGACGTACCGCAAATGGCACTATCGAACGGCAGCGCGCTGTCCGGCGACGGGGAAGGTCTCGTTCCGGAGCACGAAAGCGGCGCGCGCCTTCATCGCCGTAGTCGACTGGAATCGTGAATACGCCAGGGTCTATCGCTGCCTGAGCTGTGATTGGTTCCACCTCACCAGCCATGCGACGAACTGGGAGCGTCAGAGAAGAATCATCCCAACCGCATGACGGATCGGTGGCACCGATCCGTATGGTCACATCGTGGAAGGTCTCAAAGCCTTTGCCCTGGGCGGCATCGCCCAATCCTCGCTGTTGATCGCCGGTCTCGCCGTCTACTGGTGGCGTCCCAGCACCAAGGTGATAGGCGGGCTGGCCGGGTTCGGCGCCGGATCGCTGATCGCCGCTGTTGCGTTCGACCTCATCCCAGAAGCCGAGGTGATGGATCATCTCGAAGTGGCGCTGTGGCTCCTGATCGGCGCCGCCATCTTTGTCGTCGCGGACAACATCGTGGAGCGCAAGTACGGCGAGGGTGACGACGCCGGACCGCTGGGAATCGTCGTCGGGTCGGTGGTCGATGGCGTGCCCGAGTCGATCATCTTCGGCATCCAGGTGGCGGCCGGCCAGATGATCAGCGCTGCCTTTCTCGGCGCTGTGTTCATCTCCAACCTGCCCCAGGCGCTGGCGCCTTCGGCCGCCCTGTCTCAGTCGGGCTGGTCGCGGACGAGAATGGTCGGGATGTGGGGAGTCGTCGTGCTGGCCTGTGCGGTCACCGCCTGGCTCGGCTACCTGGCAGGCGAGGGGCTGGGGGCGACCGGAGACCGCGCCGCCGCTCTCGCCGCCGGCGGTCTGCTGGCCATGCTCACCGACTCATTGATGCCGTACGCGATGCAGAAAGGCGGAGCGCAGGCCGGAGTCTGGACCGTGGTCGGTTTCGCCGCCTCACTGGGCGCCAGCTGACCGGTTGGCAAAGCCTTCACGCACACCGGATCGGGGCGGTCGGGGCTGGAACATGGCCAGGGTGAACCGAGCCCGCCGATACCATCGCAGGGTCCCGATGGCGAGGTACCACGACTAACTACTGCTCCAATTGCGGCGCGCACGTCGACCCGGACGATCGGTTCTGCCCCGAGTGCGGGCGCAGACTCTCGGGTCTGACCGCGAGGACTGTCTTCCTCTCGGCGGTGGCTGCCGTGCTCGTGACCGGTGGCGTCGTTGCGTCGGTCTTCCTCCTGGGGTCCCAGGATCAGCCGGAGTCGGTCGCCTCATCGAGCGTCCCCGGCTCGACATCCACATCGATTCGGTCGATTACGACTTCTCCTGACGGTGTGACGACCGTGGCGCAGTCTCCTGTCGCGCTGAGCCCGGCTCAAATCGGCGAGAGGTTCGGTGACGCGGTGTGGCGGGTCGACGTCGAAGGCTGCGGGGACTTCTCGTCAGGTTCGTCCTTCGCCATCTCACCGACCCATCTCGTGACCAACCATCACGTGGTCGCATTCGACTCGAATCCCACCCTGGTATCCCGTAACGGCGAGACTCTCGAGGGACGGGTACTGGGGTCGGCTCCGATTCCCGACGTTGCCGTGATCGAGGTGTCCGGCACTCTCCCGACCCAGCTCGAGTGGGCGAGCCCGGACGCCGTGAGTCTCGGTGACCCGATTGTCACGCTCGGCTATCCGGCTCCGGACGGCGACTTCACCGTGACGCCGGGCAACGTCCTCAGCTTCGGCACCGAGGAGGGATTCGGACGTTTCATCAGGACCGACGGTCAGATCGACTTCGGCAACAGTGGGGGACCGGCTTTGGACTCGTTCGGTGACGTGGTGGGGATAGTCACCAGTCTCGAGGCCAATCCGACCGGCGCCCAGATAGTCCCTCAGATCTACTCCTCGGACGTGGTCCGCCCCGAGATCGACGCCATGCTGGAAGGCCCCACCTATCCGGACCCGTCGTGTGACGAAGGGTCCCCAGCAGATCAGCTCGGCGACTTCTGGACGGCGATCCTGGCCTCTCTACCGGACGACCAATTCGATGGTGACTACGCCGATGACTGGGCCGCCGACTTCTATTCGGACACGGGTATCTCGGCGGAGGTTCTTTGGAGCACCGTGTACGGGACGCTCAGCCCGGGATACTGGGTCGTCTACTCCGGTTACTTCGGGACATCCGACGCGGCCAAGGCCCATTGCGAGACGATCTCGAGTCTCGGCTACGACTGTTACACGAAGTTCGTCGCCTGGTTTCCCGACGATCCGGTCGAGCCTGAACAGTGACATCGGCCATATCCCGGGTCCTGGGGACCTTTATCGGAGGCGCAGTCGGGGACGTCATCGCGAGCCGGTCGAGTTCAAGCGGATCGAGGGGATCCACCGGACCTACGGCCCGGCGGGTGTCACCGGCTACACAAGCGACAGGTCTGCGATCTTCTCCGACGACACCCAGATGACGTTGTGGACCGCCGAGGGTCTGATCAGGGCCCGTGAACGCCAACGTCAGTCTGACGATTGGGATCCGATCGGCGCCGTCAACAACGCCTACCT
>DASSVE010000150.1:0-8438 GCA_035706345.1 Acidimicrobiia bacterium
CGTGCTCCGTCTTTCAAGGGCTTCCGCGAAGACAAGAAGCCGGAGGAGTGCACGTACGACCAGTTGGAGCCGATCTAGCTGCGACCGACCAGGATCCTCGTGTCGACCTCACCGACACCATGGACCACGCACGTGCCTCCATCGACGAACTGGAAGCCGTCTCCAGCCGCACCTGCCAGGTCGGCGGTCGCCCTGATCGAATCCGGGTCGGCCAAGGTCTGCATCCGGCTGGCGAGGTTGACGGTGTCTCCCCAGAGGTCGTAGGTGAAGCGGGCCGTGCCCACCACGCCGGCAACGAGACTCCCGGTCGCCAGACCGATGCGGAGTGCGAAGGTCGTGCCCATTGCCTCGTTCACATCTCCGATCGCGTTGAGCATTCCCAGCGCCAGACCACACATCACCAGTTCGTGGCCCTGACGCCGCTCGGGAGCACCGGACACGGCCAGATAGCCGTCGCCCATCGTCTTGATCTTTTCCGCCCCGAATTCACCGACCAGGCTGTCGAATCGGGAGAACACCTCGTTGAGCTCCTCGATCAGCCGCTGCGGAGTCACATTCCTGGCGTGGTCGGTGAAACCGACCAGGTCGGCGAAGAGCACCGTGCACGAGTCGTAGCCCTCGGCGATGAGACCGGGCGACGTCTTGAGCCGTTCGGCGATGCTGTCGGGCAGGACGTTGCGTAGAAGCGACTCCGATCTGTCCCGCTCGGTCCTGAGCTGTCCGAGGAGGAGCATGACCACCGGGACGATCACGATCAGGCTGATCAATATCACGTCGAAGGCGAGCAGGGCCGAGAGGGTCGGGTTGGGCTCGGTGCGACTCGCCCGGATGGGCGCCTCCAGGAATATGAGGATCACCGCCGCCACCATGTAGAAGGACGTGATCGCAATCGCGACCCGGGGCTGCAGGAATAGGGCGACGCTCGTCGAGACCAGGATCCCCCACATCAGGAATCCCCCGGACCAGACGTACCCGCCAAGCATCACGTGCACGGCCACGTTCTGGACGAGGCTCGACCAGACCATGATGTTGATGTACAGCGCCGCATTCCCGGTCTTCAGGTAGATCGTGGTGGCCGCCACGTAACAGACGGTGACTGCGAGCACCACCCATGCGGTGGCGGGCTCTGAATAGGCGAACAGGAGCACAGTGAGGATCCCGGCGTTGGCCATGGCCACCAGTCCGTTGGCCACGGGAACCTTCGACGCCAGCGAGGGGTCCTCCAGCGTCGTCAGCCCCGGCGACGGGCGATAGCGCTTCTCGAGAGACTCCCAGAACCTGGCGGACACGACGCGATGCTATGCGCGAGGTATCCCCGACCACCGGATGGGTACGGTTGTCGTCATGTGCTTCGACCACGACTCAACACCCCCCATCCCCGCAGGCGACCGACCGATCTCGACGAGAGACCTGACGCTCACCGCGTCAGACGGAAATGAGCTGATGGCCTTCGAGGCGGTTGGCGAGCAGCCGTCGTCGACCGGGGTGATCATCCTGCCCGACGTTCGGGGCTTGTTCCAGTTCTACAAGGACCTGGCGGCGTTGTTCGCCCAAAGCGGTCACGACGCGGTGGCCATCGATTATTTCGGCCGCACGGCCGGCTCCGGAGAGCGGCCCGACGACTGGGACTACCGGCCGCACGTGGAGAAGAGCACCGTCGAAGGCGTCCGCGACGACGTGGCCGCTGCTGCGGCCCATCTCCGCTCGGCAGACCCGAGTCGGCGTCTCTTCACGGTGGGATTCTGCTTCGGAGGCTCCAACTCCTGGCACCAGGCCGCCGAAGGCCACGGTCTCGCCGGTGCGGCCGGCTTCTACGGCCGGCCCCGGCGCAGCGAGACGGACGCGGTCATCGACCGGGTTGGCGAGATGGAGTGCCCGATTCTCGCCCTGATGGGTGGTGCCGACCAGGCGATACCGCTGGAAGCGGTGCGTGATTTCGAAGACGCCCTGAACGCAGCCGGCGTCCCGAACGAAGTGGTCGTCTACCCGGGCGCCCCACACTCGTTCTTCGACCGAAAGTTCTCCGAGTTCGGGGAGGAGTCGGCGGACGCCTGGAAACGGGTGCTCGCCTTCATCGAATCCAACGCCGGCTGATCGACCCCCATCGAACGTTTCTCACCCGCTCGATAACCTCGGAGGATGCGGGTGGGAAATCTCTTGATGCTGTTGGGTGCCGGTCTCCTGGTGGTCGGCGTCCTCGTCAGGTACGCACCGGGGTTGTTCTCCTGGTTCGGTCATCTGCCTGGCGACGTCAACATCGAGGGCGAGAACTCGCGGGTGTTCATCCCGATCACATCGATGATCGTGGTGAGCATCGTCCTCACCGTGATCGTCAACCTGATCGGTTGGCTGTTCCGGGACCGCTGATCACACGCTCACGCTATTTGCGGTGAGAACCGATGTATATGGGTACCCTTTCCGAAAGGGAGCGATAGACATGCCCGCAGTCGTAGGGGTCTTTCCGGGCCGACAGGAGACCGAAACAGCCATCGACGGTCTGGTCGCTCTCGGGGTCGACAAGGACTCCATCGGCGTGGTGTGGCGGGAGAAGTCGGTTCCGAAGCAGGAAGAGGTCGAGGTGATCGTCTACGTCGACCACTTCGAGGACCCGGGCACCGAGGCCAAGAAGGGTGCGGTCGGAGGGGCCATCGGCGGCGGAGCTGCCGGGGTCGGGAGTGTCTTGCTCGCCAGCGCCGGGGGTGTGGTGCTGGCCACGCCGATCGGGGCTCTGCTCGCGGTTGGGACCGTGGCCGCGGCAGCACTGGCCGGCGCAGCCGGAGCGGTCGGTGGCTCGATTGCCGGAGGTCTCATTGGTGCGCTGCTGGGCGCCACCGATCACGACGCCACAAAGGTGAAGACCACCGAGACCCATTTCCTCGACGCCATCGAGCGCGACGGGTTCGTGGTCACCATCGAGGTTCCGGACGATGAAGTCGACCGGATATCTGATGCCCTGGCAACGGTGGGTGCTTCAGACGTGTCGGTGCTGAGGGAACACGGTGACCAGCCCAGGACGGTAACCCTGCGCCGCGAAGAGTGATCTAGGCGATCCCCAGTTCCCGGGCGAAACGGCTCCCGTCGGAGACGTTGAGCACAACCTCTTCGCCTTCGGCCTCGATGTGGAACCCGTCGGCTCTCGAGATCACGCGGATCTCATCGAGTGGCCAATCGGCGATCTCCTTGCCCCCCGACGTCACCACCATTCGCTCGCCCGTCAGGTCGACTTCAACACCAAGGGGAAACCCGGGCTGGTTGGTCAGCCGGAGTCTTGCGTCGAAGGATGTCATCCGTTCTCCCTCCAAACGTCACATCCCAGCCAGGCCCGGGACAAGCCTATACGAACATTCACAGGTTCCAAGAGAGAATCGACCTTGACCACGCGCGGCTGTAGGGCCATACTCACGATTGATGGAGACCAGCCACTTCTCGACCATCATCATTATCGACTAGGCGCAGACCTTCTCGGTCTGTGCCCAAAACCCTCTGCCCGAGCAGGGGGTTTTCCAATTTCAGGGCCAGGTGCGAACCATGGATGTAGAGATATACGACACGACACTGAGAGACGGGTCCCAACAGGAAGGGATCAGCCTCACCGTCAACGACAAGCTGCGGGTGGCCCGTCTGCTCGACGAGCTTGGTGTCGCTTTCATCGAAGGTGGCTGGCCAGGTGCCAATCGAAAGGACACCGAGTTCTTCGCCAAGGCCCGGACCGAGCTCGATCTCTCCAACGCCGTGCTGACCGCCTTCGGCTCGACCCGTCGCCCAGGGGGCAACGTCGCAGGCGACGCACAACTGCGGGCGCTGATGGATGCGGAGACCGAGTTCATCTGCCTGGTGGGGAAGTCCTGGGACTACCACGTGACCGACGCCCTGCAGGTCGATCTCGACGAGGGCCTGAGGATGGTGGGGGAGTCTGTCGACTTCCTGCGATCGCACGGACGACGGGTGTTCTTCGACGCCGAGCACTTCTTCGACGGCTACCGCGCCAATCCCGATTACGCCGTGGCCGTCCTCCGGGCTGCTCATGAAGCCGGTGCGGAGCGTCTGGTGCTCTGTGACACCAATGGGGGATCGCTGCCGCATCAGACCGTCGAGGTCATCCAGAAGATCAATGCGGTCTTTCCCGACGCCCACATCGGCGTTCACTACCACGACGACGCCGGGACCGCGGTGGCTTCTTCGTTGGGTGCGGTGGAAGCCGGCGTGACGCAGGTCCAGGGGTGCATCAACGGGTACGGGGAGCGGACCGGCAACGCCAACCTGTCGACCCTGATCCCCGATCTCGAGGTCAAGATGGGGAAGAAGGCGATCGCCGGCGATCTCGGTCTGATCACTTCGATCTCGCATCACATCGCCGAGATCGTCAACGTGACTCTCGATCCACATCGCCCGTACGTCGGCTCCTCGGCTTTCACCCACAAGGCCGGATTGCACACCTCGGCTCTGGCCCGACGTCCCGACGCCTACGAGCACGAGGACCCGCTCAGTGTTGGCAACAAGACCCGCATGGTGGTCAGCGAGCTCGCCGGCAAGGCCTCGGTCCTGTTCAAGACCGAGGAGCTCGGTCTCCAGGTCGACGACCAGCTCGCGGCGCGGATCGTCGACGAGGTCAAGGAGCGGGAGCATCGGGGCTATCACTTCGAGGCCGCCGACGGGTCGTTCGAGCTCCTTGTGAGGGAGATGACCGGGTGGTCCAACCCGTTCTTCCAACCGGACTCCTTCGACGTCCGCTCGGAGCGTGGGGCGGATGGCTCGGTGCGCACGGAGGCAACGGTGCGTCTGATCGTCGAGGGGGAGAGCCGGGTCAGCGTTGGCGAGGGAGTAGGCCCGGTCCACGCCCTCGACATGGCCCTGCGCGGCGCCCTCCGTGACCGCTTCCCCGCGGTGAGCGATCTGCGCCTCACCGACTACCGGGTGCGGGTCCTCGACTCGAAGGACGGCACGTCGGCCAGGGTGCGGGTCTTGATCGAGACATCGGACCACGATTCGTCATGGGGAACGATCGGTGTGCACGAGAACATCATCGAGGCGTCGTGGGAGGCGTTGACACAGGGGATCGTCATCGGGCTGATCCGGAATGTTCAGCCCGGGTGACGCCCCACTAGCCTGCCGTCTCCACTAGCGGTCAAGAGGAAGCAGCTTTGTCCTCGCCGGGATACATATCGAGCGACAAGCTCAACAAGGGTGTGAGGGTCGAGTCTCTGACCGGGGAGATGATCGGTCAGGATGGGATGTTCGCGCGCAGCCACTTCCAGCTGCCCACCCCGCCGGACGGTTTCCACATCGCGATGCCGGGTCGGGCTCTGAGATTCGTCACTCCGAAGATGCTCGAGACCTTCGACCAGATCGAGCGAGCGGTCGTGCTGGAGTGCGCCGGCAACGGGCGGGCCATGATGGACCCGGTGCCGGACGGGGTGCCCTGGCGACATGGCGGTGTCTCGCCGATCTCGGTGCGAGGGGTCCGTCTGGCCGACGTCCTGGGCAATCTTCCCGAAAGCGTGGTGGACGTGGTCTTCACCGGCGCCGATCGCGGCGTGGTGGGCCGGCTGGGCAGCATCCCGTATCAGTACTCCATCGACCGCGATCTGGCGCTCTCGAACCTGCCCATACTCGCCACACACATCGGCAACCAGCCCCTCAACGTCGAGCACGGGGCGCCGGTACGTCTGATCGTGCCCGGGCACTACGGGATGAAGTCCGTGAAGTGGCTCACCCGGGTCGAAGGCGTGAGGGACGAGTTCGAGGGCTACTTCGTAAAGGAGTACCGCTTCTACAGCGACCCCGAGCGTGAGGAGGCGGCGCCGGTCGACGAGATCGAGGTGAAGTCGGTCATCAGCTCACCGTTCGACGGCGACACCTGGGTGGGTGCGATGGACGTGCGTGGCTCGGCCTGGACCGGGCACGGGACCGTCGCCTCGGTGGAAGTGTCGATCGATGGCGGCGCCACATGGCACGAGGCCGATCTGGCACAACGGGAGACCGGGGGCCCGTGGGGTCCGGTTCGTTGGTCGGCGGTGGTGACCGCGGAGCCGGGCACGGTCACCATCATGGCGAGGGCCACCGACACCAGCGGCGCCACTCAACCGCTGAACCCACCCTGGAACTCCCGCGGCTACGCCAACAACGCGGTCCACAGCGTCACGGTCCAGGTCCTCGAGGACTGACAGAACCAGACCGCCTCGAGAGCGGGCTCAGAAACGAGACCGGGCCACGCCCATGAACACCGCCGCCATCGCGGCCACCAGTGCCGCCACCAGCCAGGCGGTTCCGAACGAGAAGGTCTGGGCGACCACCCCGAACAGGAGCGGGCCGACGGCGTTGCCGAAACCGAGCCCGGCCGTGCCGATCCCGACCACCGCGCCCGGTCGCTCCGGGAAGACTCGGATCAGCGACAGGAAGTAGATGCCGGTCCACGCCCAGCCGCCGGTGAAGACGCCCACGGTGCCCAGGACCAGCAACGCGATGTTGCCCGTGCCGCCCAGCGCCATCGTCGCCGCCCCCACCGCCAGCATCATCGAGATGAGCTTGAACTGAGGTCCACCGATGCGGTCCGCAGCCACTCCCGAGCTCACACGGGCGACGATCCCGGCAACGCCGCCGACGGCGAGCAGGAGACCGGCGCCGGCCGGGCTGAGGCCCATGGCCACCGCGCTGTCGGTCAGGAAGATCCCCACTCCGCTGGCGGCGGTGGTTCCGAGGGCGGCACCCACCGCGACGAGGAGCAGAGCCCGATAGCTTCTCCGAGGCTCAACCGGCTCCGTGCCGGGACGTTCCGCGGTCGGCACAACCGGCCTGAGGGTGACCCGCGGAAGCAGGGTCAGGACCAGGGCACAGGGGATCAGACCCACCGCGAAGGCCCACCTCCAACCCACTGTGAGAGCGATGACAGGAACGGCGAGACCGGCGGCCAACGTGGCGGCGGGTATCGAGGCCTCCTTGATCCCGAAGGCCAGACCTTGCTTGTTCGGAGGCACGGCTCGCCCCACGAGGATGGCCAAGCCCGGATCCGTCACTGCCACGGCCAGACCGGAGAGACAGAGGAAAACCACCATCGTTGACCACCCGGTGGTGATGAGCCCCAGCCCAAGAAGGGAGAGCACGCTCAGGGCGCAGCCCAGGTAGATCGATGCCTTCGGGCCGATCCGGTCGGCCAGCCGGCCGGTGAGCGGGGCCGACAGAGCCCCGACGACGAATCCGATGGTCACCGCGGCGCCCAGCGCCGCCTCCGTGAACCCGAACTCCTCCTTGATCTGGACTGCGAGGCCACCGACCATGAACAGGGGAAGCGCCCCCAGCACCAGGCTGGCGGGCACCACCACCATCGCCGTGAGAGAGCGCGAGGGGAGGGTCGAGACGTGCTGTTCTTCCGGCAAGACGCCACCGTATCGTGACCGGATGCGTCTCACCGAACCGGATCTGGCCGCCCTCGCCGGGGACAGAGGCCCTGCCATGGCCGCTGCGATGCGACTGGTGGTAGCGGCCGGTGAGGCGCTGGGTGCACCGGTCCTACTCGACATCTCGGGAGCCCACATCGACGGGTGTCTCTACCACGGTCAGGCGAGCCTCGACTTCGCCGAGAGACTGGTCTCTGACGGCGCCAAGGTCTCCGTTCCGACGACCCTCAACGTGTCCTCGCTCGATCTGCTCCACCCCGATCTGTATCGCGGCGATCCTGTGACCAAGACCAAAGCCAGGATGCTGATGGACGCATACGAGGCGATGGGGTGTCGACCGACCTGGACCTGTGCCCCGTACCAACTCCCCGAACGTCCGGAACCGGGCGTCAACGTGGCCTGGGGGGAGTCGAATGCCATCGTCTTCGCCAACTCGGTCCTCGGCGCCCGCACCAACCGCTACGGGGACTTTCTCGACATCTGCTGCGCCATCACCGGGCGGGCGCCGGCGGTGGGTCTGCACACCGACGAGGGTCGCCGGGCCACCATGCGAGTCGACGTGGACGTCCCCGATGGCTGGAAGGACCGGGACCTGCTCTACGTCGCGGTGGGCCATCTCCTCGGCAAGACCGCGGGCACGAGGGTCGCCGTGCTGACTGGTCTGGACCAACGGGCCGACGAGGATCGTCTCAAGGCTCTGGGGGCGGCGGCCGCCTCATCAGGGGCGGTGGGGATGTTCCACGTTGCCGGGGTTACCCCGGAGGCTGTCACTGTCGCCATGGCTGCAGGCGGGCGTGAACCCGAGGAGAGGATCGTCTTCGACACCGGAATGGTGCGCGGGGCCATCGCCGAGCTGACCACCGCATCGTCGACACGCCTGAGTGCGGTGAGTGTGGGGACGCCACATGCTTCCGCTGAGGAGATCGCCTTGCTGGCCGGCTTGGCCTCCGGGCAGGCCAGCCAGGTCCCCTTCTACATCAACACGGGTCGGGATGTCCTGGGCCGCGCCGATGAGGCCGGGGACGTCGCCACCCTGGAGCGATT
>DASSVE010000151.1:0-14260 GCA_035706345.1 Acidimicrobiia bacterium
GTGAGTTCGGGGTACCTGCGGCGGTGCTGAGGCAAGCCGGCATCAAAGAGACCCGGCGCCGCTAATCCCAGCCCAACTCGGCGAGACGCTCGTCGTCGATGCCGAGGTGATGCCCGAGCTCATGGAGCACGGTCTTTCTGATCTCGGCTCGAAGCTCCTCGTCGCTCAACCCGAGGGCCAGATGAGGCCGGTAGAAGATCACAATCCGATCGGGTAGGGCCCCCCAGTAATCGCCACGCTCGGCCAGGGATACCCCCTCGTAGACGCCGAGAATGTCGCCTTGTTCTTCTATTGGCACGTCCTCCACGACCACCACGAGGTTGTCCACCTCGTCGAGAACCCATTGGGGCAAGGACTCGATGACCCGATCGACTTCGCGCTCGAAATCATGCCGTTTCATGTGACGGTGGCGACTACCCCTTCGTAGTCCCGGTATACGCCCGAATCCACGACGGATACCACCCGTTGCACCGCCGTGTGCAGGTCGACGAACCGGGTGTACAGGGGCGAGACACCGAGCCGGATCGTGTACGGGGCCCTGAAGTCAGGGATCACGCCGGCCCGCTCGATCAGGGCGAGGTTGATCGGCCATGCATCGTCGTGCCTGACAGATACGTGAGAGCCACGTCGGTCGGGGTCCACCGGGCTGGCAGAGCGGAACCCACCGGTCTCCAGATGCTCCCTGATCTGAGTGAGCAGGTACTCGGTCATCGCCACTGACTTCTCCCTGATCCTCTCCACTGAGGCTTCCAGGACGTCGTCGATGCCGGGTTCGATGGCCGCCAGCGAGAGGATGGGCATGGTGCCGGTGTGGAACCGCCGGATCCCCGAGACCGGTCGGTACTCGAGTTCGAGGGCGAACGGGTCAGCGTGCCCCCACCAGCCAGCGATCGGGTTCTCCAGCCGCTCCTGGAGGTGGCGACGCACGTAGAGGAAGGCGGGGGAGCCGGGCCCGCCGTTCAGGTGCTTGTAGGTGCACCCCACGGCGAGGTCGACGCCGGCCGGGCCGAGGGGGACCGGCATAGCCCCCACGCTGTGACTGCAGTCCCATAGGACCATGGCCCCGGCCTCGTGGGCAATCCGGGTCATTGCCGCCATGTCGTAGGTGTAGCCCGACTGGAACACTGTGTGTGACAGCGAAACCAGGGCGGTGGTGTCGTCGATTGCCTCCGTGAGGGCGTCGACCGGCCCGTTGATCCCGTCGGAGGGCACGATCTGGAGGGTACGCCCCGCCTGGCGGGCCGCGGCGTCGAGGATGTAGAGGTCAGAGGGGAAGTTGAGGTCGTCGGTCACCACCTGGTCGCGTCCGTCTGGTGCCGCCATCAGCGCCGACAACGCCAGCTTGTACAGGTTCACCGACGTGGAGTCCGAGATGATGACCTCGCCGGTGCCGGCGCCGAGCAGCGGGGCGAGCTTGTCACCGAGATGGATCTGGAGGTCCCACCAGCCGTCGTTCCAGGCCCGGATCATTCGGTCGCCCCATTGCTTTCGGGCGACCTCGTCGACTCGGTCCAGGGCGGCGACCGGTGCACGACCCAACGAGTTGCCATCCAGGTAGATCAGATCCGGATCGGTGTGGAGGTAACGCTCGCGGAATCCGGAGAGCGGATCAGAGCGGTCGAGGGCCAGCGCCTCCTCGTATCCGGCGACGTCGGGGAACGGGCCCATCTCGATCGAGGTCATGCCGTCATTGTGGCCCATCGCCTAGCCCGGCGTTGCTCGGTAATCTGTGTCCTCCCCGGGGGCCGTTAGCTCAGTCCGGTAGAGCGCTCGCCTCACACGCGAGAGGTCGCTGGTTCAAGTCCAGCACGGCCCACCCCGACCCCCAACCTCTTGGTAGGTTTCGGCCAGGCGGTCACCTGACTGAGGAGGACTGCTGTGGAGATAGTTGCCTACGTACTGATGGGCTTGGGTGTCGCCCTTTTCGTATTCGACAAGCTGACCAAGCCGCCGAATGACGAAGAATTCGGAGTGCGCAATGTCTCAGAGATCCTGAGTGCGGCGGGGATTCCATTCCCAAATCTGGTGTTCATCGTCGGCTTCATCATCCTCATGTTCGATCAAGGGTGGCTTCAGATTGACGTCTCGGGCGGTAACAACGACTTGAGTTAGAGACGCAACTGTCTGGTGAAGACCTTCGCCGGCACAGACGTCTGACGAAATCACTCGCAACTGCCGGATGCGAGCTTGCCTGGATCGAGAGTGGATGCGTTCCACCCCGGCATTGTCAGGTGGGTGAGTTCGTTCCGCCTAGCGCCGCCCCACGCTCACCCCTTGTACTTGACCCCGCCCTTGAACACCTGAGTCACGTTGGCCGGATCGGCCAGGACGGCGATGTCGGCCAGTGGGTCGCCTGAGACACAGATCACGTCGGCGTCCATGCCCTCCTTCAACTGACCCGTGTTGGGCGCCTGCGGTCCCAAGGTCGCCGGGCCGTTGGCTGTGGCCATCTCGATGGCCTGCAGCGGGGTCATGCCACAGGCGACCATCAAGGGCAGCTCCTCGGCGTTGCGTCCCCAGACGCCCGTGGCCCAGATGTCGGTCCCCAAGGCGATCCGGACGCCCTTCTCGATGGCAAGGGCCACTCCGTCGGCATGAGACTCGGCGGTCATCTCGATCTTCTTCTTGGCGTACTCCGGCATGCCCCGCTTCTCACCCTCCCGGATGAGCAGATCGACGATGAACCGGGTCGGCACCAGGATGGCCCCGGTCTCGACCATGGCCTCGGCGGCCTCCTCGTCCATGAAGGTGCCGTGCTCGATGGTCCGCACACCGGCCTCGAGAGCGGCCATGATCCCGCGCTTGCCGTGACAGTGGGCGCCCACCAGACGTTCCATGCGGGTGGCCTCGTCAACGATCGCCTCCAACTCCTCCTTGGAGAACTGGGGGAGATGCGGGTCGTCCAACTCGCTGAGCACACCGCCGGAGGCGTGGATCTTGATCACCTTGGCGCCGAGTCTCAGCATGCGACGCACCCCGGCCCGGCACTGGTCGGGGCCGTCGACGATGTTGTCCTCCCCCCACACGTGGGTGTGGAGGAGGCGGGCGGTGTCGAGGTCGAGACTGTGGCTGTCACCATGCCCGGCGGTCATCGAGAGCATGCCTCCCGAGGCGTAGACATTGGGCCCGACGACGACACCCTCTTCGATGGAGCGGCTCAGAAACGAGCCCAGGCCACCCATCTCACGCACCGAGGTGAACCCGGCGTCCAGCACCCTCCGTGCATCGGCGGTGACCCGCATCGCCGCGAGCTGGGGCCTGGTGGTGAAGGCCTCGTCGATGTTGGCGGTGTAGATCCCGATGAAGTGGCCGTGACACTCCCACATGCCCGGCATCACCGTGTCGGTGGTGACCACGTCCGCATCGGGTGTCTCCGGTGCGTCCGCGGCGGTGCCGGCGAAGCTGATGACACCCTCGTCCATGACGACGACGCCGTTCTCGATGACGTCGCCACGACCCGGGATGAGACGGGTGGCTTCGATCCGGGTGGACATCAGGCGACCGCTTCGACAGGCGACTTGGTGGCGGCCGAGACGCCCCCGAAGACGACGAACCCGGTGAGAGTCACCGTGGGCTGGTCGTCATCAGCGGTGGTCCGGGTCATGTCGGAGAACCCGCCTGCGATCGTCTTGCCCTCGAACCTGACCCTCCAGCCCTCGGGGACGATCAGGCTCACTCCTCCCATGAACACGGCCAGGTCGAGGTAGATGCCGGTTGGCGCCGGTGTCGCCTTCCTGAGATCGAGCAGCACTCCGCCGAAGGCGGTCAAGATCTTCCCGCCGTAGAACGGGGACGCCTCCGAGATGAGCGTCTGGCCTTCGAAGATGGCGACCAGATCGATCTCCTCGGTGTCGGGCTGGGCGTTCGACTCGAGCAGGAACTTGGCCGCGACGGCGAGCCCAAGCACCGCCAGGAACAGGGCGCGGAACAGGTTGAAGATGAATCTCAACATGGGCGCCGTACTCTACGTGGCCCCCGGAGGGCGGTGAAGAGCCCGCCGTCGAGACAAATCTCCAAATTGCCTTGACGGTGGCCTCACGAGTCGGGCATGATGGCGGGGTCGAAGAGAGGAGCGCGCGTTGATCGTGATGCCTAACACCGCAACAGAAACCGCAGCAGCGGAATTCTGCACGTGCGCCCTCGCTGGCCTCACCGACGTGCCGAATACCACGAAACGGCGGCCCTTCGTCATGTGATGTGACGACAAATCGATCCACATGTGGCCGCCGGATCCCGGCGGCTTTTTTGTTGCCGCAAGGCACCCACCTGACGGAGACCGACATGAATGACAGATTGAGACAACTACAAATCGAAGGCCGATGTACTCAGGAGGGGAGCCACGAGCTCTTCTTCTCGGAGAGCCCGGCCGACCTGGCAAGAGCACAGGAGATCTGCGCCCAGTGCGTGGTGCGGGTCGCCTGCCTCGACACCGCTCTCCAGGAGAACCTGGAGTGGGGTGTCTGGGGTGGGGTCATCTTCTGGGACGGCCAGCCATATCACCGCCGTCGCGGTCGTGGTCGCCCCCGGCACGCCGACGCTCACCTTCCACTGGAGGCGGATCGGGGGGAGTTGCTGGAGCTGGTGGCGTCGGCCTAGCCGACCGCCAGCTCCCGCAGCCCGTCCGGGGTGGACGGGTGACGCATCTTGGCCAGGGCCTTGGCCTCGATCTGGCGGATGCGCTCACGGGTGACGTTGAAATGACGCCCCACCTCGTCGAGGGTGGCCGGCTCACGCTCGCCGAGCCCGTAACGCATCTCGATGATGATGCGCTCCCGCTCGTTGAGACGGTCGAGCACGTGCCGGAGCTGCTCGATGTTCAGCTTCGAGGCGATGAGCTCGAACGGGGCCGCTGCGTCGACGTCCTCGATGAAGTCGCCGAGCATGGTGTTGTCCTCGCCGACCGGCTCGAAGATGGAGACCGGCTCCGGGGCGACCTTGCGGGCCTCGATGATCTTCTTCACCGTCAGACCCGACTCCTCGGCCAGCTCCTCGTCGGTGGGCATGCGGCCCAGCCGCTTGGTGAGGTTGGTCTCGGCGGTCTGCATCTGGTTGATGGTGTCCATCATGTGGACCGGGACCCGGATCGTGCGGCTCTTGTCGGCGATCGCCCGGGTGATGGCCTGACGGATCCACCAGGTGGCGTAGGTGGAGAACTTGAAGCCCTTGCGGTACTCGAACTTCTCGACCGCGCGGATCAATCCGAGGTTGCCCTCCTGCACGAGGTCGAGGAAGGGGAGACGGGCCCGGCTGTAGCGCTTGGCGATGGAGACGACCAGTCGGAGGTTGGCCCGGATGAAAGTCTGTCGGGCCTCTTCGCCGGCCCTGATCATCTGACGGAGCTGACGCCTTTTTGCGGGGTCCTGCTCACTGTCGAGTGCGAGCTCTGCCTTGCGCCCGGTCTCGATCGCTTTGGCGAGACGGACTTCGTCTTCGGCTGTCAGGAGCTCGTAGGTGCCGATCCCGTCGAGATACTGACGGATGGCTTCGTCACTGATTTCACGTTCGATGGCCCGTTTGCTCATGACCTCTATCCGCCGTTTGGCCAGCGTAGGGACACGCCGGCTCACTCTCTGGCATTTGTCGATAACCCATCGTCAGTTGTCCACAGAGGTCTGAATAGGCTCAGCGACCCAATTAGTCAGGGGTAGGCTCGCCGTGGTTGGAGAGGATGAACACGGTGATCGTCGGGGGCGGTCCCGCCGGGATCGCCACCGGAGCCGGCCTCAGACGGCGGGGCCTGGATTCGGTCGTCCTCGAGGCCGGTGACACGGTCGCCCCGGCGTGGCAGCGTCACTATGAACGTCTCCATCTCCACACCAACAAGGAGATCTCCGGTCTCCCCGGGCAGCCCATGCCCGCCTCGTATCCCCGATATCCCAGCCGGGACCAGGTCTTCGAGTACATGCAGGACTATGCGTCTTCCCAGGGTGTCGAGGTCCGCCTCGGCACCGCGGCGAGCAAGGTCTCCCGGGAGGACGGTTCGTGGGTGGTGGAGACCGCCGGAGGCGATGTCTACGGGGCCCGGAACGTGGTCATCGCCACAGGTCTTAACAGGATCCCCATGGTGCCCAAATACCCCAGCCAGGAGACGTACACGGGGGAGATCCTGCACTCTGCGGACTATCGCAACGGGGATCCCTACGTCGGCAAGCACGTCCTGGTGATCGGGTTCGGAAACTCCGCCGGTGAGATCGCCCTCGACCTGATGGAGCACGGCGCCAACCCTCACATCAGCGTGCGTGGCCCGTCGGTGGTGGTGCCGCGGGACATCGCCGGCATCCCGATCCTGTCCATTGCCCGGTGGCTGTCGATCTTCCCACCGCGGGTGGCCGACTGGCTCTCGAAGCCTGTTCTGGCAGCGACGGTGGGCAACGTCGAGAAGATCGGTGTCCCGGCTGCCCCTTGGGGTCCGTTCCAGCAGATCGCCGAGCACAAGAAGATCCCCATGCTCGACATCGGCACGATCGCTGCTCTCAAGAAGGGTGCCATCAAGGCACAGCCCGCGATCCAGCGCTTCACCGAGACCGGGGTCATCTTCATCACCGGGACCTCCGAGCCGTTCGACGCGGTCATCTTCGGAACCGGTTGGGAGGCGGGGATCGCCCAGATCCTTCCCGGTGTCGACGGGGTGCTCGACGCCGACGGCCGCCCGCTGGTGTCTGGCGGCAGGACTTCCGAACAGGGTCTCTACTTCTGCGGCTTCTACGAGCCGCCAACCGGCCGGCTTCGGCAGATCGGGATCGAGGCGGAGAGGATCGCCGGTCTGATCGCAGCTTCGTAGGCTGCGCTTATCGGGAAGGTCATCGGTGTTTCGGGTGCCGCCGGGAGCGGCAAGAGCAGCATCGTCAGGGGGCTGGCGGAGGCGGTGCCCGGTGCAGTCACGGTCTTCTTCGACCTGCACCCGGTGGAGATGCCGTCCGACCTTCCAGGATGGCTCGCCGCCGGAGCCGACTTCGACGAGTGGAAAACGCCGGAGCTGGAAGCGGAGCTGGCTGCCGTGTGCCCGGTCAGCGATACCGTGGTGTTCGAGGCTCCTTTGGGAAGGCGACACCGGGGGAGTGGGAGCTACATCGACTTCCTGGTGTTCATCGAGCTGCCACTCGAGATCGCACTTGCGCGTTTCGTGAGACGCGAGCTCTCGGCCGACCCCTCAACGCTGATCCCATATATCGAGGCGTACGAGCCGCTGGCGCGTGACGTTTATCTAGAGCAGCTACGGCAGGTGATGCCGGATGCCGATCTGATCGTCGACGGTCGCCAGCCGGTCGACGTCAGCGTGAGTCTCATCCTCGAGGCTCTGCCCACCAGCTAGACCGGCAGCTCGTCGGCCTCGCTTCGCTTCGGATAAGCGGCAGTGCTGAGATTCACCAGGGGAGCGAGCGTGGTCACCACGATCAAGACGATGGCCACGAGGTAGGCCTGCATGGCAAGCAACTCCAGTATCTCCTCGACCCATTTCAGGACCGGTTCGGCGATGGGCAGCTGGAAGAACTCGCCGTCCCCGAGGTCGGTGACCAGATATGCGGTCTGAAGGGCGATCCCACACAGGAGTGAGATCTTGGCGCCGCGCGGAAGACTCTCCAGCCGCCAGAGGAGCGCGACGGCTACGACCGCGCCGCCGAGCATGAGGATCTTGCTCCAATCATCGTCCCCGACGACGCCGACCGTCCGCTCGTGGTATTCGAAGACCTCGTCGATGGCTAGCCCGGCAGCGGCGGCCGACGCCGCTACCCAGGCCAGGAAAGCAGCGCGCTGGTGGGTGCGGACCGACGCCATCACGACAGACAGGATCGACACCATCCACATGAGTCCAGCGTTGAAGACATCGATCACCGATCCCGAGGCTCCCGGGGATTCCCCGGATCTGACCTGGAGAAACACCGCAAAGCAGGTGAGCAGGACCAAGAACGAGCCCAAGACGTACCCAGTTGCTCGTGTGGGCGACCACGTGGCGGGCCACGTCAGTCCTCGGCCGTCTCCCACCGTCATGGGGCACGCTTACCCAGGTGACCCGTGCGGTACGCACCCTGGCCCTTCGAAGGCGGGTGGGCGTGATGTGAGTGCCTCGCTTCCTCGCCGTAGAATTGGCTTCTCCTCGGGCGTTTAGCTCAGTTGGCTAGAGCACTGCCCTTACAAGGCAGGGGTCGGCGGTTCGAGTCCGTCAACGCCCACCACATCCTCGCGGTGGTCCTCGCCGTTTCACCCTCTGGCTAGTAGGGGCCACAAACCAACGCTCCCGACGGCAATCGATTGGTACAGTCGCCCGCGGTGCGAACGCACCACGAAGCGCAGAGCGAAAAAGCGCTCTAGCTGGGAGGAGAAGAGAATGAAGAAGCGGTGGAGATGGGTGAGCCTGTTGGCAGTGCTGGCGCTGCTGGTGGCAGCCTGCGCCGGGGACGGCGCCACCACGACGACCGGCGATGGTGGTGCGGACACGACCGAGGCACCCACGGCGACCACGGGAGGAGGAACGGACACAACGGGAGGAGGTGATGCTGAAGGCGAGATCGTCTTCGCCGCCTCCGTGCCGCTGACCGGCGAGTTCTCGATCCCGGGCACCAAGCACCGGGACGGGTATCAGTTGTGCCTGGACATGATCAACGAGCGCGGAGGCCTGCTCGGCCGGCAGACCCGTCTGATCGTTGAGGACAACCGCTCGGACACCGAGGTCGCGGTCCAGCAGTACGAGAGGTTCATCAACGTCGATCAGGTGGACGCGTTGCTCGGCACGTTCTCCAGCCTGATCAGCTTCCCGACCAGCGCCGTGGCCGAACAGGCGGGATACGTCTATCCGGTCGCCTCGGGTGGCGCCCAGCGGATCTGGGAGCGCGGGTACGAGTACCTGTTCTACTTCCAGCAGCAGACGGCAGAGGGTCTCGGGGAGAGCGTCTTCCTGGCGCTGGACCACTATGTCGACGAAGGCCTGATCGCCGAAGAGGACAAGCCCCAGACGGTGGCCATGGCCTACGCCGACGACTTCTTCGCCGCCGCGATCATCAACGGCATGGTCGGTGGCGAGATCGAGATCCCGGACACGGGTGAGAAGATCAGCCTGGCCCCCGGGTACCTCGAGACCTACGGCTACGAGGCGGTGTTCGAGGAGCAGTGGCCGGTGGGCTTCACCGACTGGCTGACCCTGGCGAACTCGATCGCGGCAGCCGACGCCGACATGCTGGTCGTGACGACGGCTTCGCCCGACGAGGCAATCGCACTGGTCAGCGCCCTGCAGACGGTCGGGTACCAGCCCGACGTGGCGTTCTTCTCGCAGGGGACCCAGCGAGAGTTCTACGACGCGTTGGGTGACGCCACCAACGGCACGCTGATCTACAGCGCCTATCACCTCGATGCCAACTGGGAGGGCGAGCTGCTCGGTGAGCCCTTCACCAACTCCGACTTCATCGAGGCCTGGAACGCCGAGTTCGGCCGGGATCCCGACGAGGACGAGGCGATCCCGTTCGCGGTCTGTCAGGGCATGACCCAGGCGATCGAGGCGACGGGAGGCACCGATCAGACCGCGATGCGGGACTGGTTGGCCAGTCGGACCGAGGAGGAGCCGGTGCGCACCATCCTCGGAGACTTCTACTGGGACGAGCGCGGGTTGCCCATCGACCGGTCGCCGATCCTCACACAGTGGGACAACGGGACCCTGAACTTCGTCTACCCGGTGGACGAGTTCGAGGGGACCACGGACATGATCTTCCCCAAGCCCGAGTGGTAGATCACAGTTGGGGCCCCGGGCCAGACCGGCCCGGGGCCTCGGAACACCAGGCGACGACCAACATGACCCACAGCACATGACAGCGCTGCTGGAGGTGACGGGCCTCAGCAAGGGGTTCGGCGGTCTTCAAGCGGTGAAGAACTGTGGGTTCCAGGTCGACTCAGGGGTGACGACCGGGCTCATCGGCCCCAACGGGGCGGGCAAGACCACCGCGTTCAACATGATCTCGGGAGTGCTGCGGCCCGACGCCGGAAAGGTCGTCTTCGACGGGAAGGACGTCACCGGCCTCATGCCGCACAAAGTGGCGCGCCGTGGCCTGGGACGCACCTTTCAGATAACCCGCGAGCTGGCCGAACTGACCGTGCTGGAGAACATGGTGGTCCCCACCGCCCGGGGCAACCTGGGCGCCCTGTTCGGGTCGAGGAACTTCCGCGAGGAGCAGGAGCGGGCCATGGACCTCCTCGAGTTCGTCGGCATCGCCCGTCTCGCCGACGAGAAGGCGAAGAACCTGTCTTTCGGTCAGCGCAAGCTCCTCGAGTTCGCCTCGGTGCTGATGCCGGATCCGAAATTGGTACTGCTCGACGAGCCTGCCGGCGGGGTGAACCCGGCCCTCTTGGAGCGGATGATGGAGCGGATTCAGGAGCTCAACGCCAAGGGGCTCACCTTCCTCGTCGTCGAGCACAACATGGACGTCGTGATGACCGTGTGCCAGTCGATCGTGGTGATGGCCCACGGGGAAGTGCTCCTCCAGGGCGACCCGTCGACCGTGCAGGAAGACCACCGGGTCCTCGATGCCTACCTGGGGAAGGTGTGATGAGCCTGCTCGAGCTGCACGACGTGACCAGCGGCTACGGCTACGGGCCCGACATCCTCAACGGGGTCACCCTCACCGTCGAGACCGGAAGGTCGTACTGCATCATCGGGCCGAACGGAGCCGGCAAGTCGACTCTCCTGAAGACGGTGGCCGGCCTGCTCCGTCCCAGGCAAGGGCAGATCCTCTTCGACGGCTCGGCCATCGGCGGGACGAGACCCGACCTGGTGTTGGCGACCGGTGTCTGTTACGTGCCCCAGGACCGAAGCCTCTTCCCCGAGATGTCGGTCAAGGAGAACCTCGTGATGGGGGCGTTCCTGGAGAGGGACAAGGCCGTGATCGCGGAGAGGATGGACCGGGTCTTCCAGATGTTCCCGGTGTTGCAGAATCGGCTCCATCAGCGGGCCGGGACCATGTCAGGCGGCGAACAGCAAATGCTGGCGCTGGGCAGGGCCCTGATGGTCGAGCCTCGCCTTCTGATGATCGACGAGCCAAGCCTCGGGCTGGCGCCGCAGGTCGCCGACCAGATCTTCGAGATCATCGGCAGCCTCGCCGATCTCGACATCACCCTGCTGCTGGTGGAGCAGAACGTGCTCAGCGGGTTGGCCTGCACCGACTGGGCCTTCCTCCTCGACCTGGGAGAGCTGCGGATCGAGGCGCCTTCTGATCAGATCCTCGACGACCCGCGCATTCGAGAGCTCTACCTGGGACGTCAGAAGGAGACCAGCCGGCCCTCGGCTCCAGACGGGGAGGGAGAGACGTGACCCATCTGGTCCAGGTCGTGATCCTCGGATTGTTGCTTGGCGGGGTCTATGCCCTGATGGCCTCCGGCCTGACTCTCATGTTCGGGGTGATGCGGATCGTCAACCTGGCTCACGGCGTCTTCATCATCGCCGCCTGTTACGTCGCCTTCTACCTGTTCCAGGGCCCCGGCTGGGACCCCTTCGTGTCCCTGCTGGTCACGGTTCCCTTGTTCTTCCTGATCGGGATCGTCGTCTATGCAGCCCTGTTCCCTCGCATCGAGGGCAGCCCCCGATTCACCGAGATGACCGTGCTGCTCACCTTCGCGATCGCCCTGATCGCCGAAGGAGCGCTCGCCTACTTCTTCACAGGCACGTTCCGGACCACCGATCCGCCGTACAAGACCGACGCCATCCTGATCGGGGACTTCTTCATACCGACTGCGCAGTTCTACGCGGCGATCACCAGCATCGTGCTGCTGCTCGGCTTGTGGGCGTTCCTCTATTTCACCCGGACCGGGTATGCGGTGCGGGCGACGATGCAGAACCGGACCGCCGCTCAGATCGTGGGAGTCAACGTGCGCCGAGTGTCCACGATCGCCTTCGGGATCGGGATGGCGCTCGCCGGCGCCTCGGGCTCGCTGATCAGCTTCCTGTTCCCCTTCTTCCCGGCTCGCCACTGGCAGTGGATCGCCATCCTGCTCGCCCTCATCGTGCTCGGTGGGCTGGGCAGCCTGAAGGGCGCGGTCGTCGGGGCGCTCGTCCTCGCCGTGCTCGCCGGCATCGTCAGCGACCAGCTCGGGCCCACGTGGTCACCGATGACCTTCTTCGGCGCCCTGTTCCTGATCCTCCTCATCCGGCCGCAGGGCTTGTTCGGTCACCAAGCGAGGGTGGGATGACCCAAGTAGAAGAGCGCGAAGCCACGGAGCCGGCAGACGCGCCGAGGGCCAAAGAGACGTCTTCAGGCCGTTCCCGTCGAGTGGTCGTCGCTGCGCTCACCCTGCTGCTGCTCCTCCTCCCTCTGGCCCGCCCCTGGATCGGGCAGCCGTTCAACTACGTCATGCAGATGGGGATCGTGGTCCTGATGTGGATCGCCATGTCGTCCTCGTGGAACCTGATCGGCGGATTCACCGGGTACATCTCATTGGGGCACAACGTCTTCTATGGCATCGGCGGGTACGCGTCCGGACTGATGCTCGTCTACCTGGGGTGGTCGCCTTTCCTGACCGCGCCGCTGAGCGGGCTGATCGCGGTGGCCTTCGGCTTCCTGGTCGGGCTGATCACCCTGCGGACCCGCGGGCCGTCCTTCATCATCTCGACCCTCGCCTTGCTATTGATGACCGGTCTCATCTTCGACAACTGGGACCTGGTGGGAGGGTCCAACGGGCTGAGCCTGCCGTTGCCGCCGTTCCCGGTGGAAACGGTCAAGATCCCCTTCTACTACGCCATGTTGGTCATCGCCATGGGGTCGGTGTACCTGGGCTACCGGGTGGCGCACTCCAAGTTCGGTCTGGCATTGCGAGCGATCGCCCAGGACGAGACCAAGGCCGAGGTGGCAGGAATCGACACCCGGAGAATGAAGATCGCCGCGTTCTCGCTGAGCGCGTTCTTCGTCGGTGCCGCCGGGGCCATCTGGGGCTACTCGCTCAGCTATCTCCGGCCTACGGTGTTCTTCATCATCGGCATCGCCGCCCAGATGGTGCTGATGGTCATCATCGGTGGCCGGGGCACCGTCGCCGGGCCGGCGGTAGGGGCCATCCTCCTCGTCGCCCTCAACGAGATCTCGGTGTCACAGTTCGGATCGAGCGAGCTGAACATCGTGATCACCGGCTTGATCCTCCTCGTCGTCCTCCTCTTCTTCCCCCTGGGTGTGGTGGGCACGCTGCGCGAGCGGGGACACCTCCCTGCTTTCCTCGATTGGGATTGATCGGGCTCAGGGTCGGCTCCATGGAGAATGACCACTCTGGTTACCGTCGGTTGGTTGTCGATGTCAGCTCAAACCCTGAGCGTCGAGGATCGTCGTCTGCTCGCTCTCTGGGCAGCCGATCGCGCCGGTGAGGTCTTGGCGATCTACGAGGGCGCCGTTCCCGAGGATCCTCGAGTTCGCAACTCGATCTCACAGGCGCGGTCGTTTGCCTCTGGGGCACTCGCCACAGACGAGGCGATTCGGCGGCGCGGAGGAGAGGCTGGTGCCGCCGCCCGGGAAGCGCCCACACCCGCAGCCAAGGCTGCTGCATATGCCGCTCAGCAGGCTGCGGCAGTGGCCCACATGGGTGCCCATGCGCTCGGTGCCGCCGGCCATGCCGCCAAGGCGGCAGCGCTGGGTGCCGACCCCGACAGTGGCTTGACTGTCCGCCTAGTGGCACTCGGGCATCTGGCGACGATGGGCCCCGAGGTCGTCGGTGCCCTCTTGCTTCTCCCGACTCTGGGTGAAGACCGGTCGGGTCCGCTCGGTCCCGGGCGTCTGGCGACCGGCATGGTCGGTGAGGCGATTCGAGTCATCCAGGCAGAGCTACGTCGACAGAGCGCGTAGCTGGATCATCCCGAGGATTACTGCACAGACGACCATCCAATGGGCGCTCCCATTGTGTTGGGCAAGAGGTCGTCACATCGAATGCTCGACAGGGCACGCCGATATCGGACTCTCCAAGATGCTCCATCACCGACGCTCGTAGCCGGCATGGGAATGAGCCGCGCATCGGAGCACCGGCGAAGGCCGAAGCAGCACGATCACCGCCACGTGCCGAGAGAAGAAATGTTCGTTTCGGGTCACGACCCTCTTGTTTCTGTCGGTGGGGGGTCGTATGTTCAGAACATATGTTCGATATCGAGCATCTGGTGGAGCCGGCCCTCTTGGAGGAGGATCACGAGCTGGGGTTCCGCCTGACGGTGGCCGCCTATGGTGAGATCGTCCCGGACGGCCAGCATTTCCTGCCCGACGACCTGGAGGAGATCGTGCCGGGTTTGTTCCTGGCGGCGATCCTCTCCAGC
>DASSVE010000152.1:0-8690 GCA_035706345.1 Acidimicrobiia bacterium
CTCCACCACCACTCCGGAGCTGACGACCGCCGAGACCCTGGAATCACTCGGGGGCGAGCCGTGCCCCGATTCCGAGTTCACGTGTGTCGTCTTCACCATGCCGCTGGACCACTTCGATCCCGGCAATGAGGCCACGATCGACGTCACCTTCGCCGTGCGCCCCGCGGATGGAGAGAGCCAGGGTGCCTTCGTGACCCTCAACGGTGGCCCCGGAGCCTCGGGCATCGTCGTGGCTGACGACTATCTCACCTACTACCCGGCCGAGATCGCAGAGACCTTCGACATGGTCTTCTTCGACCCACGCGGCATCGGGTCATCGGGTGGGTTCACGTGTCCTCATGCGGCGGCTGCCTACTACCGGGCCGAGGGCTACGCCTACTCGGCAGCAGGTATCAACCGGCTCATCGAGTCGACATCTGTGTTCGTCTCCGACTGCCTCGAAGAGATGGGCCATCCCGACCAGCTCGCCTTCGTCTCCACCGAGCAGGTGGCTGAGGACCTCGAGGTGTTTCGTCAGGCGTTCGAGTTCGATCAGTTCGTCCTCTTCGGGGAGAGCTACGGAACTCAGGTCGGCCAGACCTACGCCGCCGCGCATGGAGGTGCACTGGACCGTCTGGTGATCGACGGTGTGGTCGATCTCACCCTGGAAGGGAACGAGTACCACCGTCAGATGGCAGAGGCGTCATCCCGCACCCTCGATCTGAGTCTGGCTGCATGTGACGAAGATCCGTGGTGTTCCGTGGACATGAGGACGTCCGCCGGGGACGTCTATTCCGAACTTGCCGCCCAACTCCGCGAGGGCCCTCTGTCGTTGGACTTCCCCCTGCCAACCGGCGGGATCGAGCCCAGGACCCTGTCTCTGGCCGACTTCGAGACCGCCGCCGCCGGCTCGTTGTACTCGGAGGCGGACCGGATGATGTTCAACCGGGCCCTCGCCGCCTATGGCGGGCGCGGGGACCTCGTCCCGCTTCTTCGTCTCGCCTACATCAATCTCGTGATCGACCCCGCCACCGAGGAGGCGATCGACGACCCGACCTGGTCCGACGCCATGTACTACGCGGTGGAGTGTCTCGACTACGCCTATCCGGGGGAGACACCGGAGGCCCGGGTGGAGCACATCGCCGACGGCGCCGATGGCATCCACGGGCTGACCTTGGGCACGGTCTACTACGGCGACCTTCCGTGCGCATTCTGGCCCCATGGCGGCCAGGGGGAGCGGCCGCCACCGCTGGTCGCCGAGGGGATCCCCACTTTGGTCCTGGGCTCGACCGTCGACCCGGTCACTCCCTATCAGCAAGGTGTGGAGGTGCATTCCCGTCTCGCCGACGGGCACATCATCTCGAAGGAGGGCGGGCCCCATGTCATCTTCGGCTGGGGTGAGGAGTGCCCCGACGCCGAGGTGGCGGCCTTCATCGTGGAGGGGACGGCCCCGAGCACCGATATGTGTGACGGTGTTGTGGTGGACGAGTACGTGCCGCTGTTCCCGGACCCACTTCCCGACGACGAAGAGTTCCTCCTCGACTCGATCGAATGGGAGATCGTCTTCCACCCCGACTACTACTACTGGGACGGGGTCACCGACAGCTCGGTCGGCTGTTACAACGGCGGGACCTGGAGCTTCTCGGGCACGGACGACGGGAACGATCTCAGATTCGACGACTGCGAGTTGGTACCGGGTGTGACGATCAACGGCACCGGCGCTTACGACTTCGAGGGTGACATCTTCACCCTGAGTGCCACTGTGAACGGCTGCAGCTACGAGTATCAGCGGGCCGGGGACGAGTACGAGGTCGAAGGCTGCTGAACGGCGCTGGTTGGAGCACCGGGAACGCCGGTACGATTGGTTACTCCGGGGCCCGTAGCTCAATCCGGTCAGAGCAGCGGACTCATAATCCGTTGGTTGCAGGTTCAAGTCCTGCCGGGCCCACTTCACACGCTTCCCTTGACCGCCTGCCGAGATCATGTAGATGACCGGGATGCCATCCATCGACGTTGGCCAGACCACTTCATCCTCGAAGTACGTGTCGAAGGTGAAGTCATCTGACGTGCAGGACCCGACGCCTATCAGCAGGATCAACCCGAACACCGGGGTTCGCATCACAAACGCATGACGACCGTTGGTGGATGAGGGTTCCTGTGGCTAACGATCCGCTGGCGGTAGGTTCGACTCCTGGCGCCCGCGAACCCAGGAGGTGACATGCCGAAGAGCGAGCTGCTCAGGATGGACAACATGGGCATCGTCGTGGAGTCGCTCGACGAAGTGGTGGACTTCTTCACCGAGCTGGGCCTCGAGATCGAGGGACGGGGGATGGTCGAAGGGGCGTGGGCCGGACGGGTCACCGGTCTCGGGGACCAGAGGGTCGAGATCGCGATGATGGTCACCCCCGACGGGCACGGCCGGCTCGAGCTGTCCCGATTCGTCGAGCCCACCGTTGTGGACGACCATCGGGAAGACCCGGTGAACTCGCTTGGCTATCTGCGTGCCATGTTCACCGTGAGTGACATCGACGAATTGCTGGAGCGGCTCGAAGGGAAAGGCGCCACGCTGGTTGGCGACGTTGTCCAGTACGAAGAGGCCTACCGGCTCTGCTACATCCGTGGGCCGGAGGGAATCCTCGTCGGGCTCGCCGAACAGCTCGGCGCCGGATCGAGGGCGATCCAATGACCGAAGTCGTCCTGTTCCACCACGCCCTCGGACTGACACCAGGCATCCATTCGTTCGCCGAGCGGCTCAGACAGGCGGGTCACACCGTTCACGCCCCCAACCTCTTCGACGGCCGAACCTTCGCCACAATCCACGAGGGTGTCGCCCATGCCGAGTCGATCGGTTTCGGCGAGGTCATGGCCCGAGGAGAGCGGGCCGTCGAGGGCCTGCCGTCGGAGCTGGTGTATGTCGGGTTCTCCCTTGGCGTCCTACCCGCCCAGCGTCTCGCTCAGACCCGACCCGGCGCCCTCGCCGCCGTCCTCTGCTACTCGGCCGTCCCTGTGTCCGAGTTCGGTGACTCCTGGCCGGAAGAGGTGCCGGTTCAGATCCACGGCATGGACAACGACCCGATCTTCGTCGGTGAGGGGGACATCGACTTCGCCCGGGAGATCGTCGATCAGGCGAACGACGGCGAGCTGTTCCTGTACTCCGGTGAGGACCACTACTTCGCGGACGACACCCTGCCCTCGTACGACGCCGAGGCCACGGCACTCATGACCGAGCGCATCCTCGGTTTGCTCGCCAGGGTCGGATAGCAACGAGTGTGCATCCAGCCACGTCTGCGGTGGCTGGTTGCACAGTCGGTGGCAGCAGGACGGGTCAGTCCTGGTTCTGGTCCCACCAGTCGAGGATCCGCAACGCCCCCAGGGTCACCCACTTCGAGGGTTTGCCCTCTCCGTCGTCGATCTCGAACCAGATGCGGCCGGTGGGTGTCCGATCGAGGGGCCAGGTCCCGTCTTCGAGCTGACGTGAGCGCAGGTATTCGATGGCCTCTCCAAGCCGAGGATCCGGCTTCCCTCCGGTCAGCAGCGACATGGAGCGGAAGTAGTCGAGACCACGTAGCACGTGGTAGTGGAATCGGCTGGGGTTGATCAGCCACAGGTACTTGTGGTCGGCTGGCTCACCAGTGCTCAGCCGGCGATACAGCGATCGCTTCAGCAGATACTCCTCGCCCGATCGACGGGCTTCCTTGGTCGCATCGGTCCCGCCGGTGGCCCGCTCGTATTCGAGGAGCCCGTCGAGGACGTTGATGGTGGTGTCGAAGGAGGACCGCACCGATCCTCGCTCGGCCTCGCAGTTCCACCCGCCGTCCTCGAGCCGTTCCCCGAGCAGACGCTCGACGACCGGGGTCATGTCGACGCCGAAGTAGGTGCCGTTGGCGACCAGCGCTCCGTTGATGCAGGGCTCGACCTCGCCCTCCCAATACGGCTCGTTGTCGTACTCCCAGTGGACGTTCTCCCCGATCAGCTCGACCATCCTGCGCACCCGATCGGTGTCTGGCACCAGGCCGAACAACCGGAGCTGGGCCAATGAGTGGGACGTGGAGGTCCATGGTTGACCGGGCTCGTCCCCGCCCCACTCGAAATCAGATGGGAAGTGGGCCCCGCCGGCCCACGACCCGTCTTCGTCCTCCAATTCGAGCAGACGTGCTCCCCACCCTTCGCTCTCCACTTTGGCCCGCTCTGCCTCCCACTCTTCACGGGGAGAGCCGAGCAGGTCGCGCATCACCTGCCAGCGGATCGAGGGGTCGGAGTCGAGAAGCCAACCGATGGCCTGGTCGGAAGCTGTCATCCCCCTGACCCTAAGAGAGTGTGCGGACTGAGCCCAAACGTCTGTCAGACGGGGACTTCGTTGGCGGCGCACTCGGCGTGACCGCAGAAACAGGTTCCACCGACCTCACCGGCGCGACACGATGGTGAGCAGTACTCACCTTCGACCGGAACAGTGCAGGTACTGATTTCGTGGGCGCATTGGAACTTTGGTGTCCTTTCGACGTGCGCCAGTTACCCCGAGGGTGACGGGGACAAACGACTCAGTGCCCGGCGTCGTGCGTCGTGGGACCATCCGGGGTGCCCACGTGCTCCGGGTCGTAGAGATCGGGCTCGAGATAGATCTGGATGGCCAGGGGGACCGCGGCCCGGATGGCGGCCTCCACTTCGTCGATGGCGTCGCTCAGCTGCGGGTTCGTGAGGGAGCGGTCGAACTCGATCTTGCCCGCCACGAGCAATTCCTCGGGACCGATGTGCTGGGTCTTCAAGCTGATCACCCGGGTCACCGCGGGCGACTGCGTCACGGCAGCGGTGATGGCTGCGATGTGCTCCTGGGTGGCTGCCTCGCCGATGAGCAGACCCTTCATCTCGATCGTTAGAACGATGGAGATGACGATCAGCAGGATGCCGATGGCGAGGGTGCCCAGACCGTCCCAGAGTGGGTCGCCGGTGATCGCGGTCAGGCCGACGCCGATCAGGGCGAAGACCAGCCCGATCAAGGCCCCGGCATCCTCCATGAGGACGACGGGCAGCTCGGGCGAGCGTGACTTGCGGATGAAGTCGAACCAGCTGCGATTCCCCTTGACCTTGTTGGACTCGGCGATGGCGGTTCGGAAAGAGAACGTCTCGGCCACGATGGCGAAGACCAGGACTCCGATGGCCCAGTAGAGCGACTCCACCTCGTGCGGGTGGCGGATCTTCTCGATGCCCTCGTAGACCGAGAACAACCCGCCTAGCGCGAACAGGACCATGGCGACGATGAACGCCCAGAAATAGCGCTCCCGCCCGTATCCGAACTGGTGGCGGTCGTCGGCAACCCGGGCCGCCCGCCGCCCACCGAGGAGAAGCAGACCCTGGTTGGCGGTGTCGGCGACGGAGTGGATCGACTCGGCCAGCATCGAAGCGGAACCGGTCGCGATGTACGCCAGGAACTTGGCTGCCGCGATGCCGGCGTTGGCCAGCATCGCCGCGATGATCGCCCTGGTTCCTCCGCCTGCAGCCATGGAGGCCCACAGTATGCCTTCGATGGCCTGGTGCGATACCTTGATCTCGTGGCTCAAAGTGATCGCCGGGTCGTGGTCGTCGCCAACCGACTCCCCGTGGCCTTCGACGAGGAAACCGGCGAATGGCACGGGAGCCCTGGCGGTCTCGTCTCCGCCCTGACCCCGATCCTGCAACAGACCAGCGGGAGCTGGGTCGGTTGGAGTGGGCAGCCGGGGCGGGACTTCGAGCGATTCACCCACGCGGGGATCAGCCAGATCCCGATCACGCTCACCGACGACGAGTACGAGAACTTCTACGTCGGTTTCTGCAACGGGACCCTGTGGCCCTTGTATCACGACTCGGTGCGAGCGCCGGAGTTCCACCGTCACTGGTGGCAGCCCTATGTGGCAGTGAATCGGAAATTTGCCGAGGTGGCAGCAGACGACCTGGGTCCCTCGGACGTGGCCTGGGTCCAGGACTATCAGCTGCAGCTGGTGCCCGAGATGCTTCGCCAGATCACGACTGCGCACCGGATCGGCTTCTACCTGCACATCCCGTTCCCGCCGGTCGAGTTGTTCGCCAAGCTCCCCTGGCGGGCCCAGGTGCTCGAGGGGCTGCTCGGTGCGGATGTCATCGCCTTCCAGTCCCGCTCCAGCCGAACCAACTTCGCCGTAGCCGCGCGCCGTCTCGCCGGGGCCACGGGTTCCTCACGCAGACTTGAGTGGCAGGGACGGGAGGTGGTCCTCCAGGTGGCCCCGATCGGCATAGACACCACCGAGTTCGAGAAGCTCGCCAGCTCGGAGGAGACGACCAGGGCAGCCAAGGAGATCAGGTCGTCCCTCGGAGACCCCGAAGTGGTGATCCTGGGCGTCGACCGTCTCGACTACACGAAGGGGATCGATCTCAGGATGCGGGCCCTGCGGACACTCCTGGAGAAGCGGCCCGACCTGATCGGCAACATCGTCTTCGTCCAGATCGCCGTGCCCAGCCGCGAGGACGTGGCCGCTTACCGTCAGATCAGAGCGGACATCGAAGGTCTCGTCGGTCGGATCAACGGCGAGTGGGCCGAGGTGGGACGGCCCCCGATCCACTACCTGCACCGGAGCGTTCCATTCGAGGATCTGATCGCCTACTACCGGGCGGCGGACGTCATGTTCGTGACCCCACTCCGGGACGGCATGAACCTGGTGGCCAAGGAGTACATCGCCACCAGGTACGACAACACAGGCGCCCTGATCCTCAGCGAGTTCGCCGGCGCCGCGGAGCAACTCACTCAGGCGTTCATCGTGAACCCGTACGACCTCAACGCTCTGGCGGACACGCTGAGCGAGGCCATCGGCACTGCTTCAGTGAGGGGGAACGCCCAGATGAAGGCCCTGCGGAGGTCGGTGAGCCGACACGACGTCTTCTGGTGGGCCGACAGATGCCTGAGCGCTCTGGGCGTATGAGCCTAGAGGAGGCCATCTCGGCCCTGGCGCAACAGCCAGGGGTCGTGATCGGTCTCGACTTCGACGGCACCCTCGCCCCGATCGTCTCCCATCCTGAAGATGCCAGGCCAGATCCCAGGGCGATCGAGCTGATCACCCGCCTCGCCCGATCCCCTCGATGCAGGGTCGTGGTCGTATCGGGGCGGGCCCGCGACGACCTCGAGACTCAATTGGGGCCGATACCCGGAGTGGACCTGATCGGGGAGCACGGGAACGACTACGGAGGCGAGGCAACGGCCGATCCCGTCCTGGACGAGGCTCGACCTCTGGTCGCCCGGTTGGCCGCCGAGTACGAGGGGGCGATCACCGAGACCAAGCCGCGGTCGGTCAGCCTCCACTACCGGAACATGGAAGAGACCGACGCTCGTGAGGCCCTGACCCGGATCCGGGACTGGGCGGCGGGGAAGGAAGGAATCACGGTTCTGGAAGGCAAGCAGGTGATCGAGCTCACGACGCGAAAGGGGACCAAGGGCGACGCCATCGCGCGGATCGCAGGGAACGACCCGATCGTCTACGTCGGAGACAACACGACCGACGAGACCGTTTTCGAGATCCTCGGGCCCGACGACATCGGCATAAAGGTGGGGGAGGGCCCCACCGCGGCGAGGTATCGCGTGGACGACATCGCCGGAGTTGTCGATGTTCTCGAGCGATTGACCCTAATTTTCGGATGATGGCGCGATCGTCGAACGAGGTCTGGTGGAAACACGCCGTGTTCTATCAGATCTATCCCCTGAGCTTCATGGACTCCGACGGCAACTCCTACGGCGACATCCGGGGGATCCTCGACAAGCTGGACTATCTCGCGGACACCCTCGGAGTGGATGCCATCTGGCTGTCCCCCTTCTACCGCAGCCCGATGAGGGATTGGGGCTACGACATCTCCGATCACACCGACGTCGACCCGCTCCTCGGCGATCTGGAGACGTTCGACCAGTTGCTGAAGGAAGCCCACGATCGGGGTCTCCGGGTCATCGTCGATTACGTGATCAACCACACCTCCGATCAACATCCTTGGTTCCTCGAGTCGAGATCGTCCAGGGACAACCCGAAACGCGACTGGTACGTGTGGCGCGACGGGCGCGAGGGTGGCCCACCGACCAACTGGGTGAGTGTCTTCAGCGGACCGGCCTGGACCTACGACGAGCACACGGGCCAGTGGTACCGGCACACCTACCTCAAGGAGCAGCCCGACCTCAACTGGCGCAACCCCGAGGTCGTGGAGGCGATGTTCGACGTCGCCCGGTTCTGGCTCGATCGCGGTGTCGACGGCTTCAGGGTCGATGCCGCCCACCAGATGATGAAGGACCCTTTGGAGCGGGACAACCCACCGGCCCCGGCCGAGTACCCGCGCCCGTACAAGGACATGGGGGGATACGACGACTTCATCCATCTCTACGACTTCGGCCACCCCGACGTCCACGAAGCGCACCGACAGCTGCGGGCCGTCACCGACTCGTACGGGCGGGACGTGCTCACAGTGGGGGAGATCCACATCTTCGATTTGCCCGAGTGGGCGTCGTACTACGGCGAGGACTTCGACCAGCTCACCATGCCGTTCAACTTCCACCTGATGACCGCCAGCTGGGACGTTCCCACCATCAGAGCCACCATCGAGGCCGTCCTCTGGAACGTGCCGGTGGGCGGATGGACCAATTGGACGCTGGGGAACCACGACGAGATCAGGCTGGCCACCCGCCTGCCCGAGGGTCACGAGAGGCTGGCCGCTCTCCTCCTGCTCACGCT
>DASSVE010000153.1:0-9342 GCA_035706345.1 Acidimicrobiia bacterium
GGTCGACTCCTCGCTGGTGAGGTCGACGATGTAGATGCTGGAGACGCCCTCCTCCTCTTCCGCCGTGACCGCGATTCGGTTGCCGTCGTGGGCGAAAGCAGGATCGGCACCTTCGGTGAGGAAGATCGACTCCGAGGCGCCGGTGGCCTCGACCGAGTACACGGACGGGGTTCCCCCACCACCGCGGAAAAGCACAAGAGCGACGGTCGCGGCGACGAAGACGACAGCCGCGATCATCAGCACCTTCTGCCAGTTGTACCTCCGGTTCCACCAGTCGGTGATTGCCCCCATGCGTACGGGCATCTTAGGGGGTACCGGACGGTGCGAAAGTCGGCACCTTTGCCTAGCGTGATCGTCTTGGCCAACCCGAACACACTCGACGCTGAATCTGAACCGGGCTCCGTTCAGAGCGTCGATTCCGCGTCTTCGACAGACGCCGATCGGGGACGGATCGTGGATCGTTGGTTTCCTCCCGACTGGCGTCGCGATGTGGCCCTGCTCGTTCTCTTGACCGCCGGATTGCTCGTCCTCCACCTGATGATTCCGGGTGTCGTCCCCAGCGGCGGTGACGGAGGGAACTGGCTCGCCCTGGCAGCAGAGAGATTCGGCAACGGTGCGATGGCGGCGGACGTGAGCTACCCCCCGCTGCTCCCGTTCCTCTTGGGTCTCATCGAGCTGCTGTCAGGCGACGAGATCCTGGCGATCACGACCGTGGCGTTGGTCTCCAAGGCGACCCTGGTCGTGGCCACCTATGTCGCCACCCGCACCCTGACCCGGTGGTACGCCTTCGTCGCCGCCGTCATCGTGGCCACCGGGGGCTACCTGTTGGAGGCGTACGCCTGGGGCGGCTACCCGCAGATCCTGGCGATGGGTCTGGGGCTTCTGGGCAGCTTCTTCGTCATTCGCTACCTCGGGACACAGCGGCGAGTCCATCTCTGGGTGGGTCTGCTCCTGTGCGGGGCCACGTTGCTGACCCACACCATGGTGGGCGGTCTTCTCGGGGCATCCCTCCTGATCGCCGTCCTCCACTACCTGTACATGGCGGACCCACGCCCCGGCCCGCGCAAGAGACTGCTCAAGGTCGGGTTGACGGTGGCCGGGTCGGTCCTGGTCCTGGCAGCCCTGGGCTATCTGTGGGCCACCGCCGGTGGTCTCGAGGCGACGATCAACCCGATCGGATTGAGCCGGATCGAGGCATTGACCACCGTCGTTCAGGAGGCGCCGTATCCCTGGTTGGTCATCGCCGTTCTCGGCATCGGGGTCCTCTTCTTCCGATACTGGGCGGAGCAGGTCGCCTCCACGGTGGCAGTGGGGTTCTCCTGGGCGCTGTCGAGTGCGGTCCTGTTCGCAGTGAGCGGCGAGCCCCGGGCCCTGATGGTGACCCAGGTCGGGATGGTCCTCCTCGCCATGGTCGGTCTCGCTTCCCTCCTGGCCACACTTCGTACCTACCGCGGTTGGAAGGCTGTTCTCCATCCGCTCGCTGTGATCGTCGGTGTGGCCTTGGTGGCCTCTCTGGCCATGTCCGGTGTCACCGCCTACGACGCGGCCACCGACTGGTACCGGGTGGTGGACCGACCCGAGATCGCTTCTCTCGACCGGCTGTCATCTGACTCGCAGCCCGGAGATCTCGTGCTCGCCGCCACGGGTCATCACGGGAATCCACTCGGGTGGTGGGTGCAGGGCTATGCGGACAGACCTGCTTTCACGGCGATGAGCCCCGACTTCCTCGCCTTCCCCGACGAGCGGGAGCAGGCGGAACTAGCCAACCGGTTCTTCAGCGGGGAGATGGACGAGCAGGAGTCGATCGACCTGATCGAGGAGCACGGTGTCCGTTACATCGTGGTGGACAAGCGCCACTCCGATTCGTCATGGCTGGAGACGGAGTTGGCCAAGTCTTTCGACGTGCTCGACAACACATCCAACATCGTCGTCCTGCGGGTCCCGGCCGCCAGTGACTCCTGATACCACCCGAAGGCCTATGGAGTGCGCCCACATCGCAATTAGCCTCTTGGCCACCATTGAGCCGGATCTATCTCTCCCCACCTGACGTCACTCCCGAGGATCGGGAGGCGGTAAACCGTGCCTTCGACGGGGGCTGGATCGCCCCACTCGGGCCGGAGGTCGACGCCTTCGAGGCCGAGCTTGCCGCCGTCACCGGTCGCGCCCATGGCGTCGCTCTCTCCAGCGGGACCGCCGCCCTCCACCTGGGTTTGATCCTGCACGGCGTCGGCCCGGGCGACAAGGTCCTGGTCTCCAGTCTCACCTTCTCGGCCACCGCCAACGCCATCAGGTACGTGGGCGCCGAGCCGGTGTTCATCGACTCCGACACCGAGACCTGGAACTTGGACCCGGAATTGCTGGAGCAAGCCCTCGAGGAGGGGGAGTACGCCGCCTGCATGCCCGTGGACATCTACGGCCAATGCGCCGACTACGGGGACATCGTCCCGCTCTGCGAGGCCCACGGCGTGCCCATCATCGAGGACGCCGCCGAAGCCCTGGGTGCAAGCTACCGGGGCAAGCCGGCCGGCTCGTTCGGGAACGTCGCCGCCCTCTCCTTCAACGGGAACAAGATCATCACCACCAGCGGCGGCGGCGCCATGGTCACCGACGATGGCGATCTCGCCGCCCGGGCCCGGTTCCTGGCCACGCAGGCCCGGGACCCTGCCCCCCACTACCAGCACAGCGAGATCGGGTACAACTACCGGCTGTCCAACCTCCTCGCCGCCCTGGGTCGCTCCCAGCTCGCCGACCTGGAGCGCCGGGTCAAGATACGCCGAGCCCACAACGCCGCCTATCGGGAGGCGTTCGCCGACCTCCCCGGTGTCGAGTTCATGCCCGAGGCGGAGGGACACACCTCGACCGCCTGGCTGACCTGTCTCACCGTCGACCCCGAGCAGGCCGGCGTCGACCGGGAACAGATCCGGGTCCATCTCGAGAGTCTCGACATCGAGGCCCGCCCGGCATGGAAGCCGATGCATCTCCAGCCCGTGTTCGCCGGCTGCCGCTCCTACGGGGGTGAGGTCTCAGCCCGTCTCTTCGACAACGGTCTCTGCATCCCCAGCGGCTCCTCGATGACCGAGGACCAGCGGCAACAGGTCATCGAGGGCTTCCGGGCGTTGTTCCCCGGATGAAGATCATCGGGCTCGGCGTCGACCTCGCCGACATCGAGCGTGTCGGACGGCTCCTCGACAAGTACCCCCGGTTCGCCGAGAGGTGCTTCACCCAGCACGAGCGGGAGTACGCCTTCGGGTTCGCCCGACCCGAGCGTCGTCTGGCCGCCCGCTTCGCCGGCAAGGAGGCGGTGATGAAGTCGATGGGCACCGGCTGGCGACGGATCCGATGGCAGGACATCGAGATAACCGGTGGTGGCAAACCCACGGTGAGGATGACCGGGGCCGCGGCGCGCAGGGCGGCGATGCTCGGCGTCACCGAGGTCCTGGTCACGATCACCCACACCGACACCTCCGCCCTGGTGATGGCGGTGGCAGTCGGGGAGCACGACTAGTCCGCGACCCCGTTCCTCAACTGGCCGGGGCGTCGCAGCTTCGACAGCCAGCCCTCCTCACGGGACTCGGCGGCGAGAGCCGTGCCGGCGGCCTTCAGGATGTCGGTCCGGGTGCACATCCCCACCAGGCGGCCGTTGGGGTCGACCACCGGAAGATGACTGACCCCTTCGGCGATCATGAGACGGCTGGCCTCGGCGACGGTTGCCTCCCTTGCCACTGTCACCACGTCGTTCGTCTGCAGTTCGGCGACCGAGCCGGCCCTGAGGGCGTCGTCACCCATGAGATCTGATCGGCCGATGATGCCGACCAGCTCCCGGTTGGGGTTGATCACCGGGAACGTCGAATGACCTGTCCGCTCCACGATGGCCGCAGCGTCCGCAGGGCTGGCGTCGGGGCTGAGAGTGACCACCTCGGTGCTCATGACCTGCCCCACCCTCGTGTTCGCCATCACGTCGGCCTGGAGGTCGGTCTGCACCCGGAAACCGCGCCTGTGCAGCTTCTCGGTCATGAGTGTGTTCGGGAGCATCCAGGCTCCGACCAGGTCGGCGAGCACGCTGGCCAGGATCAACGGGAGGATGGCGTCGAAGTCGCGGGTGAGCTCGAAGACGAAGACGATCGAGGTCAGGGTGGCCCGGGTGGCGGCGCCGAAGGTGGCGGCCATCGCCACCAGGGCGAACGCCCCCGTGCTCAGCTCCGAGTCCGGGAAGAAGTTCAGCGTCAGCTCGCCGATGGCGGCGCCGAACGCCCCCGAGACCAGGAGCACGGGGGCGAGTGTTCCCCCCGACGTTCCCGAGCCCAGGGCCAGCCACCAGGCCAGCAACTTGGCGCTGCCCAGCGTGGCCAGGGCGCCCAGTGTCATCGTGCCGGCGAGCACCGCGTCGATCTGGTCGTAGCCGACACCGAGGACTTCGGGCACCGCCATCCCGACCAGGCCGAAACCCAGCGCCCCGATCACGGGATGCCAGAACTCGCTCACCGGCAGACGCCGGAACCATTCTTCGAACCGGAACAGCCCCTTGCAGATGACCACGGCCAGCAGACCACACATCAGGCCGAGGGGGACGAACAAGGGGAGGTCGGCGAGACCGGCGAAACCGTGGTCGGGCACCGTGAACAGCGGACCGCTGCCGAACAGGGCCGAGTGCAGACCGCCGGCCACGGCGGCGGCCACCGCGGTCGGGATGAAGGCACGGGTGGAGAACTCGAACAGGAGCAACTCGGTGGCGAGCACGATCGACGCCACCGGGGCGCCGAAGGTGGCCGCCATGCCTCCGGCGGCGCCACACGCCAGCAGGATCTTGCGCTCCGACGGGGAGACTTTCAGGAGTTGTCCCAGCAACGATCCCAGCGAGCCGCCGGTGACGATGATCGGGCCCTCGGCGCCGAATGGGGCGCCGGTGCCCATCGCGATCGCCGAGGACAGCGGTTTGGTCAGTGCGGTCCGCGGGGCGACCCGGCTCTGGTTGTGGAGGACCGCCTCCATGGCCTCGGGGATGCCGTGACCTTTGATGATCGGGCTCCACCGGGCGAGGAGTGCCACCACCAACGCGCCCGTCATTGCCACAATCACGATGCGCGGTGACGGCTGGAGGTCGTTCATCGAGGGGAGCGTGAAGCCCACCTCCCCGAACAGGGCGACATTGGTGAGGAGGGCGATCAGCTTGATGAGGAGCCAGGCGGCGCCTCCCGCCAGGGCGCCGAGCAGGACGGCCAGCAGGCTCAGGTAGGTGATCCGGCGCGGGGTGGTGCGCAACAACAAAGCGTAGGCAGTCTATCGTGTCACGATATGTCTTCAGAATCCGTGTCGGTCGCCCAATATCGCCGTCTGCTCGAGTTCCGCACCGGGCTGCGCCGCTTCCTCAAGTGGAGCGCAGATCGGGCTCGCGAGGCCGGGCTGACCCCGGCCCAGCATCAGCTCCTCCTGGCGATCAAGGGCCACGACCCCGATGTCGACCCCACGGTCGCCGATGTGGCCGAGTATCTCCAGCTACGCCATCACAGCACCGTCGAGCTCATCGACCGCGCTCAGAGCGCCGGGTTGGTGAGGAGAGTCACTGATCCCGGCGACGCCCGGGTGGTGAGGCTCAGATTGACCCCGAAGGGCGAGCGGAAGCTGGCGTCGCTCTCCGCACTGCATCTCGAGGAGCTCGACCGGCTGGCCGCTCGCATGTCCAGTCTCTGGGCCGAGCTGGACTGATCCCCGGTCAGAGATCGAGCTCGCCGCGAGCCAGGCGGTCCAGGTACCGATCGACGTCTTGTTGGCTGCCGTCCCAGATGACCGCCCGCGCCGCCCGGGCCACCCGCCAGGCGGTCTGCACCAACTCCCTCGCCTCTTCTCCAGAGACGATTTCGTCGAAGACCTCCAGATAGGCGTCCCGCATCCGGAGGACCTCCGGATCGTCGGCGGCCAGTCCGGCCAGCAGCCGGACCCGCCCGATGGGCTCCGCCGAGCTGCCCAGCGGATGACCGACCACGCTGTCACCCCAGTCGTAGAACACCGGGGCGGAGCCGGTGAGCCGACCATCCGACCCGAACCCGAGCACGTTCCAGGGGTGGAGGTCGTTGTGGTCGAGACTCGGCGCTACCGGATGGTCCTCCAGAAGACTGCACCATCCCTCGAAGACCGGGATCAGTTCGACCAGCGGCTCCGGGGGCGGCTTCATCGCCATCACGGCCCGCTCGAACCGCTCTGGCAGCGACCCGGTGCGCATGTCGGTGAGCCCGATCTGGAGCAATGCACCGCTCTGGTCCGAGACGGCCCGCTGGAGAGCGGCGTACTGGGGCAGGGCTCGAGTCATCGCGTCCACGAGGGCCTCGCCCCGGGCGATTTCGGCCAGGGCGGGCCCGCCGTCGGGCAGCAGCAGCCAGCCGTTGCCGGTTTCCGATGCGATCGGCTCGAGGACGTTGTCCGGCGCCACCTGGAGCAGGATCTCGTAGAGACCGGCCTCGAACTCGCTGCCCGCCGCGGGGACCTTGAGCCACACCGCTCCCTGCGAAGTCGCCGCGGTGAACACGGCTGACCACGGCCGGATGTAAGGAAGGGTCACCGGACCGGTCCTTGTGATTTCGGCCCGCTCCAACTGCCGGTCCATCCAGGCCCCGGCCTCTTCGACCGTGGGCGGCGTGAACTCCGGTGCTGGCTCGGTCATCAGTCGAGGATATGCCCCGTCTTCTCTCGTTACCCTCACTTGCGATGAAGCCCGTGCTCACCGCCAGCGAGTATCGGCGGGTCGACCAGGCGTACACCGGCGACATGATCCAGGCGATGGACCGCGCCGGGCATGCGGTGGCCCTGGCCGCGGCGCGGGCAGGCGCCGGGTACGGAAGCCGTGTCGCCGTCCTCGCCGGACCGGGCAACAACGGAGGCGACGGCTACGTCGCCGCCCGCTACCTGAAGGAGCGGGGCGCTTTCGTCACGGTCCACGCGCTGGACGACCCGACGACGGTCGAGGCACGGGACGCCGCCGCCAAGGCGGTCTCGGCCGGGGTCAGGATCGTCCCACTCGGTCCGCCCGTGCCCGCCGACGTCGTCATCGACGCCCTCTTCGGCGGGGGGAGTCGGAGGGGGCTTCCCGAGATGGTCCTCGCCTGGATGGAGACCACGGCGCCCGTCATCGCCGTCGACTACCCGACCGGTCTCGACCCTGACACCGGGCATGTGGCGGAACAGGCCTTCCGCGCCACCGAGACGGTCACCTTCTCGACACTGAAGACCGGGCACGTCAGAGGCTCAGGGCCTGACTACTGCGGCCGGGTCATCGTCGCCGACATCGGCATCGCGGGTGGCCGGCCTTCCCTCTACATCGCCGAGGAGTCAGACGCCCCCCGCCCGCGACGACGGCGCACCGCACACAAGTGGTCCGCCGGCGCCGTGCTGGTCGCGGGTGGCTCGCCGGGTCTGATCGGCGCCTCGGTGCTTGCCGCACGGGCGGCGCTCAGCTTCGGGGCAGGGACCGTGTACCTCGCCTCCAACCATGTCGAACTGGTGCAGCAGATCGCTCCTGAGATCCCGTCACTGACCCTCGACGCATCCGCCGGGCAATTGGACCGATTCGACGTCGTGCTGGCCGGGCCCGGTCTGGCCGAAGCCGATGCCGAGTCGGTCCGTCGACTGGTGGCCAAAGCGGACCGTGTGCTTCTCGATGCCGGAGGTCTAACCCCGACCACCCTGGCTGCGGCCAAGGAGGGGGACGCACAGGTGGTGGTGACTCCTCACGATGCCGAGTTCGCCCGTCTCGCCGGTGTCGGGGCTGGTCTGTTCGCCACGCGCTCTCTCGCCATGCGCGAGGGCATCGTCGTGCTGCGCAAGGGAAACCCGACGACCGTGTGCGACGGTGGGCTCCCCATCCTGGTCACCACCGGTGGCCCGGAGTTGGCCACCATCGGCACCGGTGACGTGCTGGCGGGGATGATCTCCGCCCTCTGGGCCAGGGGACTGGGCCCCACCGAGGCCACCGTCTCGGCCGCCTACTGGCACGGTGTCGCCGGGGCCAGCCTCGCCGAGCACGAAACCGTCACTGCCGACGTGCTGGCCGACTACATCTCGGTCTACGCATGGTGAGACCGACATACGTCGAGATCGATCTGGGCGCGGTGGCATCGAACGTCGCCGCCTTCGCCGGCTTGATCTCCCCGTCCCAGGTGTGCGCGGTGGTCAAGGCGGACGCCTACGGGCATGGCGACGTCCCGGTGGCCAACACGGCCCTCGATTCCGGGGCCGATCTGCTCGCCGTCGCCTTGGTCGAGGAGGGGATCCGTCTCCGGGAGGCCGGCATCCAGGCGCCGGTCCTGGTGCTGAGCGAGCCCGACCTGGAGTCGGCACGCGACCTGGTCGAGTGGGATCTGACCCCGAGCGTCTACTCGGCCACGTTCGTCGAGGCGCTGGCCGCCACGGGGGCCCGCCTCGCAGTCCATCTCAAGGTGGACACGGGGATGCATCGGGTCGGCGCCGCTCCGGACGAGGTGGACAATCTGATGAAGACGGTCCGGCAGACGCCGAATCTGGAGGTGGCCGCCCTGTGGACCCACTTCGCGGTGGCCGACGAGGATCCCGGGTACACGCGTCGCCAGATCGAGGTCTTCGACGAGGTCGCCGCCCGCTACGACGTCCCGTTGTCCCACATGGCCAACACCGCCGGGGCGGTGCTCTTCCCCGAGGCCCGACGCAGTCTGTGCCGCATCGGTCTGGGCACCTACGGGCTGCACCCCTGTGAGGAGACCCGGGACCACGTCCGGCTGACCCCGGCGATGCGGCTGGTCACCCATGTCTCCCACGTGCAGCGGCTGCCTGCGGGAGAGCGACCTAGCTATGGGAGGGTCAAGGAACTCGGCGAAGACTCCTACGTGGTCACCGCACCGGTGGGGTACGCCGACGGGTTGGCCCGCTCGCTGACCAGGTATGGGAGTGCCCTCATCGGGGGTCGGCGCTATCCGCTTGCCGGGACGGTGACCATGGACCAGATCGTCATCAACACAGGCGACGACGTGCACTCCATCGGCGACGAGGTGGTGCTCCTCGGCAGACAGGGCGACGAGGAGATCACGGCCGACGAGTGGGCGGAGGAACTGGGCACGATCAGCTACGAGGTGATCTGCTCGATCGGCCCGAGGGTGCCCAGGAGATATCTGTGAACGACACCATCACCGCCGTCCCGGGGATCCAGGTCGGCCACTGGACCGATCTCGAGGCCATGACCGGGTGCACCGTGGTGGTCCTGCCCGAGCCCAACGTGGTCGCCGGCGAGGCGCGGGGCGCCGCTCCGGGGACCCGGGAGTACGCCTTGCTGCAACCGGGCATGAGGGTGCAGCAGGCTCAGGCGTTCCTGCTGACCGGAGG
>DASSVE010000154.1:0-4116 GCA_035706345.1 Acidimicrobiia bacterium
TTCGTGGAGATCGCCCGGCCGCACGTCGAGACCGCCCTGGGTCGTCCGCTGACTGACGAGGAGTTCGAAGTCTTCGCCCAGATCGCCCCACTGGTACAGGAGCGGACCAAGTTGCTTCCCGAGGCGGGGGAGCAGGTGGTCTTCCTGTTCGAGGATTTCGAGTCGTTCGATCCGGAGTCCTGGGAGAAGGTGATGACCAAGGAGGGAGTGGCTGAGGTTCTCGCCGCGGGCGCGGCGGCGATCGAGGGACTCGACGGATGGGGGCCGGAGGCGGTGGAGACCGCACTTCGGGAGATCCCCGAGAGATTGGGACTCGGCGCCAGCAAGGTGTTCCAACCTCTCCGCGTGGCGGTGACCGGCTCCTCGGTCAGTCCGCCGCTGTTCGAATCCATCGCCGCATTGGGGCGCGAGAGGACTCTGGAGCGGATCGAGCGGGCCAGAGAGGCGTTGGGCTGACGGGAGTCGCCGTCAGGGCATGAAGCTGATCCCGACCATTGCGGCGACGATGGTCACCAGGACGGCGAGCATGCAATCGGTCATCGATGTGCGGAGAGCCGCGCTCTCGCCGAGCATCTCGCTCCTGAGATCGGCGATCTCGGTCTTGAGCTCGGCCCGCAAATCGGCGATCTCGGCTCTGAGGGCGGCGGCCGAGGCCTCCAAGTCACGTTTGGTCGCACTTCGTCCAAATCGTGTAGCGGTATGGCACTCATGAGCGTCTCGGCGCGGCCCGGTCCGATCACCTCGCTCAGACCGGTGTACAGGTCGCTTCGTGCCGCCTCTGAGATGGCCACGACATCCAACATGCCCCATTTCCGGCTGGGTTCAATGCTCTCGCGGACGGCGAGGAAGTTGGGCTGACCCGGGGCGAGGCGTAACCTCTCTACTGTCCGGTCCCGTCGTCCAGCGGCCTAGGACGCCGGCCTTTCAAGCCGGAAACGCCGGTTCGAATCCGGTCGGGACTGCCCACTCGAATCCCCTCATCGGATGCGTCACCCTCGGGCGTAGGCCTGGCGTGCGAACTGGATCAGGGTGTCGAGCCGTTCCGGGGGATCGGCCCGCCGCCACGCCAGCCACACCTGGACGGGCTCAGCGTCGTGGACCGGTCGGAACTTGAGACCTGGCCGGGGGTGTTGGTGGGTGGTGGCCTCCGCGGTGATGCCCACGGCCTGACCCGCGGCGATCATCGTGAGCCAGTCGTCCATACCTTTGGATATCCGTGTCGTCGCCGGGGCATTGTCGGGTGGCCACAGATCGAGGGTGGTGGTGCCCGTCTGCTCATCGATCGCCACCGTCCGGTCCACCAGATCGGTGAGCGACACACGTCGTCGCCGGGCCAGGGGATCGGTTTCCGACAACGCCGCATAGCGCGCCTCGACCCCGAGGAGAGTCGTCTCGATCCGTCGATCGCTGATTGGTCTTCTCGACACGGCGGCGTCGACGAGACCTTCGACGAGTCCGTTGGCGGGGGAGTCGACCTGCTCGAAGAGGAGCTCTGATCCGGGAAACTCCTGCGACCATGACTGCTGAATAGCGGTCGTGTGTCGCCCCAGTGCCCCCCACGCGTGACCCACCCGTAGGGCGAACACGCCGGTACGACCTGCTTCGAGGACACGGTCCACTTCGGCCAGGATCATCCGGGCCGGTCCCAGGACACGACTGCCCGCCTCGGTGAGCCCGATCTCTCTGGTGCTACGTCGCAAGACGCGTGCGCCGATCGCCTTCTCCAAGGATGCGACGGCGCGGGACACCGAAGCCTGAGTCGTGTGGAGTGTCAGGGCGGCGTCGGTGAAGGACCCCTCGTCGACTACAGCCACAAAGGCGCGAAGTTGACGCAGATCCACATCCATACGTAGATCGTATCAGTCGATACACAACATTCATTGGACGTATGACTGAGGACCACGGAGAATCGTCCCATGGTGAGAGACGCCGACATGCCCCTCGGACGCTCAGTCGTCGCAGTACTGGGCACCGGCACCAGCAATCAGGTCGGAGCGGCCACTGGCGCCATGGCATTTCCCGTCATCGGGCCTGGCGGTGTCGTCGCCGTCCGCCAGGTCGTCGCCGCCGTGACCCTGATGGCGATCTCGAGACCGCAGATCCGTCGGCTGGGGTGGCCCCAGTGGTGGCCGGTCCTGGCCCTCGCCCTCATCTTCTCGGTGATGAATCTGTCGCTGTACACGGCGATCGACAGGATCGGGCTTGGTCTGGCGGTTACCCTGGAGTTTCTCGGGCCGCTCGGCGTCGCCCTGTTCGCGTCGCGGGGTCGGTCGGAGTGGCTGATCGCTGTCGGCGCCGCCGTCGGTGTCTACGTACTGATCCTCCCCGACTCGTCGAGCGACCTCCTCGGCGTTGGGTTGGCATTGCTCGCCGCCGCTTGCTGGGCGGGCTACATCCTGATCAACCGCATCGCAGGGACCCGGTTGCCCGGAGTGCAGGCTCCAGCCCTGGCCTCGACGATCTCGGCGATCCTCTACATGCCGGTGCTGATGATGCTCCTCGCCCAGGGACGTCTCACCGGGATGCCCCTGGTCTACGCCGTGGTCGCCGGTGTGCTCTCGTCGGCGGTTCCCTTCGCCATCGACCTGACTGTGCTGCGAAGTGTCCCGCCGCGTCTATTCGGCGTCCTGATGAGTGTTCATCCCGGTCTGGCAGCCCTCGCCGGTCTGGTCCTTCTCGGGCAGGTCCCGGCCGTGCACGAGTGGATCGGCATGGCGATGATCGTCCTGGCCAACGTGGCCGCCGTCACCATGGCCGACCGCACGCCGGTCGATGAGCCGGTGCCGGTGCTGGAACCGGTTGCCTGAATCGGTGGCCTCCGGGTCCGCTGCTCAGGTTCGCCGTACGTTGTGTCCGCTGCCAATCTGACCCGGCCAAATGTCGAACGACGCCATCCTCGTCTACAGCACGACCGTCGCCCTGCTCGCGCTGGTCGCCCTCGCCGCCTCGGCGGTGCTGATCATCTACCGGTTGGTACGGGGGCCTGAGGCCGCCACCCTGCTCTCTGGCAAAGCGATCTGGCTGGCCTGGATCGTGGCCACAGTGTGCACGATCGGGTCGCTGATCTACTCGGAGGTCATCCACTTCGAGCCGTGCCGGCTGTGCTGGTTCCAGCGCATCGCCATGTACCCCATGGCGGTGATCCTCCTGATCGGGGCGATCCGACGGGACTACGCCGTCAAGTACTACGCCCTCCCTCTGGCCTTTCTCGGACTCGCCACCTCCACCTACCACTACCTGATACAGGTGTTCCCGTCGTTGGAAGGCGGGTCCTGCGGCGCCGTCTCGTGCTCGGCCCGCTATGTGGAGATCTTCGGATTCATCAGCATCCCGTTTATGGCCGGGTGCGGGTTTATCCTCATCTCGGTCCTCCTAGGTCTCTATGTCAACAAGAACAGCATCACAATCGAAGAAGCAACCGGCGTCTAAGTCCACCCTCTGGTGGATCTTGGGTGGTGTGGTCGGTCTCGGCCTCATCGTCTGGCTCGCCGTCGCCATCGCCGGAGAAGGGACCGTCGACGAGGCGGTCGCATTCGGCGAGGTCACAGTCGAGGGGACCAACCTCCCCTTCTTCCAGGCCGGCGCCACCGACCCCGCATTGGGCCTCACCGCGCCGACGGTGACCGGGGAGGACCTCGACGGCGAGGAACTGACCATCGGCCCATCCGACCGGGCCAAGATCATCGTGATGCTGGCGCACTGGTGCCCTCACTGCCAGCGTGAGGTGCCGATCATCCAGGACTGGGTGGAGAGCGGCGGGTTGCCGGAGGGGGTCGACCTCTACGGCATCACCGTCCTCACCAACCGGGTTCGGGACGGGGACACGTGGCCTCCGGGGGAGTGGTTGGAGGCGGAGGGGTGGACCAGTCCCACGATCAAGGACGATCAGGATCAGAGCATCGTCCAGGCATACGGTCTCACCTCAACACCGACATACGTGGTCCTGGGGCCCGACAACGAGAACCTGGGCCGGGTCGCCGGGGAGATCGGGTTGCCGGGTCTAGAGGCCCTCGCCGACCTGGCGGCCGGCAGCCTGGAGTCCTGACCCTAGGCCTCGAGCGCCCTGATCTTGTCGAGACGACGCACGTGTCGGTCGTCGCGTGAGAACTTGGCCTC
>DASSVE010000155.1:0-9568 GCA_035706345.1 Acidimicrobiia bacterium
CCATCCTCGGCGATGTCGACCGCCCTCCCCCGCCCCTCAGGCTCCCAGATCACCTCCCGGCCGATGGTCACCGAGACCCGGCGGTATTCGTCGACCGGCCAACCGTCGTCATCGATCAGCTCCATGGTCTCGGCGCCCCACAGGGCGCCGATCTCGGCATGGGCCGACTCCCCGGGGTCGTCCTGGTACACGGCCCCCATTCCCTCGGGGATCGACTCCCACCACAGATTCAGCCCGAGACCGATGACGGTCACTGCCGCGGAGCGCTCCACCAGGATCCCACCCACTTTGGCATCCCCGATCATGACGTCATTGGGCCACTTCAACCCGACACCTTCGAGGACGCGGGTGACGGCGACACCGGCCATGAGAGAGAGAGGGCGCATTCCGGCGATGGCATCCGGGACAGCGAGGGAGACGGCGAGGGCTCGGTCGGCGTCGAGCCAGTGGGAGCCGGTGCGACCTCGGCCTTTGGTCTGCCCGGCCGCTATCACCAGGAGCGGCAGGTCCCCCATCTCCTCTCGCGCAACATCTTGAGTCGATGGAACGCGTTCACTTCTCAACTGGAAATAGGGTGTAGCCAACTTGTCTCCGGGCGAGTCGTAGAAAGAGGTTACGGAGGAGTCTTGGGAACCGAGGCGCGAATCGACCAACTGAGAACTCTCCGTGAGGAGGCTCTTCACGCCGGCACCCAGCGCGCCGTCGCCCGCCAGCACGAGGCAGGCAAGCTCACCGCACGGGAACGTATCGACGCCCTGCTCGACAAGGGCTCCTTCAACGAGATCGACCAGTTCGTCAAGCATCAGTCGACCGGTTTCGGCATCGAGGACAAGAAGCCGCCGGGGGACGCGGTGGTCACCGGTCACGGGACCATCGACGGTCGCCCCGTATTCGTCTTCGCCGAGGATTTCACGGTGTTCGGGGGGAGTCTCGGCAAGGTGGTCGCCGACAAGATCTGCAAGATCCTCGACATGGCCCTGGCCACGGGTGCCCCTGTGATCGGTCTCAAGGACTCTGGCGGCGCCCGCATCCAGGAGGGCGTCTCCTCCCTCGACGGCTACGGGCGAATCTTCGAGCGGAACGTGCGCGCCAGCGGCGTGATCCCCCAGATCTCGGTGATCATGGGGCCGTGTGCCGGCGGGGCCGTGTACTCCCCCGCTCTGACCGACTTCGTGTTCCAGGTCGACGAGACCTCGCACATGTTCATCACCGGGCCCGACGTCATAAAGGCCGTGACCGGGGAAGAGGTCACCATGGAGGACCTAGGCGGAGCCATGGCCCACGCCACCAAGTCGGGTGTGACCCATTTCGTGTATCCGAACGGCAAGGACGCACTGGACGCGGTCCGGTACCTCCTCTCGTTCCTCCCCCGCAACAACATGGAGTTGCCGCCCTACTACGCCCCGTCGGACCGGTTCGATCGGGCGGACGACTCCCTCGACTCGATCATCCCGGACGAGTCGAACCAGCCGTACGACATGCGGGAGGTCGTGGAGACGGTCCTCGACTCGGGCGAGTTCTTCGAGGTCCACGAGCTGTGGGCGCGCAACATCATCGTCGGGTTCGGCCGTCTCGACGGGCACGCCGTCGGCGTGGTCGCCAATCAGCCGGCGGTCCTGGCCGGGACCCTCGACATCCACGCCTCGGAGAAGGCTGCCCGCTTCGTCCGCTTCTGCGACGCCTTCAACATCCCGCTGCTCACCTTCGTCGATGTCCCCGGATTCCTCCCGGGCGTGGACCAGGAGCACGGTGGCATCATCCGCCACGGCGCCAAGCTCCTGTACGCGTACTGCGAGGCCACGGTGCCCCGAATCACGGTGATCACCCGCAAGGCCTACGGTGGCGCCTATCTGGTGATGAACGCGAGAGGCATCCGTGCCGACCTGGTCTTCGCCTGGCCATCCGCCGAGATCGCGGTGATGGGGGCCCAGGGGGCGGTGAACATCATCCACCGGCGCGAGCTCGCCGCCTCCGACGATCCCGAGGCCAAGCGGGCCGAGCTCATCGCCGACTACGAGGAGAAGTTCAACAACCCGTACGTGGCGGCCGAGTTGGGTTTGGTCGACGAGATCATCGAGCCCCGCGAGACCCGATTGAAGCTGATCCGGGCCATGGAGATGCTGCGGACAAAACGAGAGTCGCTGCCGCCGAAGAAGCACGGCAACGGACCGCAATGAAGAGTCTTCTGGTCGCCAACCGGGGCGAGATCGCGGTCCGTGTGATCAGGACCGCCCGTGAGATGGGGATCCGCACCATCGCCATCTTCTCCGAGCTCGACCGTGACGCCCTCCACGTCGACCTGGCCGACGAGGCGTGGAACGTCGGGCCCGCCCCGGCGGCCGAGAGCTACCTGAACCAGGAGGCAATCCTGCGGATCGCCCACGACTCAGGCGCCGAGGCGATCCACCCAGGCTACGGGTTCCTCTCCGAGAACGCCTCCTTCGCCAGGAAGGTGGCTCAGGCCGGTCTCATCTGGGTCGGGCCGTCGGGTGATGCCATCGAGGCGATGGGCGACAAGATCACGTCGCGCCGCAACGCCGAGAAATACGGCGTGCCAACCGTGCCCGGGGTCACCGATCCTGTGACCAGCGTCGACGAGGTGGTGGCGCTGGCGGGGAGATTCGGCTACCCCGTGGCGGTCAAGGCGGCCCACGGTGGTGGGGGCAAAGGGCTCCGGGTCGTGCGATCGGCGGACGAGGTGGCCGAGGCCTTCGAAGGGGCACGCCGCGAGGCGGACGCCTACTTCGGCAACCCTGAGGTCTACGTCGAGAAGTACCTGGAGCGTCCCCGACACGTCGAGGCGCAGATCCTGTTCGACGCTCACGGCAACGGGGTGTTCCTGGGAGAACGCGACTGCTCCGTGCAGCGTCGCCATCAGAAGCTGATCGAAGAGACCCCCTCCCCCGGCATGACCCCCGAGCAGCGCGAGACGCTGGCCCGGGCTGCTCTCGACGCAGGCCGGTCCTGTGGCTATGTCAACGCCGGGACCGTCGAGTTCCTGATGGATCGCAACGGCGACCTCTACTTCCTGGAGATGAACACCCGGCTCCAGGTGGAGCACACGGTGACCGAGATGGTCACCGGTCTCGACCTGGTGGCCTGGCAGCTCCGCATCGCCTCGGGGGAACGTCTCGAAATCGGGCCGGTGGAGCCACGCGGTCATGCGATCGAGTTCAGGATCAACGCCGAGGACCCGTACCAGGGGTACCTCCCGAGCCCCGGTCAGATCATCGAGTGGAAAGAGCCTGCCGGGCCCGGGGTCAGGGTCGACTCGTGGGTCCGGCCCGGAACCAACGTCTCGCAGTACTACGACAACCTCATCGCCAAGCTCGTCGTGTGGGCGCCCGACCGCGAGACGGCGATCAGTCGGGGCCGGCGTGCGCTCCAGGAATTCGAGATCCCGGGTGTCGCCACCACCATCCCAGCCCATCTGGCGGTGCTGGACCACGAGGACTTCGCCACCGGGGAGCATCACACCAAGTGGATGGAGGAAGCCGTCGCCCTGGAGGGATCCTCTCCGGTGCCGGCGCCCGTGGTGCCCGAGGACGAGGACCTGACCCGGCGCGACATCACGGTGGAGATCAGCGGTCGACGGTTCCGGGTGTCGTACTGGGCCCCCGAGCCCAGCTTCGGGAGCGAGGTCCGCCGCCGACCCCCGAAGCTGACCGCGACCGGGCAGACCGGAGCCTCGGACGGAGTCGTGACCGCCCCGATGCAAGGCACCATCGTCAAGGTGCATGTCAAGGCGGGCGAGAGCGTCAAAGCGGGCGCGGCCATCTGTGTGCTCGAGGCCATGAAGATGGAGAACGAGGTGGTGGCTCCCACCGACGGCGACATCGTCGACCTCAGAGTGGAGCCCGGCGACACCGTGGCGGTCGGCCAGGTCATCGCCATCGTCAAGTAGGCGGGTTTTCACCGTTCTGTGCGGATCTTGTACGCGTGACGCGTACTAGACCCGCACAGAACGGGCCCCTGCGGACTACCCCTCAGAGATCCAGCGTGTAGAAACGCCAGAGGTCGTTCTCGATCGGAAGAACCGTGATGCCGGAGAACCCGGCGGACCGGGCGTACTCCTCGAGCTTCGACGGCCGCATCACCGTGCCGGTGCCGACGCTGCCCTCGTGCGACATCCCGTCGGGCAGACAGACGAAGAGCGAGAAGCCGTACATGAGACGCTCCACCTCGTCGTTCCTTTCACCGAAAGCGTCGCCTACCGCCTCGTCCATCACCACGACCATCCCGTTGTCCTTGACGAGACTCCGGGCGCGCTCGAGCACCTCTACCGGATGGGGCATGTCGTGGACGCACTCGAAGAAGGTGACTACGTCGTATTGCCCGTCGCCGTCGATCCCTGACCCGTCGATGTGATGGAATCTCACCCGGTCGCTGACCCCGGCCGCGGCGGCGTGCTCGCGGGCGGCGACCATCGAGGCTTCGTCGACGTCGTACCCGTCGACGGTCAACCCGGGATAGGCCAGGGCGATGCCGATCGAGGACCACCCCTCGCCACACCCGATGTCGGCCACCCGGACGTCGACCTTCTGCAGCTTCTCGTGGAGTGCGGCGACCTTGGGGAACCAGTCGGTGCCGAGGGCCTTGATGAACCAGGGTCGGTTCATCTCAGCCTGACCGGTTCTCATGTCGGGACCGAAGTCGGCCCAGGCGACACCACCGCCGTGTCGGTAGGCATCCAGGATCGCCGGAAGCTGCAATCCCCCGGCAGCCATCAGCCTGACGAACGGCGCCAGGTAGGCGAGGGAGTCCCGATCGGTCAGCACCTCACGTTGCGCCGGGGGCAGCGAATACAGCCGGGTGTCGTGGTCGGCGCTCGGGTCGTCGACCTCGAGGATCCCCGTGGTCACCTGCTGTTCGAGCCACTCGGTGATGTATCGCCAGTGCGTCCCGGTCTGGGAGACCAAGTCGTCACGGGTCATGGCGCCGGCCGCCAGGGCGTCGTAGAGCCCCAGCTTGTCCCCGACATAGATCGACCAGACGTCGATCAGCCCGAGCACCGACTCGAACACCCGGCCGGCAAACGCCTCGACCTCCTCAGGACTGGCCTCACGGGCGTCTGATCTGCGATCTGTGTCCATTGTCATGGGCCCAAATGTATTGACGGGCCTTGCAGACTGCTTGACGGTCTCTTGGCAGTCTTAACATCGTGAGGTGGCGGAGATCAGAGTGCTGGGGCCCATCCAGGGGTTCCGTGACGGGGTGGAAGTCGATCTGGGAGGCCCGACCCAGCGACGTCTGCTCGCTTCGCTCGTGGCCCAACCCAAACAGGTGGTTTCTGTCACCACTCTGCTCGGCCATCTCTGGGGTGACGACCCACCTCCCTCCGGGCCGGCATCCATCCAGTCCTACGTCTCCAGGTTGAGACGCAGCCTCGGCCCGGACGGGATCGAGACGATCGCACCGGGCTACCGGCTGGGTGGCGACCTCGAGATCGACAGTGTCCGCTTCCTCGAGATCGCCGGGTCTCTGCCCGACGAACCGGCGAGGCGTCTCGAGGCGATCGAAACCGCACTCGGTCTGTGGCACGGGCCGCCCTTCGAGGACTTCGACCACGTCGACTACGCCTCTCACCGGCTGGTCGAGGTCAAGCATCATCTCGAGGAGGAGAAGGCGAGTCTCCTCGCCGACCGCGGCGAGTACGCGGCGGCGGTCGGCGTGCTGCAGACGGTGACGGGCGCCGAGCCTTTGCGGGAGTCGGCCTGGGTCGCTCTCGGCCTGACCCTGGCCCGCGCCGGGCGGCAGGCGGAGGCCGTCCGCGTCATGGACCGCTACCGCTCGAATCTGAGCGAGATCGGTCTGGAGCCCGGCCCCGCGTTCGTCGACGCCGAAGCCAAGGTCTTCGAGGCCACCCTGTCGCCGGCCCCATCGGCTCGTTTGCCCCTGCCGAAGATGGGCACATCCTTCGTCGGTCGGGAGCCGGAAGTAGCCGATCTGACCCGTCTGCTGCGATCGGGACGTCTGGTGACGGTGGTCGGGCCCGGAGGCATGGGCAAGACCAGATTGGCGATCGAGGTCGCGTCGCGCTGGTCAGACGCCGAAGTGGTGATGGTCCGTCTGGAGAGCCTGCGGGAGGAGGACGAGGTCGCCTCCAGTGCCCTGCGTTCCCTTGGGGGTGAAACCAGAGGCGACCCGGCGGAGTCGGTCGTCGCCCAGCTGACCCGAATGGGTCGCACGTTGTTGGTCCTCGACAACGTGGAGCACATCATCGAGTCCACCGCCTCCCTCGTCACTGCCATCCTTACCTCGACGGAGGCACAGCTCCTGGTGACCTCGCGGGAGCCGCTCAACATCCCGGGTGAGATGGTGCTCTCCCTTGGCCCTCTTGAACCGGCCAGCGCCATCGAGCTCTTCAGGGACCGGGCCCTTGCCATCGACCCCGCCTTCGAGGCCTCGTCGGCGACGCTGGACATGCTCTGCGAGGAGCTCGATTACATGCCTCTCGCCATCGAGATGGCGGCCGCCAGGTCCAAGGCTCTGAGCCCGGACGAGATCCTGACCAGGCTGAGCCGCCGGTACGGGCTGTTGGACAAGCCGCTTCGGGGCGGTGCCGAACGTCATCGAAGTCTGGACGCCCTGGTCGAGTGGTCGTACGACCTGTTGGCGCCGGGCGCCCAGCGGGTGTTCGAGCGACTCTCGGTGGTGACCGGTCATTTCGACGTCGATCTCGCCACGGCCCTGGGCGGCTTCGGCCAGGTCACGCCCGAGGAGGTCCCGGCCACGCTCGCCGGTCTCGTCGAGCGATCACTCGTGCAACGAACCGGCCCGGGCGCATTCCGGCTCCTGCCCGTCCTCAAGTCGTTTGCCGGAGAGAGACTCGCCTCGGCGGGCGACGAGGAGGAGACTCGATCCATCCACGCGCGATGGTTTGCCCGTTTGGCCGGTGACATCGGAGACGGGCTGTGCACGCCCGAGGAGACCATGTGGATCGAGCGGGCCAACGCCGCGGTCGATGATGTCACCTCGGCCCTGGCATGGTCGGCGCAGACCGGGGACCTGGACAGCGCCCAGCTCATACTCGAAGGTCTCTTCGATTGGTTCTACCACCGACAGCCACCCTCGTTGTTCACCTGGGGCGATCAGGTGCTCTCCCTCGCCGGGGATCACGACGTGAGGGCCGTGGCCTCCGCCTGGGCGGCCCTGACCCATCTCAAGCGTGGTGACGTGGTGCAGGCGATGGAGGTAGCCAAGCTGGGGACCACTGTCGAAGGGCCCGCTGCCCGATTCGCCTGGTTCGTGGTCGGTGAAGTGGCCCGCCATCAACACCGGCAGGAGGAGGCGGTTGACGCCTATCGCAAACAGCTGGTCCGGGCCAGCGCACATGGCGACCGCATCGGTGTGATCGACGCCATGGCCGGGGAGACCCTGGCGCTGGCGTCGGGAGGTGCCTTTGACCGGGCCGTCGACATCGCACGTGATCTCGAGAAGCTGGCCGCGGACGTGGGCGCCCCCTCCTATCGCGCCTACGCCGACTATGCACTCGCCGAGGCAATCGTGCTGGATCAACCCGAGAAGTCAGCCGAGCTGCTCAAAGAGTCGGTCGAGCAGGCGGCGTCCGTGAACAACCACTTCATCCAGGCGATGGCCAAGACGTCGGCGGTCACAGTCCTGGCACAGATCGGAGACCAGCGTGACGCGATCCGGGCCCTGAAAGAGGCTTGCGACCTCTGGGAGCGCATGGGCATGCCCGCACATCAATGGACGATCGTGCAGCAGGTGGCGGCGATCATGGCCGAGCGTGGTGACAAAAGGGTGGCCGGGATCTTGCTGGCAGCTTCACGTCGCGGAGGGTCGCGGCCATTCGGGGCGGCGCAGCGCCAATGGAGCGAGGCCACGGCCGCAATCGAATCGGACCCGAACTGGCCCGAGTGGTCAGCGGAAGGGGAGAGACTCGATCTGCGTGAGGCCGTCTATCTGGCCCGGTCCGCCATGGCCGGTTGACCCGAGACCGCTCACTCTGCGGCGTCGCTGATCGCCTCGATCATCGACGGATGGGCCAGCAGGGTCTCGACCAGCGTCTGAGTGGTGACGCGTGCCTGCACGGCGAGCGCGATCATCCCGATGAGCTCCGAGGCCCGATGGCCGACGACAGTGCCGCCGAGCACGACGCTCGTGGCCGGGTCGGAGGTCATCTTGACGAAGCCCCTCGTGAAGTCCTGGAGGACGGAGCGGGCGTTGGATGAGAACGGCACCTTGGTGGTGCGGACCTTGCGACCCTGGGCGGCAGCATCGACCTCGGCCAGCCCCACGGATGCGATCTCCGGTTCGGTGAATATCGCCTCGGTGACCTTGTCGTAGTCGGGTGGCTGCACGGGGAGCCCGAGAGCATGGCGGGCGATCTTCCTCCCCTGCATCGTTGCCACAGAGCTGAGCGGCATCTGACCGGTCACGTCTCCTGCCGCGTAGATGTGGGGCACCGTTGTGCGCTGGAACTCGTCGACGACGACATAGCCGTTGACGGTCTCGATGCCGATGCCCTCCAACCCGAGACCGTCGGTCAGCGGAACCGAGCCGACCGCGAGCAACGCATGCGACCCCCTGATGTGACGCCCGTCGTCACACCGCACCGTCACCGAGTCACCGTCGACGTCGATTCCCTCCGCCCGGGCCCCGATGACCAAGTGGACCCCGCGCTCGATGAAGTCCTCCTCCAAGACCGCCGCCACCTCGGCGTCGCGATGCGGGAGGATCTGCTGACGGGAGACCACCAGGCTGACCTCCGAGCCCATCGCCTCGAAGATGTGCGTGAACTCGACCCCGGTCACCCCGGAGCCGATGACGACCAGGTGCTCGGGTACCGCGTCCAGGTCGTAACAGTCCCGCGTGGTCAGGACCCTCTTGCCGTCCACGGGCGCCCAAGAGGGGACTCTGGGGCTCGACCCGGTCGAAACCAGGGCGGAGTCGAAGCCGATGACACGCTCACCGTCGATCGTCTCCACCACCGCCGAATTGGGCCCGGTGAATCGACCCCTGCCCCCAATGAGCTCGACCCGCTGGTCGGAGAGCAAGTCGACCCAGTTCTCGTTGATGTCCTCGGTGATCGCCTTGATCCGCTTCGACAGCACGCGCAGGTCGACCTGCCCGGGGTCGTTGACGAGACCGAGTTTGGCGGCGTTGCGCACCGAGGTGTGGCGGAGGGCGCTGGCAGCCATCGTCTTCGATGGGATGCAGTCCCAGAGATGGGCGGCGCCGCCGACTATGTCCTTCTCTACCAGAGTGACCCGCGCACCGTTGGTGGCCGCGGTCGTGGCGGCCTGGGTTCCGGCTGGGCCCCCACCGATGATCAAGATATGCGTGCTCTTCTCAGCCATCACGACCAGACACTATCCAGTCGGCTTGTGGACCCCGAAGACCGCTCGTAGCGCATCGGAGACCTCACCGATGGTGGCGCCGGCAGCCAGGGCGCCCTTCAACGCCGGCATCAGGTTCTCCTCGCCGTCGGCCGTCCGGGTGACAACCGCAAGGGCCTCCTCCACCGCCGGTTGATCGCGCGAGGCGCGCCAGGTCTGCAATGCCTGCCTCTGGGACTCCTCGAGCGCCGGGTCCACCTCGAGCA
>DASSVE010000156.1:0-21436 GCA_035706345.1 Acidimicrobiia bacterium
TGATGTCGATGCATGCTTCGCCGGGCAGGACCATCGACCGGTCGAACAGTGAGTGGCTGGCCACCGGGGTCAGCACCATGGCATGGAGACCGGGGTCGACGATGGGCCCGCCGGCTGAGAACGAATAGGCGGTCGACCCGGTGGGCGTGGCCACGATGAGCCCGTCCGCCCGATAGGTGGCGAACTCGGTGCCGTCGATCACGACGGCCAGACTCACCAGCCGGGTGCTGTCGATCTTCTCCACGACGACGTCGTTCACCCCCGTCGCCGAGAGGTCGCCCGTGGAAGCGGTGATGGTCATGCGCTCGGCGATCTCGTAATCACCGCTGAACAGCCGCTTGACCACCGTCTGCAGGTCGTCGGGCTCGGCTTCGGTGAGGAAGCCCAGGGTGCCGAGGTTGAAGCCCAGAACCGGCACGTCGTGTGCGATGGCGCTCTGGACTGCCGCCAGCATCGTGCCATCGCCCCCGACGGCGAGGACCATGTCAGGGCGGTCTCCGTCATGGTCGAGCACCATGCCGCCGGCCGCGTTGATCTCTTCTTTGAGACGCTCGGCAAACTCGCTGGTGGCCGATCTCCCCGACCTGACGTGGACGGCGAACTTCAAGACTCGTCGGTCTCCTCGAGTATCTCGCTGAGCAGCGCCGCCAGCTCGGCGGCGGGCTCAGGCAACTCGGCCGGGTCGAGTGTCTCCAGCTTCTCCAGGGCCCGCTCGATCTCAGCTATCCGTTTCGGTGACAGGTCCATACGAGGATTATGACTGCTCGAGAGCGCCCAGCACTACCTCTACGGCTTCGGCCAGGTCGGCGACCACGTGGTCCGCTCCCGCAGCAGCCGCTTCCTCGGGGCCGGTGACCCCGGTGAGCACCAGGATCGACCGCCAGTCGGGCTCTGCCGCCGCCATCGCGATGTCGGTGTCGACCCGGTCCCCCACGATCCAGGCCGGTCCGGTGACCCGGGACTTGATCAGATCCCGCATAGGGGGATTCGGCTTACCCGCCACCTCGGGGTCGACTCCCGTGGCGGCTCGCAATGCTGCCACGATTGCCCCGGCCCCCGGGGCCAGCCCGGTCTCGGTCGGGAAGGTCGTGTCGTCGTTCGTGGCGATGAAGCGGGCACCATTCCGGATCGCGGACATGGCTGCGGCGAGCTTCCCGTAGGAGAGCTCTCGTGTGAGCCCGACCAGAACGGCGCGTGCCTCTTCGGGATCGTCGGTGACCGGGCAACCCGCCTGCTCGGCCACATCGGTGATGCCGGACTCGCCGACCACCAGGATGGGGGTGTCCCCCGGCCCGAGCATCGTCAGGGCCGCCTGCGGTGAGGTCAAGACTCGCTCCCCGGCGACTTCGACACCGGTGATCTCGGTGATCCGGGCTGCGGTCGCCTCAGGTGTCCTGGTCGAGTTGTTCGTGATGAAGTATGTGTCGACCGAGGCAAGCTGCAGGGCGAGCAGAGCGTCCCTGACTCCGGGGAGGGCCCGGCCACCCCGGTATACCACTCCGTCGAGGTCGCATAGTACGGCGGTCAACTGCCCAGGAAGCGGGCGAAGAGCTCCCGATAGAGCTGGGTGGTCCGTTCCACGGACTGGACCGAGACCCTCTCGTCGTGACCGTGGAACAGAGCGAGCATCTCGGAGAAGTCCATGCGGTCGTCGAAGAGACCGACCCCGTAGGCGACGGTCCCTCGCTTGCGCCAGAACCGGGCGTCAGTGGCCACGTTCATCATCATCGGCAGCAACCGGCGGTGTCCTTCCAGTTCCTCGACACTGTCGGCGATCGCCTCCCACAGCGGGTTGCCGATCGGGCTGATGGTGGCCTCGAAATCCTGGATGGGCTCGATCTCGATGTCGTCACGAGCCGACCCCATCGCCTTGAACAGATAGGAGTCGACGAAATCGCGGTCGATTCCGGGGAGGGCCCTGATGTCGATGTTGGCGGTGGCCCGACTGGCGATCACATTGGCCTTCATCCCGGCATCGAGCATGTTGGGAGACACGGTGAGGTGGGTGACCGCGTGGGCATAACGGGCGAAGAGCAAGTCGTCGACGGCGATGTGGTCGAGGGCATCGTCGATCTGATCAGGATCGGTGAGCGCCGCCTTCAGGTCGTCCGGGAGGTCGAGCGAGTCGACGAACTCCCGCCACTCGTGGGTGATCATCACCGGCATCTCGGTGGTGAAGATCCCGTGGACCGCCTCCACCATCTTGCGCAAGGCGTTGTCGGACCGATAGGGCGCCGATCCATGCCCCGGGGTGCCGGTCGACCTGAGCATCGACCAGAAGGCGCCCTTCTCGCCGGTGGCGACGGGCACCACCTGCTCGCTGGCATGGGCGACTGGCGGATAGGCGACTTCGGTCAGCATGTAGTCGACCTGGGCGACGTCCCACATCTCCTCGCTGAAGGGCATCGCCCCGAGGGCTCCCCCGGCCTCTTCGTCGGCCAGAGCCACGAACATCAGGTCGCCCCTCGGAGTCAGCTTCCCGGTGATGTAGGGCTTCGCCGCCACTGCCATCGCCGCGGTGACGTTGAGCATGTCGACAGCCCCTCTCCCGTAGACGAAGCCGTCGACGATGTCCGCCCCGAACGGATCCTGGGTCCAGCCATCGGGGTCGACGGGGACCACGTCGAGATGCGGCGAGAGACCCAGCGAGGGGGCGTCGGGATCGCTCCCGGCGATCCGGTAGTAGAGGGACTGGCGTCCCGGGTGCGGCTCGAACACCTCGCCCGGCACACCGAAGAAGTCACGGAGTGTGGCCACGGAACGGTATTCGTGCCCGCTGTCCGGCTTTCCGTCGTTGACGCATGCGTTTCGGATCAGCTGGCGGAGGAGCTCGACTGTCTCGCTGCTCATGCGAGGAGGCTATCCACGAGCTGGTGCATGGTCGGTGTCAACGGGTACTCCTTTGCGTCTTGCAGTGGCACCCACCTGACGTCCTCGGCGTCGTCGCCGGGACGAAGAGTGCCGCCAACCACCCGGCCGTCGAAATCGATGAGCACTATGTGGTGGGCGTCGTCGATGTGCTCACCAACCCAGATCACCTCACCGACCTCCACGTCGAGACCGGTCTCTTCCAGGGCCTCGCGTCGGGCCGCCTCCTTCATCGGCTCACCCGGCTCGACCTTGCCGCCCGGCACGGCCCACAGACCGCGACCCGGTTCGCGACCCCTTTTCACCAGGAGTATCTGCCCGTCCTGGACCATGGCCACCCCGACCCCGACGATGGTGCGGTCACTCACGGTTGTCGTCGTGGTGCATGACGATGGAGCGAGCCGAGAATCCGCCTGCCTCGAAGAAGTTCTTGGCTAGCCGATGCCCAGGGAGGACGTGAGCATCGAACTTGGTGATGCCCCTGGACCGCAATTCCTCGAGCACGGCGTCGCGCATGGTCTCGCCCAGCGCCACCTCCCTCGCTTCCGGCTCGACGAAGATGAGACGGATCGAGCCCAGCTTCTCTCCCTCTGCCTGTGCCAGGAGCGGCTCCACTTTGGCGACCAGGAACCCGAAGGGGACGTCCTCGATCTCGCCGATGAGGACCATCGCATCGGGATCGTCGATGAGTTCCTGGAACGACCGGGCCACGGGCTCGTTCAAGCCGTCGGCCAGGGACCACATGGCGTGCAGCGTGTCCATCTCGGCCTGAAGCGACCGGTACAACTGCTCCAGGGTCTCGAGGTCGTCAAGGGTGGCCGGCCGGACTGTCACTTTCATGCCGCTCGCCCCAACATCCGCCCCAGACCCCAGACAGTCACCAGACGCATTGCCTCGAGCACGATCGACAAGCCCATCTTGGAGGTCCCCCGGGTCCGGTCCCGGAAGGTGATCGGAACCTCGACGATCTTCAGACCGGCCTGATGGGCCCGCCACGCCATCTCCACCTGGAACCCGTATCCGGACGCCTCCGCCTTCCCATAAGGGAGGATCTTCAAAGCGTCGGCCGTGAACGCCCGGAACCCGGCGGTGGCGTCCCGAACCGGGAAGCCCAGCATCATGCGGGCATAGAGATTGCCGGCTCTCGAGATGACTCGACGCAACCAGGGCCACTCCGGGGTTGCGCCACCAGGCACGTACCGGGAGCCGATCGCCAAGTGGGCACCGTCCTCGATGGCGGCCACCAGTCTGGGCAGGTCGGCAGGGTCGTGGGAGAAGTCGGCGTCCATCTCGATGACGACCTCGGCGCCCTGCGCCAAGGCACGGTCGAACCCTGCGGCATAGGCCGGCCCCAGTCCCTGTTTCGCGGGTCGATGGATGACCGAGATGGAGGGCAGATCGGCGGCGAGGCTGTCGGCGAGGCGGCCAGTCCCATCGGGTGAGTTGTCGTCGATGATCAGGCGGCGATACCCGTGGGCAAGGATCTCGGGGACGATGAGGGGGAGGTTGAGTAGCTCGTTGTAAGTCGGTAGCGCGACCGTGACCCGCTCAGGCGACACAGTCGAGACAGATCATCTTGCGTTTGTTCGCTAGCTGGCTGGTGCGCTTGACCATGAAGCAGTTCTGGCAGACGAACTCGTCGGGCTTCTGGATCTGGGCGTCGACGTTCATCGTGAGCTCCTCGCGTCGCATCGCCCTGAGCTCGGCCACTTCGTCGACGAGCATCGCCTCGTTGGCCTCGTCGTCGAGCAGCTGCAGCTCCTGGTTCTCGAGCTCCTCGAGAGCCTCGGCGGTCTCGTCGTCGTGTTCCTCGTCCTCGTCTTCGTCTTCCTCGTCCTCGAGGTCGTCCTCCTCTACGACGATGTCGTCCTCGTCTTCGAAGTCCTCGTCGTCGACGATGGTGACGATGTCGGTGTCGAGGTCGTCAGCGAGGACCTCCTCGTCGATGTCCTCCACCTCGTCGAGGTCGATCTCCTCGAACTCCTCTTCTTCGTTTGGTACGTCTGGATCAGGCATTTCTCTGGGTTGTCGGCCCCGCTGAGGTGCGGGAGTATGCCACATTCCTCAGATCTTGAGGCGTAGTGCTGCGGGCACAACACGGCTGGACAGCGGGGTATTCCCAACCAGATCGCCGTCGGCCTCGACAGGCCATGGGATGTCCGTTTCGACGGCGAACGAGCCCGATGAGAACCGACGTACCGCGCGGTCCATGAGATGGGTCCCCTTGATCACCTTGGGCACCAGAGCGGGCGCTCGCCGCTTGGGCGTGTCGATGATCTGGACGTCGAGGACACCGTCGATGAGGGTGGCTCTCGGTGCCACATTCCAGCCTCCCGCGAAGTACTGGCCGTTGGCCATGATTACGGCGAGGGCGCGGGATCGATACGTGCGGCGTTCGGTGGTGATGGTCACCTGTGTGGGTGGGAAGCCGGGCAGGCGAGCGGCGAAGGCCATCGGATAGCGGGATGACCCGAGCCGTCTGTTGATGCGCTCCGCCGTTTGCACTGCGGCCGCACCCACCCCGACTTGGGCCACGTTGACGAAGTAGCGGGTGCCCCATGACCCTTCCAGGACCCCGACGTCGATCGGGTAGACGGTGTCGGTGACCAGGTGGGCAGCTGCTCCCGCCAGGTCGGTCGGGATGGCAAAGGTCCTCAGCAGGTCGCATCCCGTGCCTGCCGGAAGAAGGGCAACCACGGGTGGCTCCAGCCCCTCGATGCTCAGCAACACGTTGGCAGCCATGCTCACGGACCCGTCCCCACCGACCATGGCGAAGTGGCTGGCGCCTTCGAGGGCGAGCGCCCGGATCGTCTCCTCGGCCTCACTGCGCGTTGCCGGTGTCTCGATGTCAGCTTCGACGCCGACCGTCTCGAGCACCGATCGCACCAGATCCACCGAGACCGGGACACGGCCGGCGGCCCGGTTGACGATCACCTTCCACTTGGCCATCAGCCGACTCCCTGGGCGGCGACAACTCCACGGTCGATGGCTTGGAGGGCGGCATCGGCGTCGTCCCTCATCTCGGGGGCGGCATCACGGAGCTGTCGCAACAGGTCGGCGAGCTGACGACTCACCCTCACGAAATCGCCCGGCGCCATGCCCCGACCCGTCAGGTCGTCGAAGGAGGCGCCGGCCGCCCACTCGAAGGCAACCCGCCCGAACCCGGGGTCGGGGCGACGCATCGCCGACAACCGATGCTGTGTCTCCAGCCTGCTCAGCTCCTTCCAGAGGGTCTCGATCTGCACCCATCTCGCCTCCAATTCCTGGGTGGGCCACTCGGGAATGGAGACATGGTCCGAGCGGGGCTCATAGACGAACACCGAGCACAGGGCGGCCAGTTCCGGGATCTCCAGGGCATACAGCAGCCCCCTCTCCACTGCCTCGGTGACCAGCAGGTCGACCTCGTTGTAGACACGGCGCAACCGTGTCCCCCTCGGTGTCAGCGACCATCCGTCGAGATAGCCGAGCTCGCTGAGCAGGCGTCGGATGGCGCGGAACTCCTCGACGAGGCCGTAGCCCGACCCGCGTTGGACGGCCCGTAGCTGTTCGAGACGGGCCCGGATCCGCCGTGCCTTGCGGAGTGCCGACACGTGGTGGGCGGCATCGGGGCACTCGGCCACCGGGTGGTCCACGGTCAAATGGGCCCGTGGCGACCGCTCGGCCCTTCCCGGGGGAACCTTGCGCAGCATACGAACCGTGTCCTGGATGAAACGACGATCACGAGGCCGAAACGGAGTGGGCAGATCGAGATAGCCGACCTTCTCGCTCCGCTCGGGGATCTGGCGGTGGCCCAGACTCGAAACCTTGCCAGTGGTGGAGAGGACCAGGTACCGCGCTCCCCCATTCTTGGACGAGAGCCTCTTCAGGACCACGTAGCGCCCGTCGCGGGCGCCGCCACGGACGTCCACCACCATGCCCGGGCCGAGCAGGGCGGCGATCCCGTCACGACGATGCGACTCGGGAGCGGCTTCCACCACCGTCAGATATTCCTCGACGTCTCCGCGTTCGCAGGCCGCCTGGACCTCCTCCTTCTCCAACTGACGCTCCAAGGCGGCGATCCTGTCCCCCATCTCCACCCTGAGGTCCTCGCGCTGGAAGGCGCCGAAGGAGGCCTTGAGCAACTCCATGGCGCGGTCCTCGTCGTAGTTGGCGACCAGGTTGGCGGTCATGTTGTAGGTGGGCCGGAAGCTGGAGCGGAGCTCGTGTGATCCGGCCGCTGCGATCTCGGTGACCTGACGGAACTTGACGAACGGCGAGTGCAGGACCACCCCGTACCCCTTGACATCGATGCCACGGCGACCGGCCCGACCGGTCAGCTGCGTGTAGTCGCCGGGTTTCAGGAGCTCATGGGACTCGCCGTCGAACTTGCTCAGGTTCTCGATCACCACTGCCCGCGCCGGCATGTTGATCCCCAGGGCCAGGGTCTCGGTGGCGAACACAGTCTTGACCAGGCCTGCCTTGAACAGGTCCTCCACCGCCTCTTTGAAGGCGGGCACGAGACCGGCGTGGTGTGCGGCGAAGCCGCTCTCGAGAGTGGCGATCCACTCGGAGTATCCGAGAACGGCCAGGTCGTCGTCACTGAGGTGCTCGATGCGCTGTTCGACCAGCTCACGGATCGTCTTGCGCTCGGCGGCATCGGTCAGGCGAAGCCCGGACTCGCTGAGACGCCGGGCCGCCGCGTCACACCCTGCCCGGGAGAAGATGAAGTAGATCGCAGGGAGCATCTTCGACCGCTCCAACTCCTCCACGACCTCTACGCGATTCGGCGTCTGATATCTCTGCCGGCGCCCGCGTTCCAGACTGAGCATGTGCTCGAGCCTGGGATTGGGCCGACGGCGACCGTCGCGCTCGACGAAGGTTGGCAGCATGATCAACGCCCGGTTGCCGGTCCGCTCCTTGAGCATGTACAACGACTCCAGGGGCACGGGACGCTCGTCGCTGGTGATCAGCACCGTGGGCCCGCGTCGACTCTCCACCCAGTCGGCGAACTGCCGGTTGTTCGAGATGGTGGCTGACAGGCAGACGAAGCGGACGTGAGAAGGGCAATGGATGATCACTTCCTCCCAGGCGGCGCCCCGTGAAGGGTCCTGGAGATAGTGCGCCTCGTCGAGGATGACGGTGGCAACGTCGTCGAGGCGCTCGGGGTCGGCGTAGATCATGTTGCGCAGCACCTCGAGTGTGGCCACGATCACCGGTGCATCGGGATTGACCACGTTGTCCCCGGTCAGCAGCCCTACTTCGCCCTCGCCGTACATGGCGGAGAGATCGGCGAATTTCTGGTTCGACAGGGCCTTGATGGGTGTCGTGTAGAAGACCCGACGTCCCTCAGCCCTTCCCATGAAGGTCGCCGCCTCGGCGATCAGGGTCTTCCCGGCGCCGGTTGGGGCGGTGACGACGACCGACTTCCCGCGCGCGATCGCCTCGACGGCCTCGACCTGGAAGTCGTCGGGCTCGAATCCGTAGCCCGCCCAGAACTCGTCGAGGTTCATTTCTTCAGGAGCAGTCGGATGAGCCAATAGGTGATCTCGTACATCAGGTAGAGCGGGATAGCCAGGGCTGCGAGAGTCAGGATGTCCCCGGTCGGGGTGATCAGGGCCGCTCCTGTGACCACGATGAGGATCGCCCAGCGTCGCCCACGGGCCAACTGCTCCGAGCTCACGACACCTGCCGCGGCGGCTGCGAACAGGAACACCGGGTAGAGGAAGGCGACCCCGAAGGCGAGGAGAAAACGCAGGACGAACGAGTAGTAATCACCGATGAGGAGGTTGTTCTCGACGTTCGGGAAGATTCCCAACAGGAAGGCCAGGCCGCGGGGCAGCAGGGCATACCCGAAGAGAACCCCGCCGACGAAGAGGATCACCAGGGCACCCACTGTCGGGATTGCCCACTTCCGCTCCTGTGTAGTGAGCGCCGGGTTGATGAAGGCCCACAGCTGATACAGGACCACCGGCATGGCCAGGATCAGACCGCCGAACAGACCGATTCGCATCAGGACGCCCCACTCCTCCCCTGGCCTCAGGGCCTGGAACGAGTTGTCCGGCATCGCCGCGTAGAACGGTGCCTCGAGCAGGGAGCGGAGCTGATCGGCGAACACGAAGGCCACGATGGCGCCGGCGAAGACCGCGATGGCCGCCTTGAGGATGCGCCACCTGAGCTCCTCCAGATGAGAGAGGATCGATTGGGGCTGGTCGGTCACTCGGTGGACTCGTTCCCGTCGCCAGTCGCCTCCGCGGTCGCGTCTTGGGCATCCCGGGCCTGTTTGCGGTTGATCTCCTCGAGATCACGCATGGCGTCCTCCGGGGTGGGCCCGGACACCGGCTTGGGGCCTTTCCACTCGTGCCCGCTCGTGATGCCGCTGACTTCGTCGCGGATCTCGGTCAGCGGCTTCTTGACCTCGTCGAGCGGGGCTCTCAGATCCTCGCCGACCTTTCTTATGTCTGCAACCTCTGCTTCGAGACCTTGGGTTATCTCCCGGGCCGCCTTGCGCAACTCGGCTGTCCATTGCCCGACTTTGCGTGCCATTTCGGGCAGACGGCGTGGTCCGAGCACCACCAATGCGAGCAGTGCGATGACGATGATCTCGCCGGTCTGGAGCATGGGATTGATGGTAAAGGCTCCCTCGTCCAGAGGCGCAGGCGGCGGAGAGCGTGGAGCGAGCGGCAGCTGCCGACCGACCGACGTCTGTTTGGCCGGGACGAGACAACCGTCGCAACGATGGCCCGATCCCCTGCTTCGGGACCAGGCGTCGGTCCTGGAGGCAATCGGCCGAGGTCGACCCGCCATGACAAAAGAGGGTGGCGACCGCCCGATCGCCACCCTCTCAGCAGAGCACCGTCCCCCCGGCGCTCAACCCTGGTTCGTCAACCGGCCAGCAGGCGGAGTGGATCAGGCTCCGTCTCGAGGGCGGTCATGAAGGCCACGATCTCCTCTTCGGTGATCGGGTCGGGGTTGACGACCTCGAAGTGAACACCAGTGGCGAGCAGGACACTGACGACACGGGAGTTGGCAGGCCGTCTCTGCTCGGACGTGCAGCTCGGGCATGTGAAGCAATAGTCACCTTCCCTACCACCCGGACGCAGTTCCAGCGCCACGTCCCTGGGTGTCAAGTGAATATCGCCACATCGAGTGCACGTTGTCTTGATGGTGGTCATTTCTTGGTCTCCGGTCTCCGCATTCGGTAGAGGGGAGATCGGCAAACGTTGATACGAACTGAAGGACCACCCGTAGGTCGGTAGACCCTTATCGGTAGCGATCGAGCAGCGTCTGGCCGATTTCGGCCACCCGCGCCGCCACTTCCGGCCCTTCGACCAGCCGACCTTCGGAGCCGAGACGGAGCAGGAGTCGTGCGGGAACCTCGGCGTCCGGTGAGTGGAAACGGATCCGGGTGCTCCGTGACGACTCCCGGATCACCTGAACCGGGTAGTACTCGAGCACCCATCTGGCGGCCGGCTTCAGATCGATCACGCAGGTGATGTCGTCCTCAGAGGGGGTGTATCCCACCCCCGGCTCCGGAGGTGACTTCGGCCGTTCGAACATCTCGTCCAGCACCTGGATCTCCCTGATCCGGTCCACTCTGAAGGTGCGCTCCCCCTTCACCAGACGGCAGTACCCGTGGACGTACCACCGGCCCAGTTGGACGAAGACGATCCAGGGCTCGATCTCACGCTCGGTGGTTTCCTCCCTACCCACTGATCGGTAGACCATCCGCACCACCTGACCATTGGCTGCCGCATCGCGGAGGGCACCGACATAGCGGGACTGGTCGACCACGTCGACGCTCAACGTGGTGTCTGCGTCGGGCATGACCACCTTGCTCAGCTTCTTGACCGCACTCTCCAGCGCAGGGCTGCCCTCACCGGACCCGAGAACGGTCATCCCGGCAGCGAGCAGGCCGAGCGCCTCGATGGGTGTGAACCGGGGCGGCTTGGCGAAGAAGTCTGCGGCGTCGATGATGACCTCGTCGTCGTCCAGGTAGGCCTCCATCAGGTCCCCGGGCCCGTAGCCGGGGAGCCCGCAGACGAAGATCGTGTCGAGGTCGCGGGTGAGCTGGTCCCTGGTGTACCCGAACCGCTCGATGATCTCGTTGACGTCCACCACCTGTCGGTCCAGGACGTACGGAATCAACGCCAGGATCCTAGACAGCCGGGTCACGGTGCGGTCGCTGGTCACGGAAGCTGACCGATCGCCTCGGAGACCCTGCCCGAGACCGCGGCCCGCATCTCGGGAGGGCCGATCACCTCGGCAGAGTCGCCGAAGCTGAGGATCCAGCCGATGAACGCATCCCGGTTGACCACGCTCATCATGGTGACCAACTCGCCCTCGGGTTCGGGGAGCCCCAGGCTTCGGGCCGCCCACCAGGCCACGTCGGGGTCGAACCGCACCTCGGTCTGGACCGGATCGTCGAAACCGGTCTCCCAGGGCTGGCTGTCGACCGACTTCCGGATGTCGAATCCCTTCGGGCGCTTGAAGGCATCGGGCTTTTCCTGCACCTCCACGTCCTGCATCCGGTCGACGCGGTACATGCGCTCGCCCTCGTCGGTGTTCCCAACGAGGTACCAGTGACCTCTGCGATGAGCTATCCCGTAGGGCTCGACGACGCGTGACTGGTCCCGGTAGGAGAACTGGACTCTCCGACGCTCTGCGATGGCCGAGAACAACTCGCCCAGGGTCTCCGCACCCTCCCCGAGATCGGCCCCGAGGGGCTCGAACCCGCCGGCGCCCTCCAGTCCCCCGAGCTTCATGATCGCGCCCACACCGGGCTCGGTGCCGCCGAGCCTCACCGCCCGGGCGGCGACAGAGAGGGCGAGACGCTCGGCCCCGTTCAACCCCGGGTCGGGGATCGCATAGCGCTCGGGATCGACGATGTACCCCTCCTCCATCTCCCAGGTCTCACCAGGCCCGAACTCGAGGGGGACACCGAGACGACGCAGGACCTGCTTGTCACGCTCGAACATGCGGTGGAACGCATCGTCGCTCTGGTCGGCGTATCCCGGGATGGTGTTGCGCACGTCGTTGGAGGTCACCGGTGTCGGTGACTCGAGCAGGTAGATGAGGAGATTCAGAACACGCTCAACGACGTTCTGCATGCTTGATAGCCGGCGGACTTTGGCCGGTTGCCTCCTGAACCTGAGTCTTGTCCCGTTTCAGGGGATCAACGTAGAGCGATCGGATCTCGATCGTTGTCTTTGCCCGGCCAGACAGGCGCCGGTCGGCCATCAAAGACTGGCTATCAGCTTGTCCACCCGCTCGTCTTCGGACTTGAACGGGTCTTTGCACATCACGGTGCGCTGAGCCTGGTCGTTGAGCTTGAGGTGCACCCAGTCGACCGTGAAGTCCCGCTTGCGTGCCTTGGCCGCCTTGATGAACGCCCCGCGGAGACGGGCCCGAGTGGTCTGCGGAGGCCGGACCACCGCTTCGGCGACTTTCTCGTCGGTCACCACCCGATCGGTGAGCCCGGCATTCTCCAGCATGTAGTAGAGGCCCCGACTGCGGTCGACATCGTGATAGGCGAGATCCATCATCGACATCTTGGGATCGGACATCGGGATTCCACGTCGCTGCGAGTAACGGTCGAGGAGTTTGTACTTCATCACCCAGTCGACCTCCCGGTCGAGGGTCATGGGGTCCTTCTCCAACCCGGTGAGAAGGTGCTCCCAGCGATCGACGGCCGCCTGGACCTGTGAGGGGAACCCCGGGCTGCGGGCGAATCGCATCGCCCGGTCCAGGTACTCCCACTGGATGTCGAGCGCACTCAACTCCCGACCGTTGGCCAGACGAAGCTTGCGGGTGCAGGTGGTGTCGTGAGAGACCTCCCGGATGGCGCGGATCGGATTCTCCAGAGTCAGGTCGCGGAAGACGACATCGCGCTCGATCATCTGGAGCAGCGCCACCATGGTCCCCACCTTGACGAAGGTGGCGTACTCGCTCATGTTGGAGTCGCCGGCGATGACATGGAGACGTCGGTAACGCTCGGCGTCGGCGTGTGGCTCGTCCCTGGTGTTGATGATCGGGCGAGACCTTGTCGTGGCCGACGACACCCCCTCCCAGATGTGGTCGGCCCGCTGCGCCACGGTGTACCCGGTGCCCCGCGGGGTCTGGGTCAGCTTGCCGGCCCCGACGAAGATCTGACGGGTGACCAGGAACGGGATCAGGACGTCGACGGTCCGGTGGAAGTCCTTGTGCCGGCTGACCAGATAGTTCTCATGGCAGCCGTACGAATTGCCGGCGCTGTCGGTGTTGTTCTTGAAGACGTAGATCTCGCCCCGGATCCCCTCCTCCTCGAGTCTCTCCTCAGCACCTGAGACCAGCCCCTCGAGGATCCGCTCCCCCGCCTTGTCGTGGGCGACGACGTCTTCGAGGTTGTCGCACTCAGGAGTGGCGTACTCGGGGTGCGACCCGACGTCGAGATAGAGACGGGCGCCGTTTTCGAGGAACACGTTCGACGATCGACCCCAGGACACCACCCGGCGGAAGAGGTACCGGGCCACCTCGTCCGGGCTGAGACGTCGCTGACCGCGCAATGTGCAGGTGACGCCGTATTCGTTCTCGAGCCCGAAGATCCTGCGGTCCATGAGATCAGGCTAAACCCAATCTCCGGCTCTACTCGGATGCAATCTTCGCAGGGTCCAGACGACGGAAGGCGCGACGCCCGTTGCCACCGTCCAGAACGGCGACTTCCCAGCCTTCCGACTCGCGTCCCTCGGCGCGTCTGAAGGCCTCGACACAGGCTTCGAAGGCGGCGCTGACGCTCATGTCCTCTTCCCACAACTCGCCCAACGCCTCCACGAGCTGCTCCGCCTTGCCCCCTATTGCCACGTACTTGCGCTCGTCGTACAGGGTCCCGTCGTACGTGACCCGGAAGAGACGATGCTCGTCACCCTCCTCTGAGATCTCGGCGAGGAGGATCTCGACCTCGAAAGGCTTCGGGTCCCGGGTGAAGATGACACCCAAGGTCTGTGAGAAGGCGGTGGCGAGGCCCATGGCGGTGACATCGTCACGCGAGTAGAGATATCCCATCAGGTCGGCCTGGCGGATCCCGGCCTTGCGCAGCGTCTCGAACTCGTTGTATCGACCGACACCGGCGAAGGCGATGCGGTCATAGACCTCCGAGATCTTGTGCAGGGCGGTGGACGGGTTCTCGGCGACGATCATCACCCCGTCGGCATAGTCCACCGCGACGATGGAGCGTCCCCGGGCGATCCCCTTGCGGGCGAACTCGGCCTTGTCCCGGACCAGTTGCTCCGGTGCGACGTAGAACGGGATTGTCACCGGACGTTCTCCACCGCACTCTCGGCGAGCGGACGGATGGTGGCATCGTCGACCTCGACCAGACCGTCGGCGTCGATGCGGATCAGGTTGGGCAGGATCCCTCGCTGGAGATCCGGTCCCCCGGTCCCTGTGTCCTCGGTGGATGCCGCCACCAGGGCGTTGATCGCGAGCCTCATGGCCCCCTCCACGTCGATGTCCTCGGTGTAGGCGGTGCGCAGATAGGACTTGGCCAGACGAGCGCCAGACCCGGTGCTCCCGAAGTCGGTCTCCTCATAACGACCACCCACCGCGTCGAATGTGTAGACCCGGCCCCGCCCTTCCTTGTCGTCGTAACCGCCGAAGAGGGGCACGACCACAAGACCCTGGAAGGCCATGGGCAGCTGACTCCTCACGAGCCGGGCGAGGAATGACGCCTTGCCCTCGAGGGAGAGCCTGATGCCCTCGATCTTCTCGTAGTGCTCCAACTCGACCTGGAACAGACGCACCATGTCCATCGCCAGACCGGCCGTGCCGGCGATGGCCACCGCCGAGAAGTGATCGGCGGGGAACACCTTGCGGATCGAGCGATGCGCCACCAGGTGCCCTTCGGTAGCCCTGCGATCCCCGGCCATGACCACTCCCCCCTGGAAACGGAGTGCGAGGACCGTCGTCCCCTCGGGGGCTGAGATCGGGACGGCTCCTTCAGGCACGGAGATCTGTGGCTCCGCCCCCATGAAGCGGAGCAGATCGGTGAAACTTGAACCTGGAACCGGGGCGTCTAGTGGAAGAGGGCCGCTGGGCTTCCCTGTCACTGGCCGCCCTTCTGGACGTAGTTCTTGACGAACTCCTCGGCGTTCTCCTCGAGTACTTCGTCGATCTCGTCCAGCAACTCGTCCAGGGCGTCGAGGTCGGCTTCGGTCTCGACCGCAGGAGTCGTCTGCTCCTCGGACTCGTCCCGCCGACGGGACTCTGACTGGCCGCGTTCTCTATCTGACATCTAACTCATCCTTCCAAGCGCCGCAGGAGGTCTGCAGCGTCTTCGGCGCTGTCGAGGAGATCTCCAACCAGGGAGATGTCGCCACGCAGCGGTTCCATCATAGGAACACGTTTCAGGTGAGATTCACCGATGTCGAACACCAGGGAATCCCAGTTGGCGGCGACCAGGGAGCCGGGGAATGCGCTGACGCAGCGGCCCCGGAAATAGGCCCTCGTCCTGGTGGGCGGATTGGAGACGGCGGCCGCGATCTGGTCGTCGTCGAACAACCTTCGCATCGATCCCCGGGCTGCCAAACGGCTGTAGAGCCCGCGGGCGGGGTCGACGTCGTGATACTGGAGATCCAGGGCGCGCAGCTTGTTGTTGGTCCACTGCAAACCGTCCCGGGACACGTAGCCATCGATGAGCCGCTTCTTCGCCACCCAGTCCAGTGTGTCGCTGAGCTGGTCGGGATCGGTGCCGAGCAGATGCAGGGTCCGCTCCCACTCCTCGATGACCTGTTTCCACACAGGCTCATCCAGTTCCTTTTCCACGTACTTCGCCAGCCACTCCAGGTACCGGCTCTGCAACTCGAGGGCGGTCGCGGTCCCTCCGCCGTCCAGCTCCAGTGGGCGTCCCAGGCTCAGATCGTGACTCACCTGCCAGCATGCCTCCACCGGGTCGAGCAGGTCGAGCGAGTCCGGAATGGCGCCGTCCTCGATGGCGGCGAGCATCAGCGCCGTGGTGCCCATCTTCAAGAAGATCTGGTACTCGGACAGGTTGGCGTCGCCCATGATCACGTGGAGACGCCGGTAGGCGGCGGGGTCTCCGTGCGGCTCGTCCCTGGTGTTGATGATGGGCCGCTTCAGCGTGGTCTCCAGACCCACTTCCTCCTCGAAGAAGTCGGCCCGCTGGGTTATCTGGAAGTCGACGTCGGGACGGTCGTTCTCCTTGCCCACCTTGCCGGCTCCGGTGAACACCTGCCTGGTCACCATGAAGGTCATCAGATACCGGATGATGTCGCCGAAAGGTGTCTCCCTGCTGAGGAGATAGTTCTCGTGGGCCCCGTAGGAGTTGCCCTTGCCGTCGGAGTTGTTCTTGTAAAGGGAGACCTGCCGGCCCGCGGTCTCGGTGGCGGCGACGGCGGCACGGTGCATGACCACCTCGCCGGCCTTGTCGTAGAGGGTCGCCTCCAACGGGTCGTAGGTCTCGGGCCCGCTGTACTCGGGGTGGGCATGGTCGACGTAGAGCCGGGCCCCGTTGGAGAGCACCGAGTTGACGACTGCCCCTTCGGGGTCGATCAGGCCGTAGCTGTCATGGCCGAAGCCCCGTGCGTCGCGTCCCGGTGACTCCTCCTCGTAGGACCACTGGACCTTGACCCGCTTGCCCGGGTAGCTGTTGACCACCAAGGAGGAGGCCACAGCGGGGTTGAAGCCGGGGTCCCCTCTGACGACTATGCCGTACTCGGTCTCGGTCCCGAGCACCTTATGGAGGGCCATCAGAGGTACTGTCCGCCCGCGACCTTCTCGATGAGACGGCTTTCTTCGTCGCCCCCCACGAGTGTGCGCACATACACGATCCGCTCCCCCTTCTTCCCCGAGATCTTTGCCCAGTCGTCGGGGTTCGTCGTATTGGGGAGATCCTCGTGCTCACGGAACTCCTGCTTGATCGCCGTGATGAGGTCGTCCTTGCGGATTCCACCCGGCTCACCGGCGATCTGACGCTTGATGGCGTCCTTCTTGGCCCTTCGAACGATGTTCTCGATCATGGCGCCACTGGAGAAGTCCTTGAAGTAGAGCGTCTCACGGTCTCCGTTGGCGTAGGTCACCTCGAGGAACTCGTTGTCCTTGCCCTCGGCGTACATGTCCTCGACCGTGGCCTCGATCATCGCCTCGATGGCCTCTGTCTTGCTCCTCTTCGCCAGCTCGTCGGGATGCAGCGGAGTCTCGTCCGACAGGTAGATCCTGAAGATCTCCCGGGCCGCGATCGGGTCAGGCCGGTTGATCTTGATCTTCACGTCCAGACGACCGGGCCGGAGGATGGCCGGGTCGATCAAGTCCTCACGGTTGGAAGCCCCGATGACGACCACGTTCTTCAAAGCCTCCACCCCGTCGAGCTCGGAGAGGAGCTGTGGAACGATGGTGGACTCGACGTCGGAGCTGATGCCGGTGCCCCGGGTGCGGAACAGAGAGTCCATCTCGTCGAAGAAGACGATCACGGGAACCCCCTCGTCCGACTTCTCCTTGGCCCGCTGGAAGATCAGCCTGATCTGGCGCTCGGTCTCACCGACCCACTTGTTGAGCAGCTCGGGGCCCTTGACATTCAGGAAGTAGGAGCGGACGTCGGGGTTGCCGCTCTTCTCGGACACCTTCTTGGCCAGGCTGTTGGCCACCGCCTTGGCGATGAGGGTCTTGCCGCAGCCGGGAGGCCCGTACAGGAGAATTCCCTTGGGCGGCTCCAGCTCGTACTCGCGGAAGAGGTCACGGTGCATATAAGGGAGCTCGACGGTGTCCCGGATCATCTCGATCTGCTCGGCGAGACCGCCGACCTGGTTGTAGGTGATGTCGGGGACTTCCTCGAGCACCAGTTCCTCGACCTCGGGACGCTGCATCCTCTCCAGGATCAGGGACGACTTGGGGTCGACACGGACGTAGTCACCCGGGCGGAGGAACACGTCGGTCATGATCTCCGAGCGGTTGAGGACACGCTCCTCGTCGGCGTGGGCGATGACCACGACCCGCCCGTCGCTCAAGGTCTCGCGCACGCGCAGCACCTCGCCCGACGGTTCGAAGTAGCGGACGTCGATGATGTTGAAGGCCTCGTTGAGGAGCACCTCCTGGCCAACCTGGAGCTTCTTCACCTCGACCGACGGTTGGGCGGCGACCCTCAGCTTCCGATTCCCGGTGAGGATGTCGACGGTGCCGTCCTCGCTGACGTTGAGCACGGTCCCGAAGTTGTTGGGGGGCTGGGTGAGCTTCTCCACCTCTTCGCGCAGGACCCCCAGTTGCTCGCGCGCCTCCTCGAGGAGGGCGGAGAGCTTGTCGTTCTGGCCGACCACCCGGTCGAGACGATCCTGGGTTCGGGCGAGATCGGCCTCTAGCTCGTCGGCGCGGGCCGGCGCCTCGCGCAGCCGTCGACGCAGGAAGGAGACTTCCTCCTCGAGCGCGGACACGACTTTGCGAAGCTGTGCGGCGTCATCGTGCTTGCGTCCTTCGTCCACGGCTACCTCCTGGCCTTCGGTCGCCTTCGGTCAGTATACGAATGACCAGGTTTAGTTCTCTGGGTTCGATTAGTCACGTACATCGGCAGTCTTCCGCATGAATGTGAGGAATCCGGTGTGCCCGACCATGACGTGGTCAGGACGCACCGAGCGGTCCATCACGTTCCAGTCGCGCATCAGGAACTCCTTCACTTCTATCTCCGAGAACACCCCGGTCTCCCGGGCCGTCTCCACCAGAGTCTGCACTTGGGGCACAGTGGGAAGATAGGAGCAAAGCACGCCTCCTGACGGCTGATGGGTCGCCGCCGCCTTCACGGTGTGCCAGGGCTCGGGCACATCGAGCACGATTCGCTCCGGTTTCAACCCGGCTACGAAGTCGGCCACGTCGCCGTCATGCAACTCCACATTGGATGGCCATTCCCCAAACCAGCGCTCCAGGGTCTTGCGTGCGTGCGCGGCGTGATCCTCGCGTCTCTCCACCGTCACGACCCGCCCCGTTGGCCCGACCGCCCGGGCCAGACCGAGGGTGAGGGCCCCCGAGCCGGTGCCCGCCTCGAGGACGGTCATCCCCGGTGCGATGTCCCCGTACACGATGATGGGGCCCAGGTCCTTCGGGTACACCACCTGTGCCCCCCGCTTCATCTTGAGGATGAAGTCGGCCAGGCGTGGTCTGATCAGGAGGAGACGGGCATCACCCGAGGATCGGATCCAGGTCCCGTCCTCGCGCCCGATCATCTCGTCGTGAGGGACCGTCCCGTTGTGGAACTGGAAGGTTCTCCCCTCCTCCAGCTTCAGCAGGAATTGACGTCCCCGGCTGTCGATCAGCAGGGCCGGCTCTCCCGCTCGGAAGGTCATGTGAGAACGGCGATGGCGAAGACCCCCATGCCGAGGACCAAGCCGATGACCACGACCCAGACGACCACTTTTGTGAAGTTCTTGTTCTGCATAGAGTTCTCCGTCGTGACTGAGCGGCAACGGTAGACAGATGGCGAAAGGCACGAGAGCCAAGATCCGACGCGCCCTGGGAGTCGAAGACGCCCGTCGTGAGGGGTACCGGCGATCTTTGAAAGGGCTTCGGGAGGGGGACTACCGCGAGCTCTCCCTCGGGTTGGCCCTGGCCCTGTTCGCCCACTTGCGGGACACCAAGCCCCGCAAGGAGCTCATCTACCGCCGCACCCTCCGGGAAGGGTCCGCCCTGGTGATCCACCACAAGAAACGCGGCGAGCCCCGTCTCGAGATCATCAAACCGAAGAAGTAGCCGCCGGGGGGTCTTCTCAACCGTTCTGTGCGGATCTAGTACGCGTCACGCGTACTAGATCCGCACAGAACGGTGGCAAGGGGGTTGAAACGGCAGCAGGGGCGGCGGATGCTCAACCCATGTGGGTGGAGAGCCTCGTGAGGGAGCAAGCACGGCAGGCCCACGGCCTCGTCTCACGGTCAAGACTCCTCGACCTGGGAGCGTCCCATCACGAGATCGTGAGACGAATCGAAACTCGTCGTCTCGATCAGGTCCACCCCGGCGTCTATTACGTTGACGCGGTAGCGCGGACGTGGCGCACCGACGTCCTGGCGGCCGTGATGGCTGCGGGACCCGGCGCGCTCGCGTCACATCGGACTGCAGCTCGACTGTGGCAACTGGACTCCATCTTCGGGAATGTCATCGAAGTGACCGTCCCGTTCAACGAAGAGCCCGATCCCCACGGGGTGATCGTCCACAGGACTCGGCGAGCGAATGATGGCTCCGAAGTCGAGGGCATTCCCGTGACTTCGCCAGCTAAGACACTCCTTGATCTGGCGTGGATGATGCCGCTGCGCACAATGGTGAAGGCCGGCCGATCGGCTGTCCGGCGGCAGCTGACCACTCCCAGCGACATGGATCAGACCGTTCGGCTCTTTGGAGGTCGTGGCGTCGCAGGAACTCGTAAGTTTCGCTTGGTCGTGGGGTTCGTGGCAGACGATCGGTCAGGCAGTGTGTCTGAGATCGATCTGAAGCACATCGTCTTCGACGCCCCAGTACCTACCCCCGTTCAGCAGCTTCGTGTGCGGCTACTGGACTCCTCCAATGCTTACCCGGACTTCGCCTGGCCTGACCGGATGCGCATCGTCGAAGTCGACGGGTTCGAGGCTCATGGGACACCAGAGCAACTACAAAAGGATCTCAGCCGTCAGAATCAGCTGATGGAGCTGGGATGGGAGATACGGCGGTTCACTGCAACCGAGATACGCGACGACCCCCAACGTGTGAGGTCGGAGGTGGTCCGTTTCCTTAACAAGCCGTTCCGTGCGGATTAGGTACGCGTGACGCGTACTAGATCCGCACAGAACGATGGCAAGGCCCTGGGCCCCGGTCAGACCCGGTAGACCTCGACCACGGTCTTGTTGCGTGAGCCGCGGCGACGGCCGACCCAGAAGGCGCCCGCCACCACCACGGCCAGGGCGACCACTGCCACCACACCGATGTTGGTCGCCGAGCGCTTGGTCTCCTCGACCGCGTCGACCAACTCCATCGCCTTGGCATGGATGTCTTCTCTACTGACTGTCAACTGAGATCCTCCATGCGAACAGCCCGGCCGCCAGAGCGGCCAGGATCGCGGTGATGAGTCTGGCGAGGACCACCCACCATTCCCCTTCCGGTAACACCAATTGCAGCCCGTAGTAGACGCCCCAGGCGAGACAGACTGACCCGATCGACATCAGGATCGCCCCGCCGATGCCCAGACCGGCCTGTTTGCCCAGCTGCTTCGCGGGCTCGAGTGTCTCCTGACGCAGGTACTCCCGCGACATCTCGATCAACTCGGTGGTGATCTGTGGGATCTCCTGGGCACTGGCCATAGATGAAAGAATCTAACAAGTGCTGGACAGTCGGCCATGCGAAGTTAACGTTCGGCCCCGGTGCACTTCCTGAGCTCGATGCGGTCATTGGGCCCTCGCTATTTCGCGTTGTGGGTCGGTCAGACCATCAGCCAGTTCGGGACCTATGTCGGGTACATCACGGTTCCCCTCCTGGTCCTGTACATCCAGGAAGCCAATTCGACCCAGATGAGCACGGTCGATTTCGCCATCGCGTACGCCGCGGAGACCGCCCCCACCCTCTTCGTGGGCCTGCTCGGCGGCGTGCTGCTCGACCG
>DASSVE010000157.1:0-4008 GCA_035706345.1 Acidimicrobiia bacterium
CGAGGTGATGGGTATGTCGGCCAGGTCGATCACGGTTTCCACGGTGGGCATGGTTCCCGGCATCCGCCAGCTCGCCGATGAGCCGTGGCCCGTCTATCTCGCCATCAGCCTCCATGCCGCCGACGACGAGCTGCGCACGTCGCTGGTCCCGATCAACAAGCGCTACCCGATCGCCGAACTGGAGGCGGCCGCCAATCACTACTTCGAGAAGAAGGGCCGGCGCATCTCCATCGAGTGGACCATGATGGACGGGGTCAACGACACCCTCGACCAGGCGGACAAACTGGCCGCGATCGCCAAGCGGCTCCGTGCCCACGTAAACCTGATCGCCCTCAACCCGACCCCTCTCACCGACGCCCGGGCCTCCTCCAAGCTCCATATCGATGAGTTCGCCGACGCCCTGAAGACCCGGGGAGTCAATGTGACCATCCGCGATACCAGAGGGAGGGACATCGAGGCCGCCTGCGGCCAGCTACGGGCCAAGGGTGGAAATTCGCGAACTCTTGTGTAGGGTGGTTCCTGCGGAGCGAGTCAGGGGCTGAAGGAGATGTCCTTCAGATGCCCACATTTCGCCGTTCCAAAGCACTGGTCTCTGGCCTCATCTTGGTGCTGCTCGTGGCCGTCTCTTCCGTCGACTACACGGTGGAACGCGGCGACACTCTCGGAAAAATCGCCCGTGACCACGGGGTTTCCCTGTCCGAGTTGATCTCGGCCAACAACATCTCGAACCCCAATCTCATCTATCCCGGTCAGAAGCTGACCATCCCCGGAAAAGGCGGCAAACCCGACGTGACCCACGTGGTCGGTCCCGGGGAGACCTTGAACCGGATCGCGGCCAAGTACGGAGCTTCGGTGTCCGTGATCGTGTCGGCCAACGCCATTCGCAATCCGAACCTGATCCTCATCGGACAGAAGATCCTGATCCCGGCCGGAGGAGGCTCCGGAGGTGGCTCGGCACAGGCCGATATCTCCGACCGCACCGGTCAGTACCACGTCGTCAAGCGTGGCGAGACGGTCGAGAAGATCGCCGCCCAATACAAGGGTGTCACCGCCGAGGACATCATCCGGGCAAACGGGATCGTCAACGGTCTGATCTATGCCGGGTCTGCCCTCTATCTGGGGGGACACGGGTACGTGGCGGCCGGGTCGGATGGCTCCAAGAGCTACACGGTCAAGAACGGGGACCGGCTCGGTGACATCGCCCATGCCTACGGTGTCTCCATCTCGAAACTGGTCAGCCACAACGGGATCTCGAACCCGAACCTGATTCGATCCGGTCAGGTATTGGCCATCCCGACCGGCTCGAGCTGGGTGTGCCCCGTGGCCGGCGCCAAGTTCATGAACGACTGGGGCTTCCCGCGGGCCGGCGGAAGCCGTTTCCACGAGGGGAACGACCTGTTCGTGAGCGGTGGCACTCCGGTGCGGGCGCCGGTCAGCGGTGTCGTCGAGCACAAGACGGGGACCATCGGTGGTCTCCAGTTCCGGCTCACGGGAAGTGACGGGGTCGTCTACATCGGCAGCCACATGTCCGAGTTCGGCAAGAAGGGGAAGGTGGCCGCCGGTGACGTCGTCGGCTACGTCGGCAACACCGGCAACGCCGTCGGGACCCCGACCCACCTCCACTTCGGCATGTACCACAAGGGAACCGTGGTCAACCCCTATCCGACCCTTGTGAAGCACGGCTGCAAGTAGCCGTGTCCCGTCTCAGGTCATGATCTCACGCAGGAGATCGAGACGTACCGCGCCCGCGTCGAGCATGCGACGGTGGAAGTCTCTCTGGTCGTAGTTGCCGGAGCGCCGGACCTCCTCCCTGATGTCGAGGATCTCACGCTCGCCGACCTTGTACGAGATCGCCTGGCCCCACCATCCGAGGTAGCGCTTCACCTCTGACTCGGCGACGTCCCGAGCCTGCAGACCGATCTCGGTCATGTAGTCGACCGCCCGGTCGTAGTCCCAGATGTCGCCGGCATGCAGAGGTGCGTCGTCCGGAATCCGCAGGCCCAGCTGGCAGCCGATGTCCACCACCACACGCACCGAGCGGAACAGCTGGCTGGCGAGGAGCCCGAACCGGTAGTCGGGCTTTTCGAAGAAACCGAGCTCGTCCATCAGGCGCTCGGCGTAGAGCGCCCACCCCTCGCCCGCACCCGAATACCAGAGGATCATCCGCTGGAACCTGGAGAGAAGCTCTCTCTGCAGGACCGAGGTGCCGACCTGCAGATGATGACCCGGGAACCCCTCGTGGTAGGCCGTGGACACCTCCTGCCAGTACGGGAGCCGCTCCCTCTCCCCGGGGGCGTACCAGATCGATCCGGGACGGGTGAAGTCTTCCGATGGAGACACGTACCAGGCTCCCAACGGCCCTCCGGGAGGAGCGATGCTGACCGTCACCACCTTGAGCTCATCCGGGACGTCGAAGTGCACCCCGGAGAGCTGTTCGATGGCCTGTTCTTGAATGCCGGAGACGAAGTCGACGAAATCCTGACGCGTCCCCGCCGACCTTGCGGGATCGGTCTCCAGCAGCTCGATGACCTCCTCGACGGTCAGGTCGGAGTCGATGTCACCCGCGGTCGCTTTCATCTCGGCACGGATCCGATGGACCTCAGACCAACCCCACTCGTAGGTCTCCTCGGGGTCGATCGTCCCCCCGAGCCACTCGTCGACACCGCGCAGGTACTCCTCGCGCCCGACGGCATCCTCGGGCCGGGCCACCGGCAGGTACGTCGAGCGAAGCCAATCGGCGAAGTCACCATTGGCGGCACGCACCTTGTCGACCGCTCGAGAGAGACGATCCGTGTCAGCACCTGTCCCCGACGCCTCGTTTTGGAGCAGCAAGAACCGCGACTCGTCGGACGCGGCCGCCTCGGCCTGTTCCAGCACTGACTCGGCCTGCCTCACGGCGACCGTGTCGCCCGCGTCGATGCCCGCCTGGAGACATTCCCGGTAGCCCGACAACATCCCGCCGAAACCCTCCAGCCGGGCCACGATGTTGTCCCACTCCTCGGCGTTGCTCTTGGGCATGACGTCGAAGACGTCTCTCATGATCTGGAACGGGCTGTAGACGTGGTTGAGGTCTCGACGCCATTTGTTGGATTCGAACTTGTCGAGCTTCTCCCCGAGCCAACCGTCGAGCACCCGGGCGGCGCGATCCTGGATCGGGTCGGGGTGATCGATGTGCTGCGCGATCTCGCTGCGGGTCCCCCGGTACAGGTCGGCGCGCCGCGCCTCTCCCGCCGGTGAGAAGTCGGTGCACTCGGCGTCGTACCCGGGGACTCCGTGGGACGTGGCAGTGATTGGTGACAACTCCGCCCACTGTTCGGTGAACCGGTCCGAGATCTCGAATGGCGTCGGCATCAGGAGAGCGTAAACACCGCCGGGCTGATTCGATACCCTCGCCCACCGTGTCGGATCTCATCGAAGTACGCCCCGACGAGCGCTTCGACGTCGACGCGTTGACCAGGTGGCTGGAGACCGCCGAGGGTCTTCCGTCGGGTGCACCCGAGGTGGCCCAATTCGCCGGTGGGAAGGCGAACCTGACTTATCTCCTCATGTTCCCCGGCGACAAGGAACTGGTGCTGCGACGTCCTCCTCTGGGACCGGTGGCCTCGGGTGCACATGACATGGGCAGGGAGTACCGGGTCCTATCCCGGCTCTGGGCTGCGTTCGACAAAGCCCCTCGGGCCGTGGCCTATTGCGAGGACGACAGGGTGATCGGCTCGCCCTTCTTCATCATGGAACGTCGTGACGGGGTGGTGGTGCGGGGGGTAATCCCACAGATCTTCGGCGCTGGTTCGGATCCCACAGCCACCCGGAAGCTCTCCGAGGTCGTGATCGACACCCTGGTCGAGCTTCATGCCGTCGACCCGGCTTCGTGCGGTCTCGGCGACCTGGGGCATCCGGAGGGCTTCCTCGCCCGTCAGGTCGAGGGCTGGCGGGGACGCTGGGAGAAGGCCAAGCACGAGGACAACCCCCTTGCCACCGAGCTGGGCCAGTGGCTGGAAGATCACCTCC
>DASSVE010000158.1:0-5895 GCA_035706345.1 Acidimicrobiia bacterium
TCAAGGGTATCGGGCGGGAACATGCTCGAAATATCACGAACGCCAAATCGAAGCGACAATGAGGTCACGGTGGGGATGGTGTCGACTTTCCCTCCCACCCGATGTGGCATCGCCCGTTTCGCCTCCACGTTCATCGAGGCGATGTCTTCCACCTATCCCAACATCAGGTTCGAAGTGGTCCGTCTTCGCCGCTGGGGCGAAGTCCCGTTCGCCGCTCGCCCGGTGGTGATGGAGATCGATCCCAACATCCCGGTGAGCATCCGGGCCGCGGCACGTCGTCTCGGGAGATACGACGTCGCGATCGTCCAACACGAGTTCGGGATCTACGGCGAGGATGACGGAGCCTCGGTGGTCGACCTGGTGAGTGCGATCCCGGTGCCGTGCATCGTGGTCCTGCACACGGTGATCCCCGACCCGACGCCGCGGCAGTTGGACATCATCAAACGGTTGGGCAAGGAGTCCTCCGTCTTGGTCGCCCTATGCCAGTCGGCTGCGGATCTCCTCGAAGAGAAGTACTCGGTGCCGGCCGAGAAGATCGAAGTGATCCCACACGGGACCAATTGGACGCCGCAGGCGCCAAACGACCCACCACGCCGACGTCTCATCACCTGGGGTCTTCTCGGGCCGGGCAAGGGAATCGAGAGGGCCCTGCTGGCAGTCGCGCGGTTGAAGGACCTCGACCCGCCTGTCAACTACCGCATCGTGGGGCGAACCCATCCGGTTGTGCTGGCCCGCTCGGGCAAGTCCTACCGGGAAATGCTCGAAGGGATGGTGCGCGATCTCGAGCTCGAGAACGTCGTCGAGTTCGTCGACCGATACCTCGACGAACCGGAGCTTATGGAGCTCGTGCGCACGTCGGACCTGGTGGTGGTGCCGTACGACAACCACGTCCAGGTGTCGTCGGGGGTGATCGCCGATGCGGTCGGTCTCGGACGACCTGTTGTGGCGACACGGTTCCCCCACGCAGTCGAGATGCTGGGTGACGGCGCCGGCGAAGTCGTCGACCATGACCCTGAGGCGTTGGCGCAGGCCATCCGCCGACTCTTGGAGGACCCGAACCGCTACGTGGAAGCCACCAAGCTCGCTGCGGCCGGGTCTGAAAAGCTCAATTGGGTAACTGTTGCAGGCCAGTACGCTCATCTGATCCAGGATCTGGCACCTGCCCTGGCAACAGCCTGAAGACAGTTCGCCCGAATCATCCAAATCCGTTCGACTAGAGACAACAATGAGCTACGCATGGTCCGAGTAACCAGGACGTCGCATCATCTGCGCCCGGATCCGAGCCGCCTTGTTCTGAGACCCTTCCTCCCTGGGTCCTCGACCTTTGGTGGCGGCAGCCGCCGGCTGGAGAACCTCGTCAAGCGGGCGCTGGAGCTGCCCGAGCCCCAGATGATCCGCATCCTCGACGAGCTGAGGGACCGTCACGGGGAGAAGTTCCCCGATCTCGAGGAGGCTTGGTCCCGGCACTACGAGTTCGCCGCGAATTTCGTCGACGATCTGGTGGTGACCGATGAGGACCGTCGACTCTTCATCGGGTCGTTGCTGACGCAGACCTACGCCTACGAGTCGAGCGCCCTGACCAACCCGTCCATCGTGCCGTTGGATGCGGTCGCGAATGGCGAGCAGCGGTTCGTCATGAGCGCCCGCGCCATCGGGGAGGGCCACATCTCGTCCATTGCCTTTTTCACAGGGTCGGTCGATGAGAGTGGCCAGATCACGCTGGACGAACGGTACCCCACCGTAAGCAACGGTCGTCGATGCGCCCCCCAGTACTCCCGCAAGGCGTTCACCAACAAGCTGCGCGAGCTGGGGTTCCTCACCCCTGCAGCCGAGAAGATCCTCAACCTGCTGCCGGAGACGTTCACCTCCAGCGAGCTGGCCAAGGCCGCGGACAAGGCCATGGACAGCGATCTGGAGCCGCTGTCCATAGAGGATGCCGTCAAGCGGGTGCACTGGCTCGCCGAGTCGAACTACCAGCTCGACTTCGACCCATCACTTCCACTCTCCCAGCACGTGATCTCCCCGGCGGCGCCCGTGGAGAGCCAGGGGATGGAAGACGCAAGATTCGTCAGGTTCGCCGACGACGACGGGTCGGTCACCTACTACGGAACATATACGGCCTACGACGGCGTGCGAATCCTTCCCCAACTGATCCAGACGGTCGACTTCAACTCGTTCCGGATGCTCACGCTCGCCGGGCCTGCCATCAACCACAAGGGAATGGCCCTGTTCCCACGGAAGATCCGTGGGGAGTACGTCGCCCTGTCCCGGCACGATCACGAGCGGTCATTCGTGCTCCGCAGCGACGATGTCAGGAGTTGGAGCAACGCCGAGATCGTCTTTGGCCCTCAGACCGAGTGGGATCTGGTCCAGACCGGCAACTGTGGGTCACCGATCGAGACCGATGCCGGTTGGCTGGTGATCACCCATGGAGTGGGCCCGATGAGACGTTACGTCCTCGGGGCGATCCTGCTCGATCTAGACGAGCCGTCGAAGGTGTTGGCTCGTCTACCCGAGCCACTCATCGAGCCGCAGGAGGACGAGCGGTTCGGGTATGTGCCCGACGTCGTCTACTCATGCGGGAGCCTGGTTCACTCGGGGAATCTGATCACCCCGTTCGGCTATGCCGACCACGCCATCAAGATCGCCGTCACCCCGCTCGACGACATCCTGGACTCGATGTCCTGAGACCTGTCGGTACACCTCTTCGTAGGCGGCGGCCATCACCACATCGGAGAACCTCTCCCGCGCGGCGCGAGCGCAGGCCGCCCGGCTGATAGAGCGGATTCGGGTTACCGCGGATACCGCCTGATCCACGTCGTCGACGAGAAAGCCGGTCTCGCCGTCGTCGATGATCTCAGGCATCGAGCCCCGCCGCCACGCGATGACCGGCGTGCCCGACGAGAGCGACTCCACCACGACCAGGCCGAACGGCTCGTCCCAGAGGAGGGGCATCACCAGAGAGGCTGCACCCCGCAGCAGCATGGCAGTGTCCCCTCTGTTGAGCGCCCCGAGGATGTCGACGCCGGGACCCGCTTCACGGAGGATCTGCTTGGCGTACTCGAGATGGGCGTCCTCGATGACACCGGCCATGAGCAGCGGCAGACCGGATCGGCGGGCGGTCTCGATCGCCAGATGCGGTGCCTTCTCGGGGGCGACACGCCCCACGAAGGCGAGGTATCCGCCGTCACCGTCGCCCGGTGGGAAGGCTTCGACGTGGATGCCGTTGCCGATGGTGGCCACGTAGTTCAACTCGGGGAGATAGTCCCGCTCCCGATTGCTCAGAGACACGTACGGCCGCCAGGCGTGTTGGCGGAGCACCTGGTGGTGGTCGGTGTTCCAGGCGGAGCCGTGGAGCGTGGTGAGCACCGGCAACGGGTCCTGTCCCACGTGCCGCAGGACGTGGATGTGGAGATGGGAGTGGATCACGTCGAAATCTTGCTTTCGGGCATGGTCGAGGGCGGCCGCGATGTGCCGATCCTCCACGTCCTGTCGTTGCTCCGCAGGCAACGTCTCCAGGCTCCGGTCGACAGTGGGGAAGAGACGGGCATGCGTCTTGCTGTCGGCGGCGGCGTAGAGGGTTACGTCGTGCCCACGGGCTACCAGCTGTTCGGTGAGATCGTGGGTCACGCGTTCCCACGGCCCGTATCCCGGCGGGGGATAGGGATGGCTGATCGGGGCGATCATCCCGATCCGCATCAGGGGGAGAGGGAAAGCAGTCGTAGGTGCCCGACAATGGCTCCGAGAGCCGACAAGGTGGATTCGGCGCCACGGTTCTGGTTCACGCCGTCCGCGTGCAGACCGTCGTAGCCGGCCCCGGTCTCCGGGTCGTACAGCCGATGCCCGCCGTCGTTCTCTCCATGGAACCAGTTGGCCGCCCGGATTGCTGCCGATTTCCAGGTTGGGTTCGGGTCGGCCACGTAGGCGGTGACACAGGCGTCGACCATGGCCCAGGCCTCGATCGGCTGTTGGTCGAAAGCCGGCTTCGGGTCACCGGGGCCACGCCCGCCCACCGGCGTGAAGCTGAACCCGGACGTGCCGGTCTCGGTCTCGACCAGCCACTCGAGCAGGTCGAGCCCGGACTGGGTCAGGTTCTGGTCATTCATTGCCAGACCAGCCTCGATCATCGCCTGCGGGATCCGGGCGTTGTCGTAGGTGAGGCGGTCCTCGGGCCAACGCCAGTCGCCAACCCGGGGCCTCGGGAGCTTGGACACGGACGTCTGCAGGAATTCCTCGAGTAGCGGTTCAGGTGCGACAGGGAGGACGGGGACCACGCCGAGGATTGCATATGCGATGGATCTGTGGTGAATGCTGGCGAAGTTGTGCACTCCGGCCTGGAAGGCATCGCCGGCCTCGCTGCCACCTGCACCACTTGCGATCGTCTCACCCAGGCCCCAGATCGCTCGTCCATGGCAGTCATCGCTGCCACGGCGGTCCTCCCACTCGCCCGAAGCCGCCATCCGGTTGTGCCAGCCGCTGGCGACGGCGCCGCTGACGACAAAGCCGAGGTAAGGCTCGAGATCGACTTCGAACCCGAGACCACGCGCTCTGGTCAGGACCACGAGGGCCCGGGCGTTGTCGTCGGTCGTGTAGCCATGCTCGATCCGGGGCTGGGCGTGAAGAGCATGCTCGTAGAGACCATGGGCGCCGGTGAGAACGCGCAGGTGCTCGAAGTTCGGCTGAGTCACCAAGGTTCCAGCTTCGATGGTCATGGCCTCAATGTCCCCATACCAAGAAGCGTCCAAACCCTCCAACGCAGAAACTGGATTGGCTGTTCCCGGTTGAGGGTAGGGAGGCAGGATGCGGCGAAAGGTGAGACCACGGAGACCACCGGATGGTGGGCACCCGATCGAACTGTGGAGCGACCACGAGTTGGTCGACCAGTACCGCTATCTCTTGGCCGAGCTCGACGACGAGGACGCGGGATACATCCGATCCGCTGACAGTCCGGTCGATGTCGTCGCCAAGGAGATGAAGCGGCGAGGTCTCGACACGATGATCGAGGAAGTCGAGGGCGACGCCTCCAGCGCCGGTCGTGAGACCTGACTCAGGGTTGGGTCACTGCTGAGCCTGGCTGAGGACTGCGAGAGCCTCGTCCATGCTGTCGACCCGCGCCGCGAAGAGCGGATCGGGGAATATGAGCTCGAGGACTCTCCGCACCGCGGGTGACGCCACCAACACGACGGTGCTCCCGTTCTCGTGAATGAGACGTTTCCCGTCCACCAGCGCATGTAGCCCGGTCGAGTCCATGAAGTCCACTCCGGTGGCGTCGATCACCACCTGATCGTGCTGACTCACGAGTAGCTCCTGGAGTGCAATGCGGAATCTGTCGACCGTGGAGATGTCGATTTCCCCGATCAGCTGAAGACGCACGCCTTCGCTGCCATCCACCAGCGGCGCTATGTCAGCCGTCAACTCAGCGGCCATGGCCTTCCCCCTGAACTCACTAAGCATGGGCGGACAGATACCCCCCAAGACCTCCTGCTCAAACGGGGTTTTTCGTCCGGAGATGGGGAACCGCGGAGTGGTGCTCGGGCATCAAACAGGCCATGAGACGTCTGCTCCTGTTCGGACTCGTATTGGCGGTCGTGGCGTGTGGTGGCGGCGGCAGCGGGGCTGAACGTTCCACGACCACCTCCACAGTGGCGGAAGGTGACGAGCCGATCGTCGAGCCCGGGCCTCCGGGGTCCCTCCCGCAGCCACGTCTCCCCATCGAAGGCAGTGTCGACGGGCCGGTCACGATCCACAGCGCCGATCTGGCGATCCTGGAGAGCTTCCCGATCCAGGTCAACCTGAATGTCTCGGGCGAGAAGCCGACCCCTTGTCACGAGATCTTCTGGACGGCGAGCGACGACGGCGAGGTCATCGAGATCGAAATGATCTCCCAGACCAGCC
>DASSVE010000159.1:0-14340 GCA_035706345.1 Acidimicrobiia bacterium
GTAGCTCCCGTCCTGCTGGATCAGCGGCTCGGTCAGGTAGATCGGGGCCAGTTGGTCCTGGAAACTCTCCCGGGAGACCGGTTCGCTCAGGTCCAGACCTTCGCTGCCGAAGACGGTCACCCGCTCGCCACCCACGGTGAAGAGGACGCTTCCGATCTCGTCGTCCGTGATGGTGTAGATCAGCTGGTTGAGCATCGTGTAGTCAGCCAGCAGACCGCCGGCGCCGGCCAGGAAAGCCTCGCTCATGTCGGCCTGCCAGACGTTGGCTCCGTCGATGGTCGTAGTGGCCAGTTCGACGATCCGCACATCACCGGGGATGGCGTTGTCCAGCTGGGCGTTGGCAGGTAGCTCGGGGAGCTCCGGCCCCAGCAAGGCCAGGGCATCCGTGAAGTAGGCGTCGGGAGCCAGACCACCGGAGAGATCGCTCAGCTCCAGCGTCACAGGAATCAATGCCGGGTTGCCCAGGAAGCTGTCCTGGGGGGTCTGGAAGAGGAAGACCGTTCCACTCCAGATGCTGGCCGGTGGCAACGTGGTCGCCGGCTCTGCGGTGGTGGTCGTCGCCGCCGGGACCGTCGTGCTGGTCACCGGAACCGAAGTGGTCGTCTCCGGAGCAGACGTGCTGGTGGTAGTGCTGTCGACCGCCACCTGCCCGTTGCCACTCGTGAGCAGGATCACCGGCACGGCGAGCAGGGCCACCGCCAGCACGGCGGCAGCAAACACGAGGGCCGGACGCGGTCTCGATCGGGTTGGTTGACTGGCCATAGGGGCCTCCTCGGGAAAGTCGGGCGGCTCGGGTGACATCGAGACCAGACGAGCCATCAGGTCTCTGATCTTGTCCTCGTAACTCATGACAACATCTCCCCAAGTCGCTTGCGGGCGCGGGCCAGATGACGTTTGACCGCTCCGGTGGATATCCCCATTCGCTGTGCCACCACCTCAGGGGACAGGTCCTCCCAGTAGGTGAGGAAGACCGCCGATCTCTGCTGGATCGACAGCCGCTCCACCGCCTGGAGGACCTCGATGTCCACGGTGGCCGACGGGTCCGGGATCTGCTCCCTGGCCGCCGACTTCATCTCACGGACCCGTCGGGCCAGAGTCCGGCGATGGTGGTCGGTGGCGACGGTCAGCACCGTGCGGTACAGATACGCCCGGCGATCGACGACATCGGGCCAATTGCGGGTCTCGAAAGCCTTGAGACATGCGTCGGTGACCACGTCCGGGGCGTCGAACGGCCCCACCAGGCCCGTGGCATACCGGGTCAGCTCATGGCTGTAGCTCCTGTAGACCTCTTCGTTGTCCATCACGCCTGCAGTCGTGATCATGGCTCTACGACGCAGCAGAGCCCGGTATTGGGTGACAGCCGGCCCGGTATTCGTGAATCCGGGCTAGTTCAGGGAGGGATCGTCGGGGAAGGTGGACACCACCGACAGGAACCCGGATTGACGGCGGAGGACCCGGCGCCACTGGTCGTCGAAGGTGTCGAACGGGTCCTCGGGTGACGCCTGCACCACGTACCAGGATCCGGTGGCGATCTCCGCCTCGAGTTGGTCGCGGCCCCAACCGGAGTAGCCGGAGTAGATCCGCACCGGGTGGGAAACCGAATTGGGCGGCTCACTCAGATCGACCAGCGACAACCCGGGCACCCCGGTTGGCATCCCCTCGGGTGAGAGCGACAGCCCGATGGCCACGCTGGGATCCACCGGGCCGCCGTAGTACACCGTCGAAGGCGCGGGGACCCTGTTGGCCCAGTCAGGGAGATGGTCCACGACCGGCTCGTCCGTAGGCCGATTCAGCACCACACCAACACATCCGTCCTCGTCGTGTTGCAGGACGAGGACGATGGTCCTGAAGAAATTCGGGTCCATCAGCAATGGTGTGGCTACCAGCATGCTTCCCGCCAGGGAATCCATGACTCAATCGTGGCACACACCGCGATTTGAAGCACGGGCTACCGTGATCCGGCGTCGTGAGAGCACTGGTAAAGCATCCCGATGAACACGGTCTCAGACTCGAGGACGTCCCTGTGCCCGAGCCCGGGCCGGATGATGTCCTGATCAGGGTCCACACCGCGGGGATCTGCGGCACCGACCTCCACATCTACGAATGGGACGAGTGGGCCCAGGAGAACGTCCCGGTCCCGATGATCGTCGGCCACGAGTTCTCCGGTTACATCGAGGGTCTGGGGAGCAATGTCTCCGGCTTCGTCGAGGGCGAGTTGGTCGGGGCCGAGGGGCATGTCGTCTGCGGGCATTGCCGCAATTGCCTGGCCGGTCGCCGCCACCTGTGCCAGCAACCAAAGGGCCTTGGGGTGAACATCCCCGGAGCCTTCGCCGACTTCGTGGTCGTGCCCAAGACCAACGTCTGGCGTCACGTCGATGACATCGACCCCGAGATCGCCGCCCTCTTCGATCCGTTCGGGAATGCGGTCCACACCGCCCTCGAGTACCCGGTTCTCGGTGAGGACGTCCTGATCACCGGGGCCGGCCCCATAGGGCTAATGGCGACCGCCGTGGTCAGACATGCCGGGGCCCGGAACGTCGTGGTCACCGATGTCAACCGGTATCGGCTCGATCTGGCGAGACGGATGGGGGCCACCCGGGCGGTCGACATCGAGGCCGAAGACCTGGCCTCGGTCCAGAAGGAACTCGGCATGCTGGAGGGATTCGACGTGGCTCTGGAGATGTCGGGCAACCCCTTGGCGATGCGCGACATCCTGGAGAACACCATCCACGGCGCCAACATCGCCCTGCTCGGGATCCCGACCGAGCCCTACGCGATCGACTGGTCGACGGTGATCTTCAACATGCTCAACATCAAGGGGATCTACGGCCGCGAGATGTACGACACCTGGTACAAGATGAACGTGCTCATCGGATCCGGTTTGGACATCTCCCCGGTGATCACCCACCGTTTCCCCGCCGAGGAATTCGACGCCGCCTTCGCCGCCATAACCTCCGCGGAGAGTGGCAAGGTGCTGCTCCAGTGGTGGGACTAGGAGCCTGTCAGCTCAGGTCTTCGAGCTGCCGGTCCACCCATGCAACGATGTCGGCGGCCACCTGCGGGCCTTCGGGTTCGTTCAGGGTCTCGTGGCGGAGACCGTCGTAGACCTTGCGCTCGACACGGTCGAGACCGGCCAAGGGCTCTGAGGAGGCGGTGGGGACCAAACGATCGTCCCCGCCGTGGATCACCAGGGTGGGGAGATCCAGTCGGCCCAGATCCCTGTTCAGCCGGTCCATCTCCTCGAATAGCTTCGCCCCGAGACGACATGTCGACTTGGTGCTGACCAGGGGGTCGGCGAAGTACGCCTCCCCAACTGCCGGATCATGGGAGAGAAGCTCGCCGTCGAAGTTGTTGGGGATGGACAGCGTTGGCGCCAGCTTGCCCGCGATCGGGGCAAGGGCCCGCTGCCAGCCGGCGCCTCCGCCAAGCGCCGGGGCCGACAGGATCAGCAAGTGGGGCTTGGTCCGGTCGCTCAGGGCGTAGCCGAGGGCCAGCGCCCCACCCATGGAGTGACCCATCAGCACCACCGGCTTCCCGTGGGAACGGGCCCAGTCGACGTGAGTGCCGATCTGATCGTGGTAGCGGCTCCAGTCGTCGATGTCCCAGCGTCGACCACCACTGCCTCCGGCGCCGATGAGGTCGAAACCCCGCACGTGATAGCCGGCCTCCGCCAGGAGATCCCCGGTGCGGGCGTATCGCCCCGAGTGCTCGCCGAGACCGTGAACCAACACGACGTAGACCCGTGGCTCACCCTCGGGTGCCCAGTCACGGACCAACTCGTTGCCGATGTCGGGATGCGGTTTGGCGGTGGCGGTAGCTGGCATCGCTGGAGAAAGGTACCGCGTCAGGGGCTGCGGTGGAACGGGGGGCTGGCGACCACTCCGGGGACCCACCGGTCCCGAATCTGGACCTCGATCCGCTCCCCTGGCTCCGCAGGCGGGCTGAGATAGGCCAGACCGACCCCTACCTCGAGCATGGGGCTCAGGTTGCCGGACGTCACCACTCCCTCCCCTCCCCCGGCGGTGCGCACCTGATAACCGTGTCTTGGGATGCCACGACCCTCCATGATGAAGCCGGCCAGGTGCCTGCTCGGGCGGTGCTCCCGTTGCCGCACCAGGGCCTCCTTGCCGACGAAGTCGTGGTCATAGGAGACGGCGAAGTCGAGACCGGCCTCCAACGGCGTCGTGGTCTCGTCGATGTCCTCCCCCCACAAGGTCAGACCCGCTTCCAGACGAAGGGTGTCACGTGCCCCGAGCCCACATGGGGTCGCCCCCTTGTCGACCAGTGCCGAGAACAGGGCAGCCCCGTCGCCGGGACCGACGAAGACCTCGGCGCCGGGCTCACCGGTGTACCCGGTGCCGGCCAGCGAGATCGGTCCGAACCCGGTTTCGACGGTCGTGTTCCGGAAGCGGCCCGGGGCCGCCCCCAGCACCTCTTCCAGGAGTCCGGGGGCACCGGGCCCCTGCACCGCCAGGAACACGGTCCCTTCCTGGAGATCGGCGACCTCGCACCCCGGCTGATCGCTGAAGACACCCATGACCCGATCGTGGTTGGCGGCATTGGGCATGAGCCAGAACCCACCGTCCTCCCGCCACCAGACGATCAGGTCGTCGATGACGCCGCCATCTGAGTTGAGGATCATCGTGTACTGGCAACGGCCGGGGGCGATCCGGTCGATGTCGTTGCAAAGGAGCCGGCGGATGGCGTCCCTGGCTCCGTCACCGATCAGACCGAAGCGGCCCAGATGGGAGACGTCGAACACACCGACCCCGCCCCGGACGGCGCGATGCTCTGCCAGCACCGACTCGTACTGCACGGGCATCTCCCAGCCACCGAAGTCGACGAAGCGCGCACCCAGCTTCTGGTTGAGATCGTGAAGCGGCGACCGCCTCATCCGGTCAGGCGCTCGCCCCGGTCCTCCAGACGCACGATCTCCGGCTGACCGGGCATCCGGGTGGGGGCGACAACATCCTCCAGATGGTCTGGCTCCTCGAGCCCGTACTTGACCACGAGGTGCAGATAGTCACGCTGGTAGAAGATCTTGCAGCGGATGTCCGGGTGGTGCTCCCGGAGCAGCTTCACCTTCTTGTTCTTCTTCGTGACCAGCTTTTGGTTCATGGTCGTGATCTCGACGTAGAGATCGTCGTCGGGCAGGTAGAAGTCGGGTCGGAAGAACTTGACCGCGACACCGTCCTCGAACCCTATCGGGAAGACCCGGGGCTCGTACTCCCACGGAACGCCGTAGAAATCGAGGAGAAGCGCGAACTGTCGCTCACTGTTGTGAGCGAACTCGACCTCGTGCGCCGTCTTCGGTTCGGTGCTCAGGTGGCTCCCAACTCCGCTACCCCGGCGAGTTCGATCTCATCGTCTGGAAACAACTGATGGATCGCACCCTCGACCTGGTCTTGCACCGGGCCGATGGCAATGCTGAAGACACCCTGACCCTTGCGCAACACGTCGACGACCTCTGCATCGGAATGGGCCGCATAGATGGTCTGCCCGTCGCTGAGCAGAGTGACGTCAGCCAGCGGCTGCTCGGAGTCCATCTCGTTGCGCAGGATCTCGACCGCCGAGCGAATCTTCTTGAGACTCATCCCGGCGTCGAGGAGGTTCTTGATGACTTTCAACTGGACCACGTCGGTGAAGGAGTAGACACGTTGCGATCCCGACCCGTGTGCCTGCTGCATGCTGGGCACGATCAGGTTGGTGCGCGCCCAGTAATCCAGTTGGCGGTATGTGATCCCAACCAGCTTGCATACCTGTGGGGCGCGATACCCCGCCACTTCCCGCTCGTTCGTCATTGACTCCTCCGGGTTACATGAGTGTAACTCCGCCGCAGGAAAGCTACTTCGCATCCCCAACCGGTGTCAATGCTTTCTGTGGAAAACTCTGACGACGGTGAGACTCAAGTCTCGTCGCCTCCGAGGAAGTCCTCGACGGTGACCTCTTCGAGGAACTCGCGGAAGCGGGCCACCTCTTCTTCCTCGTCCTCGTCCTCGAAGTGGACCCCGGCTTCCTCGAGAACCGCCGGTGCCGCCAGGACGGGCGTCCCGGTGCGGACTGCCAAGGCGATGGCGTCGGATGGCCGTGAGGAGACTTTGACCTCCTGACCGGAGACGTCGAGGGAGAGGTCGGCGAAGAAGATCGAGTCCCGCATCTCGGTGATCACGACCCGCACCGCCAAGGCGCCGACGGCATCGATCACCGAGCGCATCAGGTCGTGAGTGAGCGGACGAGGCGGTTGCACGCCTTCCATGGCCGTTGCGATTGCCGTTGCCTCGTTGGCCCCGATCCAGATCGGGAGGTACCGGGTGCCGTCCTGTTCTTTGAGCAGGACGATGGGCTGGTTGGACGGCAGCTCCACACGGACACCGATTATCTCGAGTGGGATCGGAGCAACATCGTCAGCTGCCATACCGCGAGGTTATCACCGCATTGATGTCATTCCACGGGTGTCACACCATGCCCAACTCAGGCAGGAGTGCGGAGGGGTTGACCACGAAAGCCTCCATGTCGAGCACCGCCCAAATCGAGCGCAGATTGCGGTATAGACCCTGCCAGTCGAGGCCATAGCCGACCAGGAACTCGTCACCGACCTCGAACCCGCGGTATTCGATCGGCACTTCGGTGAGACGTCGCCTCGTCTTGTCCAGGAGCGAGGCCGTTGCCACCGATGCCGCTCCCCTGTCGAGGATCATGCGGCGCAGGGTGGCCAGGGTGAGCCCCGTGTCGGTGATGTCCTCGACGATGATCACATTCCTGTCGAAGAGTGGCGTTGATGTGTCCAGCGTCACCCCGATCTTCCCGCTCTTGCCGTATCGGTTGAGACCCAGGAAGTCGACCTCGGAGGGAATGGGCACGGCCCGGACGAGGTCGGCGCCGAACGGCACCGAGCCGTTGAGCATGACCAGGAACAACGGATCGCGGCCTTCGTAATCGCTTGCGATGGCCGCTCCTAGTTCGGCCACCCGGGACTTGATCTCGTCCTCGGGCAGGACCTCGGAGGCTATGGCGGACTCAAGCATCGCTCGCACCCGTCACCAATCCCAGCCAATAGCCGAGCGTGCTGAGAATGGATCGAGGTGCCGGCTCCGGGTGTCTGGTGATGTCGATGACCGGAGACGGCTCCGGCAACGGCTCACCCCCCGGGGGTGCTGGCGGGGCGGCGGTCACTCCTTGTGACGCCGCATGGAGAAGTGTCTCTACGTTGGCCTCGACCACGAGCGGCGACGGCTCGACCCGCTTGGCCACGGTCTGATAGGGGATGCCTGCGGCGAGGGTCCCGTTGATGCCGAGATCCTCGAACGCCCAGTCGAACAATCCGATGGCGTCGGCGAAATGGGCTCTCTTCCCCACCGAGTTGAAGACCACAACGAACAGACGCCGGCCTTCCCGCTCGGCGGCACCGACGTATGTGAGCCCGGCCCGGGGAGTCTCGCCGGTCTTGACCCCTATCGACCCGTCGTAGGAGTTGAGGATCCGGTTGGTGTTGCTCGCCGACCTCGGCGTCCCGTCGGGGGCGTCGGGGAACACCATGACCCGGGCCCGGGCGATCTCCCGGAACTCCGGCATGCTCATCGCCTGTCTGCCGACGATCAGCATGTCCCGGGCGGTCGAGTAGTGGCCTTCGGTGTCGAGCCCGTTCGGATTGGCGAAGTGGGTGTTCTCCATCCCCAACTCGGCGGCGCGGGCGTTCATCATCTGGACGAAGCCCTCTATCGACCCTCCGATGTGCTCTGCGATGGCGGCAGCGGCGTCGTTCCCGGAGCGGATCATGGCGGCCCGGACCAGGGCCCCCAGGGTGACCGTCTCCCCGGCCACCAGACCGATCTCCTGACCTCCCTGGCCGGCAGCATCCTCGGAGATGACCACCGGGTCGTCGAGATTCCCGTTCTCCAGGGCGAGGAGGACGGTCATGATCTTCGTTATGGATGCGGGAGGCCTGGGGGTGTCGGCGTCCCATGAGGCCAGCACCGAGTCGGTCAGCTCGTCGTAGACGATCCACGACGCTGCGGTCACTCCCGGTGGCGGGGCATGCGGGAAGCCGTCCTCATTGTGCAGCGGGTAGACGAAGGGCTGGGCAGCAGCAGGCAGGGCAGTAGCCACCACGACCACTGCGGCCAACATCAATGCCCCGCGGATGCTTCTCATGATTTCAGGTGCTGTCTCAACTCCGAGGTCAGAAGGGCCCGGTGCATCGCCTGCACCGAGTCGGCCACCGACTCGAGGACGTCACGCGCCCTCGCTTTGGCCTCCGGGTTGGACGCCTTCAGCAGCGGGGCGACCAGCTGCTTCAACAGGTCCGACTCCCTCTCCGTCGAGAGACGGATCGTTCGCAGATGCCGTGCTTCCAACCCATGGTCCATCAGACGCTTGGCCTCCATGGCCACGACCCCCGTCTCCGGCGAGAACACCACCGAGTCGGGAATCGGCCGGATCAAGCCTATGTCGATCAGCTCGTCTAACTGACTTTCGTCGAGCTTGGAGCGCTTCAGCAGCTCGGATCTGTCGAGTGGCTCGCCACCCTGATCCAGACTCGGCGGGGCGGCTCCGTCGTCACGCGACAGGTCCTCGCCGCGCTCCCACAGTGTCAGCTTCGACTTGATCACCTTTAGGGGCAGGAAGTGATCCCGCTGCTGTTGCAGGATGAAGCGAAGACGGGCGACGTCGTTGCTGTCGAAACGTCGATATCCGCTCCCCGATCGGTCCGGGTCGATCAGGCCCTGACTCTCGAGGAACCTGATCTTGGAGACCGAGACGTCGGGAAAGTCGTCGCGCAGGAGGTTGATCACCTCGCCGATGCTCAGATCTCTGACTTCAGTCATCCCCGCGTGCGACCACGAAGTGGAACCGGCCGATCAACACCTCGTCCCCCGCGGAAAGCCGTGCGCTGTCCACCCTCTCGTCGTTCACATAGGTGCCGTTCGTCGAGCCGCTGTCCTCCACCATGAGCTCGTCTCCGGAGGTGACGAAACGACAGTGGTGCCGGGAAACCGTGACGTCGTTGAGGAAGATGTCGCTTTCGGGATGACGGCCCACCGTGGTGTTCCCCTCCTTGAGCAGGAACGACATGCCCTTTCTCGGGCCTTTCTCGACCACGATGGCGTAGCCCGAGAGACCTTCGACATGGGAGGCCTCATCCGGGGTGAGGGGGTGGTCGGCACGGTCACCAATGGGCACGTAGACGACCGTCGGGTCGGTCTCGACCTCTACTTCAGGTTTGGGTTCGTTGCTCGGAGCGCCCTCGGTCTCGGTCATCGTGACCAGATGATAGGTGAGCCCGGCCGCCAGGCCCGTGCCTACTCGGTGAGATTCCGGTAGGCGGCTGCGTCGAGGAGGCTGGACGTGTCGATGGGACCGTCGGTTTCGAGCTCCAGGAGCCAGCCTTCGTCGTACGGGCTGGTGTTGATCAGTTCCGGTCGATGCGCCACCGCCTGGTTGACCTCCCGCACGATCCCCGGGAATGGGGCGTAGACCTCCCCCACCGACTTGGTGCTCTCGATCTCGACGATGAGATCGTCCTTGGCGACCTCCTTGCCCACCTCGGGCAACTCGACGAAGACGACGTCTCCCAGTTGGTCTTGTGCGTAATCGGTGATCCCCAGACGTACCCTCGAGTCACCGACGACCCGTATCCACTCGTGCTCGTCGGTGTAGTGAAGATCTTCCGGTGTCTCCATCAACTCTCCTCTGAGGTGCCGATCGACTCTAACCCGGCCATCGTCCTCGCCGCGTCAGCCGTGTACTGGACGGCGGTGACCCAGTAGAGGACCAATCCCCCGATGCCGACGATCCATGCCAACGGCCGGGTCAATGGTTCCAGGAACGGGACCGCCGCCATGTAGAACATCCCGATCGAGGAGTAGACGGCGAAGGTCGCCAGCTTCCCCAGCCAGCGGACCTCGAGCACTCCCCTCCCCCGGGCGATCATCGTCAGGGTCACCACCGCCATGTAGGCCTCCCGGGCGATCAAGGCCCATCCGATCGCCGGGGGGACGATTCCTGCGATGAGCCCGGCGACGACGGCCGAGGCGATCATGAGACGATCGGCCACCGGGTCGAGTGCTTTGCCCAATTTGCTCACCTGACCGAGACGACGGGCCAGGAATCCGTCCACCCAGTCGGTGCAGGCGATCACCGCGAAGAGGAGCGTGGCGGCCCCGACGTTGTCCTCCGCCAGCAGCAGCCACCAGAACACCGGTACCGCCGCCAGGCGGATGAACGAGACCAGGTTCGGGATCGTGAAGACCCTGTCGGAGGCCACCGGCTCGCCCATGGCGGCGAGGGTAACGACCGTCAGCCGGTCTGTCTGACGTCCCGGATGCCGCCGAGACGGCCCTGGAGACCACCCAGACTCGCCCCGACGTCGAAGCTGACCCGATCTGCCCGGTACACCTCGGTGATCTGGTCGCGGTAGAGAAGGAGATACGGGAGATCCTGCGCCAGTGTCCGTTCCATCTCCCAAAGGGCGTCGAAGGCGTCCACGGTGGTGAAGGCGGACTCATAGGCCTGCAAGGCCCTGCTGAACGCCTCACTCCGGTACCCGGTGTTGTTCATGGGCCCGTTCTCCCCGAACAACGCGCCGTAGTAGCCCGGCAACGCCGGGTCTCCAAGGGTCCAGCCCAGGAGGTACATGTCGTAGTGGAGTTGGCCGTCGTCATCGGGTGTGAAGGCCAGATCGACGACCGTGTCGAAGTCCGTCTCCACCGGGCGGGCGTCGAACCCGAGCACCGCGAGGGCCTGGGCGATCTCGTTGGCGTACTCGGAACGGTTGGGGTCATAGGAGTCACCCGGAGTGAGGATGGTCAGTGGCTGCGGGGCGACACCGCCGATGGTCAGACCGGTCCCCGGGACCAGCTTGCCGTCCGGCCCGATGGAAGGGGCGGTCTGCCACTGGTAGCCGGCCCCGGTCAGAGCCTCGAGGGCCTTGCTGAGACGGACCGGTAGCTCGCCGTCGTAGAGGTCCCGGTTGGCCGCGGCGGCCTCGGCGTCGAACCACTGGCTGTTGCCCTCTGGCACCAGCGACCACGCGGGGGTGCCGTCGGCGATTCGCTCCGCCATGGCCTCCCGATCGAGGAGCAACGCCAAGGCGGTCCGGAAGGCTTGCCCGTTCATGGGAGCACGGTCGAGATTGAATCCGAGGTACCTGACCCCGTTGCCGGGACTGGCGAGCCGGGCCACGTCGCCTCCGACGCCGATCGCACTCAGGTGCTCGTCGGCAAGACCACGGGGGCTGAGCACCGTGTCCACCTCACCTCTGTCGAGGGCCGCCACCGCTGCGGCCTCGTCACCGAGGACGTGGTACTCGATCCTCTCCGGCGGAGAGGCCAGCGGGTACCCGGCGTTGGCGACACTCACGATCAGCGTGTCGGTCACCGACTCGATCGCCAGGGGGCCTCCACCCACGTCACCGGTCCCGGGGGCGGCGTAGAGGTCTGCTGCGGTCGCCCCGGCGACCCGCTCCGCCCACACGTGCTTCGCCATGATCGGCGCCAGCCCGACACCGTGTGGCCACACCGAGAGCTGGGGGCGTTCTGTGAACTCGATACGGACGTGATGATCGCCCTCGGCGAGTATCGACTCGATCGTCTCGGGAAAGACCTGGGACCAACTGCCGCCCAAATCGAGGGCGCGGACTGTCTCGAAGGTGAACACCAGGTCGTGTGCCGTCACCGGGGTCCCGTCGCTCCAACGAAGCCCGGGGTTCAGGTCGACACGGACCCGCCAGCCATTCTCGTCGAAGGTGGGATCCACGGTGGCTGCGGCCAACTCGGGACGCAGGGTGCCGGTCTGAGGGTCGGAGGTGAACAGGGCCGGTTTGGTCGGGCCCAGGACGTATGAGTTCCACACCGACGGCTTCTCGCCGTAGAAGGACCAGAAGTTGTCGGTGGTGACACCGGAGAGGACACCGACCCGGTAGACGAAGGGCTCCGTGTCGGGGCTCTGTGGCTCGGCCTGGTCGGCGGCCGAGTGAGCAGTGGTTGGCGCCGCGTCGGTCACGACGATGTCGGCAGGCTCCTCACGGTTCAAGCCGATCTGGATGATGGCGGCGAGCGCGACCACGCCCAGGATCACAGATGCGCCGATGGTTCGAATGGTTCTGGTTCGCAAAGCCCGTCCTCCACCGAGAAGATCGGCAGACGGCACAGGGCCCTTGAATGTTCAGACCGATCGACGCAGACGCTCGATCGCCTCGTTGAGGAGGTCCTCGTCCTTACAGAAGGCGAAACGGACCATCCCCTTTCCCAACTCGGGGCGGTGGTAGAAGACACTTGGCGGGATCGTGGCCACTCGGGCCCGAGTGACCAGGTCGCGGCAGAACCGCCGGTCGTCTTGGGCGTCGGGGTGCGAGGCCATGAGGAAGTAGGTCCCCTGCGGGATTCGGGGCTCGAAACCGGCTGACTTGAGACCGTAGACGAGCAGATCCCGCTTGTGGCGGTAGTCGTCCCGCATCTCCTCGTAGAACGTGTCCGGGGCGGTCATGGCGGCGACGGCTCCGTGCTGGACCGGGGTCGGAGTGGTGAAGGTCAGGAATTGGTGTGCCGAACGGAGTCCGGCCGTGAGTGATTGGGGCCCGATCCCCCACCCCAGCTTCCACCCGGTCAGGGAGAAGGTCTTCCCAAGAGAAGACAGGGTCAGGGTTCGGTCCCACATCCCTTCGAAGGTGGCCAGCCTCTGATGCACGGTGTCATAGGTCATCTCCTCGTAGACCTCGTCGCAGATGGCGATGACGTCGTACTCGAGGCACAGGTCGGCGATGGCCTGAAGCTCCTCGGTGCTGAGAACCCGCCCGGTGGGATTGTGGGGGTTGTTCACCAGGATGGCCCGGGTCTTCGGTCCAACCGAGGCCCGCAACTCGTCGAGGTCGATCTCGAAATCCGGCGGCCGCATGGCGACGTGCTTCGATACCGCACCGGCCAGGGCGATGTCGACCGGGTAGGCGTCGTAGAACGGCTCGAAGACCACTACCTCCTCGCCGGGGTCCACCAGACCGAGCAGGCTTGCCGCCAGACCCTCTGTGCAGCCACAGGTGACGGTGATCTCAGTGTCGGGGTCGAGCTCGCGACCGAGCAGCGGCCCATAGCGCCGCGCGATTGCCTGCCGCAGCCCGGGAATGCCCGGGCTCGGTGGGTACTGGTCATTGCCGCCTTCGGAGACGGAACGGATCGCCGCTTCCTTGACGAAGTCGGCGCCGTTCCAGTTGGGGAAGCCCTGACCGAGGTTGATGGCGTCATGCTCGATGGCCAACTGGGTCATCTCGGTGAAGATGGTGACCCCGAACGAAGCAAGACGACTGGCTACGGACATCGAAAACACAATACGGATTGCCCTCTCGATCCGTCTACCATCGTCCTTACGGGCCGTGGCGCAGCTTGGTAGCGCGCGAGTCTGGGGGACTCGAGGTCGCGGGTTCAAGTCCCGCCGGCCCGACAAGCATCTCGGTGCGGACCGGGTCTGTAACGCCTCCCCAGACTCCATTCCTGTCCCCCTTGGTCCGTACGTTCCCAATCATGGGGAATCGAACCTGGACCCACCAGCAACTGCGCACCCTCGTCCCCGAGGCAACCTCCTGGCGCGGCGTGTTGCGAAGGCTGGGGTTGAAGGCGACATCCGCAGGGTCGATGCGGACCGTTCAACGCCGAGTCGCAGAGCTTGGAATAGACACCGACCACTTCAAACGCAATCGCAAGTGGTCGGATCATCAGTTGCGTGCCGCGGTCGCCATTGCGAGATCGTGGAGGGGGGGTGGCCGAGACATTGGGGTTGACCTGGAGGGCCAGGTTTCGCCTCGACTCGCCGGTCACGCCTGGCGACTCGGGCTAGACGTGTCCCATCTGGATCTCCAATCACCCAGTCGCCCATCTCCAATGAAACGCCTGACAGTCGCGGCCCGTCCGGTTGCCCTCAGAAGCGCAGCACCCGCTCTTGCGGCGGCCTGGTTCGCGGTGCGAGACCTGGCGTTTGACTCCCGGTCGAGCCAGAGCCCTATGACCTGTTGGTCGATGCTGACGGCCACATCTGCCGTATTCAGGTGAAGAGCACCACGTCGGCACCACGTCGGCAAGAGAAGGTGGCTGACAAGTGGAGATCTCACAACGTCCCGACAAGCGCGGAGAGCGAGTCCCGTACCGGCCATCGGACGTCGACCTGTTCGCCATCCTCACCGGGGATGGGGACCTGTACCTCATCCCCATCGAGGCCGTGGCCGGGTACACGGCCATCTACCTGAGTGCGTACGCCGACTATCGGGTCGGGAGCGTGGCCAGTCTCCTCAATTGAACACGGCGTTCCAGAGCCAGATGAGGACCTCGATCAGACGCCACCCCAGATAGATCACGA
>DASSVE010000160.1:0-2805 GCA_035706345.1 Acidimicrobiia bacterium
ATCAAGAACGTCAATCATCTTTGGCCCGCGGTGGACCCTCGGCGAAGCCCTTCGACCTCGGACTTCGAGCTAGCCAGGCCGGGACTTATTGGCATCTCATTGGGAGTCCGCGAAAAGTCCGCGGGAGAACGAAAAACGCTGGAAAACGCCGAGAGCCAACGCGAGACAAAAGCCCTGTTCAGAGCCCAGATTTCTAGGTTCTCCCAGGTAGTCGAAACCCCCTGGTCCTGTCTGGCAGTCAAGGGGTCAGGGGTTCAAATCCCCTCAGCTCCACTCCCATCTCCTCTTGCTAGCTTCGGATCGTGACGATCCAGGGCCGGCGGCCAAGCGCCCTCGCCGAATCGCCGTTGGCCAGACCGGTCTTTCGCACCTGGTCGATCGTGATCCTGATCCTGGTACTCGGGGTCGGAGCCTTGGTCATCGCCAGGATCATCCGGGGCATCGATGGGGGATGGGCCGTGGCCGGGCTCGCGACGGTGATCGGCCTCGCGGCGGCCGTACCCGCGATCGTCCTCCTGCGATACCTCGACCGGCGTGAGCCCGAAGAAGGTTCCCTCCTCCTAATAGCCTTTCTCTGGGGAGCGCTGGCGGCGACCGGGATCGCCGTCGTCCTCAACGGCTTCTTCGGAGAGCTCGTCGTGGCCCAGTTCAACGAGACGGCCGGGTTGGTCGACACCAGCCGTTTCGGATACGAGCTCCTCGACATCGATCAGCTCTTCAGGTGGCTGCGCTCCGCGTTCGTTGCCCCATACGTGGAGGAGGCGGTCAAAGGTGTGGCGCTGATCGTCCTCGTTCTCCTGGCCAGGACCGAGTTCACCAGCATGCGCGATGGCATCGTCTACGGCGGCTTCATCGGGCTCGGCTTCGCCGTGGCCGAATATGTCGTCTTCACGGTCCAGGGATACGGCGCGGCAGGCACAGCCGATTACGCGGCCCAGTTCGTCCCCCGCTTCGTTCTCTTCGGCGTCAACGGTCACGCCTTGTACACGGCGCTGTTCGGGGCCAGTGTCGGCTGGGTCCGACAGACCGACCTTCGTCGCATCCATCAAGTCCTTGTCCTGGTGAGCGGTTACCTGCTCGCCGCAGCAGGCCACGCCATCTCGAACGCGTTCGCCCCATTCGCTCTGGGATTGTTCGCCTCGCTGTATGGCTTCGATCCGAACCGGATCAACGTGGTCGACCTCTGGATCCTCGACCTGTCAGCCACGCTCGCAGTCAATTTGTGGGTCTACGTGCTCCTCGTCCTCCTGGTGCTGATCAGTGGCTACTGGGAGATGCGTGTCTGTCGAGAAGAGCTCGCGGCGGAGATCGGACAATGCATCACACCCGAGGAGTACCGGCTGGTCGAGGATGAGAGGCTGTTCCGTCTGCGACGTCTGCCCGAGTTGACCCGACGCCAATCGGCGGATCTGGTGAGGGCGCAGAACGAACTGGCCTTTCGTCGGTATGAGGTGCGTCGGGCGGGGGGCGACCCTGCCGCGGACGGATTGACCCAAGAATGGCGAGAGAGAGTCGCCCTCTTGCGCGAAGAGGCTGCATCTGCATCAACGGTCGCCTGAGGCGCGTAGGTTGGCTTGCACCAGCCCCCAGGAGCCATGTTTGACGAAGCGGTTGATCCTCGTCGCCACGGTATTCATGCTCGTGCTGGTGGCATGCGAGACCACCGTCGAGCCCGGCGAGATGGCGATCCAAGAGGGCGTCTGCCCCCGGCCGCACAATCAGGTGACAGGAGACTCTGCGAATCAGGCGTGGGGGAGTGTCACTCCGGTAAAGGACGGGATCGAGTACACCGTCAATGCCGGATTCACCGCCACGCTGTGCGCAAAGGGTGGGCCGAACCACAGCATCATCACAGTGACCGGACCGGCGTCGGGGTTCGTCCAGACACCTTCGAACCAAGGGGGCAACGTCCCGGATCTGTCCCACTGGTCTGTCACGAGCGTCACAGGCAGCGCCGTCGCCACCACGACCACTGAGCCACCCACGACAACCACAACTGCCCCCGAGACCACGACGACCGAACCGGAGCCGACAACTACCGCATCCGAGACCTCGACCACGGAAGCTGGAGCTACGACCACAGTGGACGAAGGCACGGTACCGGAGGCAGGGGCCACCACGACACTGGCCGCCGAAGTCACGACCACGCTGGCGGGTGAGGTGACCACCACACTGGACATCGACGAGGGCACGCTGGAGGCGGAGCCCGGGTCGACTACGACGACGGTCGAAGTCGGCGGGACCGGAGACTCGGGCGATCCGGGCGATCCGGGTGATCCCAGTGAGGAGACGTCCACCACGGTCGAAGTCGGCGCCGGCTCCGACACCACCCTGCCCTACACCGGCATCGGCGACATGACGACGGGTGGTCTCGCCGCCATTCTTTTCGTCTCTGGCGCGGTCCTGCTCCTTCTGGCCAGACGACGGTCCTCCGAGGATTGACCCGCAGCAAGCGAATTCGCTCAGATCTCGGGTGCCGCAGCTTCCCGACCGTGAACGGTGAGCGCCCAGATCACGAACGAACTGGCCGTGATCATCAACAGTCCCCAGATGGGGTGATACGGGAGCCACATGAAGTTGGAGACCACGCTCACCACAGCCATGAGGACACCCACGGTGCGTGCCCACACCGAACCGTTGAACAAAGCGAACCCGGCGAAGAGGACCACAGCGCCGAGGACGAGATGGATCCATCCCCAGGTCGTCACGTCCAGCTGGAACAGGTACTTCGGGGTCGCCACGATGATCTCGTCCTCCGCAATGGCAACGAACCCGGCCAGCGCATGGAAGAACCCCAGAATCCAC
>DASSVE010000161.1:0-6932 GCA_035706345.1 Acidimicrobiia bacterium
GAAGCGCGGTGAGTCGATGACCGCCGAAGCGCAACGGGCCAATGTGCAGGTGGCTGCACCGGCGCTGGCCGAGGTGGCGTCGAATCACACGCTTCTCCTCTCCCATGGCAACGGCCCACAGGTCGGTCTGCTCGCCTTGCAGTCGGCGGCATACGAAGAGGTCTCGCCGTATCCCCTCGACGTCCTGGGGGCGGAGACGGAGGGGATGATCGGCTACATGCTCGAACAGGAGTTGGGGAACATGCTCCCGTTCGAAGTTCCGCTGGCCACCTTGCTCACCATGATCGAGGTCGATCCGGGCGACCCGGCGTTCGCGAATCCGACCAAGTTCGTCGGCCCGATCTACGAACGCGATCAGGCCGACGCCATTGCCGCGGAGAAAGGCTGGGTCTTCAAGGCCGACGGTGATCATTGGCGCAGGGTGGTCCCTTCGCCCGAGCCCAAGCGGATCTTCGAGATTCGGCCGATCCGCTGGCTCCTGGAGAAGGGCACCCTGGTCATCTGCGCCGGCGGTGGAGGCATCCCCACGATGTACGACCCCGATGCGGAGCGGACGCTGCTCGGTGTCGAAGCCGTGATCGACAAGGACCTGGCCAGCGAGCTCCTCGCCCGCGAGGCGGAGGCCGACCTGTTCGTGATGGTGACCGACGTCGACGGTGTGTACGTCGATTGGGGCACCACCGACCAGCGCAAACTCGAGAAGGTCACTCCCGACGATCTGCGCTCACTCGACTTCGCCGCAGGCTCCATGGGTCCCAAGGTCGAGGCGGCGGCGCGTTTCGTGGAGCGCACCGGCATGCGCGCCGCCATCGGTGGCCTCGACGAGATCGTCCAGATCGTGGAAGGCAGTGCAGGAACCCAGGTGGTCCCCGCTTGAACGAAAGAACGAAGGAGCAAGTGTCATGACGGGTTTCGGAGTCCACTCTGAGGTGGGGAAGCTGCGGAAGGTGATGGTTCACCGACCCGAGCTGAGCCTGCAACGGCTCACCCCGTCCAATCACGACGAGCTGCTCTTCGACGACGTTCTCTGGGTGGAACGGGCGCAGTACGAGCACGACCAGTTCGTCGAAAAGATGCGCGCCCATGGCGTCGAGGTCTTTCTGTTCCGCGACCTGCTGGCGGGAGCTCTTGCCGCCAGCGACGAGGGTCGCAAGAGGCTCATCGAGGTGGCGGTGTCCGAGTACACCGTCGGCATCTCCCTCGTCGATGCGGTCCGGGACAAGCTGTGGGGGTTGGCGCCCGATGTGCTCGCCAAGCACCTGATCGGTGGCTTGACCGTGGAGGAGGCGGACATCGACCTCGGGGAGTTCCGGAAGCACTCGCTCCCCGCCGCCGCTCTCGACGACACCAGCGCCTTCGTCCTCCCGCCGCTGCCCAACACCCTGTTCACCAGGGACTCGTCCTGCTGGATCTACGGCGGGGTGTCGATCAACCCGATGTACTGGCCGGCTCGTCGTCTCGAGGCGTACAACGTTGCGGCGATCTACCGGTACCACCCGATGTTCGCCGACTCCGACTTCCAGTACTGGTACCCCCCACTCGGAGACGACGGCCGCTTCAACGCCATGGATTTCGGACGGGCGTCTCTCGAAGGCGGCGACGTCCAGCCGATCGGAAACGGGACGGTCCTCATCGGTCTCTCCGAGCGGACCCAGGCCCGGATGATCGAGCAGGTCGCCAGAGCCTTGTTCGACAAGGGCGCCGCTGAGCGGGTGATCGCCGTGGTGATGACCAAGGACCGGGCCCACATGCACCTGGACACCGTGTTCACCCTCCTCGACCGGGACAAGGCCACCGCCTATCCGAGGGTCATGGACCAGGTGAGGGCGATAAGTCTTCGACCGGGCACCAACGGGAAGTTCCACGTCACCGAGGAGGAGAGCTTCATCTCGGCCGTGGCCGATGCCCTCGGCGTTGGCAGCCTGCGCGTGGTCGAGACCGGGGGCGACCGTTACCAGCAGGAGCGGGAGCAGTGGGACGACGGGAACAACGTCGTGGCCCTGGAGCCTGGTGTCGTCGTGGCGTACGAGCGGAACACCTACACGATCGCAGAGATGCGCAAGGCCGGTGTGGAAGTCGTCACCATCGAGGGATTCGAGCTGGGCAAGGGCCGGGGCGGTGGGCACTGCATGACGTGCCCGTTCGAGAGAGACCCCATTTAGGAGGATCGTTATGAGCGCGATCAGGTGGCTGATCGTGGTGGCCTGTGTAGTCCTGGTGATTCTTCTGCTCTCTTTCGCCCGGGGAGAGCGGCAGCGCGGCGAGGACACGCCAGAGGCGGCCGGGATCGTCCTGTCAATCGGTTCGTTCGAGTGAGGCGCAGTAGGAGGATGTCGTGACCGGATCGGACCTGCTCGATCAGGAGACCACTCCGCCCAAGAAGAAGGGGTTCACGCTTCCCTCGGCGTACACCATCCTGTTCGCGCTGATAATCCTGGCCGCCATAGCCACCTGGCTGGTCCCTGCCGGCACATACGACCTGACGGAGGATGGGGAGCCGATCCCCGGTACCTACCAGGAGGTGGAGTCCAACCCGCAGCGCATCCTCGTCGACTCGGTGACGGCCCCGATAAACGGCCTCTACGGGATCGAGGACGAGACCGGGAACATCAACTACTACAACTCCGGGACTCTGTTCGGCGCCATCGACGTGGCCTTGTTCATCATCGTCATCGGCGGGTTCCTTGGCGTGACCATGAAGACCGGCGCCATCCAGGCCGGCATCGGCGGTCTGGTCGCTCGACTCCGGGGCCGGGAGAAGTGGATGATCCCGATCCTCATGACCGTGTTCGCCATCGGCGGCACGACATACGGGATGGCCGAGGAGAGTCTCGCTTTCTATGCCCTGGTGATCACCGTGATGATCGCTGCCGGCTATGACGCCCTCACCGGGGCGGCCATCGTGTTGCTCGGTTGTGGGATCGGGACCCTCGGCTCCACGATCAACCCGTTCGCGACCGGGATCGCATCCGGGTTCGCCGACGTGGCCATCAGCGAAGGTCTCATCGGACGTCTCGTCATCTTGATCGTGGGTCTCGGCATCGGGATCTTCTTCGTGATGCGGTACGCGGATCGGGTTCGCAACGACCCGTCGCGGTCACTCGTCTACGACATGAAGGGGGACAACGAGGCCCACTTCAAGGCACAGGACCAGGGTGAGGGCGAAGCGGGCATGACCTCGAAGCAGAAGACCATCCTGGTCATATTCGGGCTCGCCTTTGCGGTCATGATGTATGCGGTCATTCCGTGGGCCGACCTCGGCATCGGCCTTCCCACCCTCTACTGGTGGTTCCCCGAGATGACCGCGTCGTTCCTCGTCTTCTCGGTCGTGATCGGGCTCATCGCGGGCATGAAGGAGTCCGATCTGACGACGACGTTCGTGGTCGGGGCAGGTGAACTGCTCGGTGTGGCACTGATCATCGGGATCGCTCGGGGGATCACCGTGATCATGAACAACGGTCAGATCACCGACACGGTGCTCCACTGGGCGGAGGTCGCTCTGGCCGACGTCGGCCAAGCAGCCTTCTCCATCGTGATGTACCTGCTCTTCCTGCCTCTCTCCTTCCTGATCCCCTCGTCGTCCGGCCTGGCCACGGTGGCCATGCCGATCATGGCCCCATTGGCCAGCTTCGTCGAGGTTCCGGCGCAGTTCGTGGTGACGGCGTTCCAGAGCGCCAGCGGTCTGATGAACCTGTTCATCCCCACCTCGGCAGTGGTGATGGGCGGCTTGGCCATAGCCCGCGTTCCCTATGGGCGCTATCTGAAGTGGGTGTGGCCGTTGCTCCTGATGCTGGCGGGGGTGACCATCGTCGTGCTTGGCGTCGGTGTATTGATCGCGTGAGCTTCGGCGGACCCCCCGCCGCGGACGATGGAGCGCTGCAGCAATTCCTCCTCCAGTTGGGGAGCGCTCTGACGGCCGCCGGTGAGGCTGTCAACGAGGTTCAGGATCATCTGAGGGCCGTGGCGCTGGCATATGGCGCCGACGAGGCCCGGTTCGTGGTCCTGCCGACGTTCCTGGTCGTGGCGCTCGATCCACGTCGACCGGCCACTCTGGAGCCGACCTCGCAGCTCAATGGGGTGCTCAGACTGGACCAGACCTCCGCACTGTTCGACATCCTGGACCGTGCCCTGAAGGGCGATCTCGACCCGGCCGAGGGCAGTCGTCTGGTGCTCGAAGCAATCAGCAGGCCGCCCCATTACCGCCTGGTCTTCCTGCTCCTCGGATACGCGGTCCTGACGGCGGGTCTCAGCCTCATCCTCCAGCCGAGCGGGTCGGGTGTGGTCCTGGCAGCCGGGTTCGGCCTCCTGGTGGGCGTCCTCAACCACCTCGCTCGACGCTCCTCCGTCACCCAAACGCTGCTGCCGGTCGCCGCCGCCTTTCTGGTGTCGGCGCTGACCTTTCTCCTCGCCGACCTGGGATGGGCCAACGCCAACTTGAAGACGATGGTGGCTCCTCTCATCACGTTCCTCCCGGGCGCCGCACTCACGATGGCGGTCATCGAGCTCTCATCCGCCCAGATGGTGAGTGGCGCAAGCCGGCTGGTCTCGGGAGCACTTCAGCTGGTCCTGCTCGCCTTTGGCATCGTCACCGCCGCGGAGGCGTTCGGCGTCCCGGTGACGGAGATCCTCGTCGAGGGTCCTGCCCTGGCGCCGTGGTGGATCCCCTGGTTGGGCGTCGTTGTCTTCGGGATCGGGATCGCTCTGTTCAATTCGGCGCCTTCGGACACCCTCCCCGGATTGTTCCTCGTGCTCCTCGTCGCCTTTCTCGGCCAGCAGGTGGGCTCCGAGTTCCTCGGCGTGTACGTCGGCGGGTTGGTGGGAGCCCTCCTGATGACGGTGACCGCCCGGCTGATCGAGCGGACCAGGTTCGGGCCGCCCGCGTTGGTCTCGTTCCTGCCCGGGTTCTGGTTGTTGGTCCCGGGGGCATTGGGTCTGATCGGGCTGACCGAATACATCGCATCGGGGCCCGACCTGGCGGTTCAGAGCCTCGTGGGCACCCTCGGCGCCATGGTGGCGATTGCGATCGGAGTCCTGTGCGGCTACCTCCTCGTGGAGACGTTCCGTCCGCTGTACCGACACGCGGTGCGACCCGCCCTCGATCTCCTGCCCTTCCAGCTGATCCCCCCAACAGGTGATCGGATCGAAGACGACGCTGTCGAGGGCCCGCCGGACGAGGCTTGACGGATTCACCCGTGGTGGGGGATGCCGGGCATCGCGGCGCCTGTTTGGGTAGGTGTGGAGGTCGACATGCCTGGTCGGCCCAGGGGCTGCGAAAGGGGTCCGGATGTCTTACAACCTGAAGGGTCGGAGCTTCCTCAAGGAGCTCGATTTCGAGCCCCACGAGATGAGGTACTTCCTCGATCTCTCCGAGGCGTTGAAGACCGCCAAGTACTCGGGGACGGAGACGAAGAGACTGGCCGGCAAAGAGATCGCCCTGATCTTCGAGAAGACCTCGACGAGGACCCTGGCCGGGTTCGAGGTCGCCGCCTACGACCAGGGGGCGCACGTGACCTACTTCGCCCCGTCGGGATCCCAGATCGGGCACAAGGAGTCGATCGCGGACACGGCCCGCGTGTTGGGGCGGATGTACGACGCCATCGAGTACCGGGGCAACCGGCAGTCCGACGTCGAGGAGCTGGCAAAGCATGCCGGAGTGCCGATCTACAACGGGCTCACGGACGAGTGGCACCCGACCCAGATGCTGGCCGACTACCTCACCATGCACGAGACGAGTGGCAAGCCATACGACGAGCTCTCGTACGCATTCGTCGGTGACCTTCGTTTCAACATGGGTCGCTCACACACGGTCATGGCCGCGCTGATGGGCGCCGATCTGAGGTTGGTCGGCCCCAAGGAGCTGGCTCCCCCCAAGGACGTGGTCGACGCCGCCAACGAGATCGCTGAGAAGACCGGGGCCACCATCACCATCACCGAGGACCCCCAGGAAGGTGTGAGGGGCGTCGACTTCATCCACACCGATGTCTGGGTGTCGATGGGCGAGGCCAAGGACGTGTGGACCAGCCGGGTAGCCGAGCTCAAGGACTATCAGGTGAACGGCAACCTCATGAAGGCTGCGGGCAACAACACCCGCTTCATGCACTGTCTCCCCGCGTTCCATGACACCAACACGACGGTCGGTCGGGAGATCATGGAGCTCACCGACATGCCGGACGGTCTCGAGGTGACCAACGAGGTGTTCGAGTCGGATCGCAGTGTCGTCTTCCAGCAGGCCGAGAATCGACTGCACACGATCAAGGCTCTGCTCGTCGCCACCCTGGCCTGACCTGTGACGGCGACCCCGGAAGGTGGGATGGCGCTGCGCTGGGAGTGGCGCGTGTTCGGATCGCGGCTGGGACCGGCCGACCAGGTGCTTTCGGCCATGACCCCGCTGGGGGAGCCACAGGAGTCGGACGAGATCTACATCCTCGGGGACCAGAGCGCCAATCTCAAGATCCGGTTCGACCTTCTCGACATCAAGAAGCTGATCGAGGTCGACGATGCCGGTCTTCAGCTGTGGGCCCCCGTATCGAAGGCGGAGTTCCCGGTGACGACCGACCACGCCCGTTCGATCTTCGCCGCCATGGGCGCTTCGCCTCCTGAGACGAGCAGAGACACCCACACCCTCCAGGAGTTCCTCGAGGAACTGGTCGCCCCTCATCCCGACCTGGAGATCGTCAACGTCCACAAACGGAGGGTGCGCTATGCGTTCGACGGGTGCATGGCCGAGCTGACGTCGATGTCGGCCAATGGCCAGGCGACCGAGACCATCGCCGCCGAGTCCGAGGATCCGGCGGCCGTCGCGGGCGCAATAGAGACGCTTGGCATGGGAAACCACGTCAACACGAGCTACAGCAGAGCGTTGCGATGTCTCCTCGGTCTGGCACCCGCCCGATACGCCGTCACCGATATCGGGACCAACTCGGTGAAGTTCC
>DASSVE010000162.1:0-11200 GCA_035706345.1 Acidimicrobiia bacterium
GAATCCACATCCACACCGCCGCGTAGACCATCCAGCCCACCGCCCAAGCATTCGGGACTCGACTCGTTGTCATACCAACCTCCTGCACGCGACGACGGCCGCGCCCTCCGGGGTGCGGCCGTCAATGCATAGGACGAGTTCGCTCAGTTCAGCAGTGCTGCCTTTTGAGCTTCGAACTCTGCTGGTGTCAGCACACCCTGGTCGCGGAGTGACGCCAGCTTGGCCAACTCGTCTGCCTTGGACGTGGTCCCGGCCGCTTGCTTGATGTACTCCCTAGTGGCCGCGTCGGCCGCTTCTGCATCCCTGATCGAGCGCTCTTGCATCCCCTTCCCGCGGGCGATCAGATAGACCAGCACCCCGAGGAACGGCGTGATGATGACGAACAAGGTCCAGAGGGCCTTGCCCCAGCCGCCAAGGTCGTCGCTTCGGAATATGTCCCCGAAGATGCCAATCAGCAGCCAGATCCAGATGAAGAACATGAAGAACCAGAGCATGGTCCAGAACAGGTCCATCAAAGGCATATATCTCCTTTCAGCCGGGATCGATCTTCCATTGCGCGGTTCCCGCCTGCATCGTCCGGTGAGGATGAAACGGTCTCGCCTCCGGCATCAGGCACGGCAGCCCGATAGTTGGCCGAATCGCATGCTCGGTGGGGCTCTCCAGGCCGTTCGCTACGAGGCCCTTTTCGTGCAATCGGGGTGACGTTGTCGCCGAGGGTCGTCGGTACGTTCGTTGCAGGTTTCCCCGAGAGAGGTGCGCGAGTGGCCGAGAACACGAGTCGAATCGACGGTTCATACCTTCCCTTCCCTCCCCAACCTTCCGGGAGCGTCGCCGGGAAGACCATGCAGGCTTCGACCTACGACCCGCAGCCACCGCCGAAGCACCTGCCCGACGACAGCCCCAACATCCTCATCATCCTCATAGACGACGCCGGGCCTGCCCTGCCCGAGCCCCTTGGAGGCGCTGTCCACACCCCGACGCTGGGGCGCCTGCTCTCGGAAGGAATCGGATACAACCGTTTTCACACGACCGCGATGTGCTCACCGACCCGCGCCTCGCTCCTGACCGGTCGCAATCACCACCACGTCGGCTACGGCCAGATCGCCGAGCTGGCCAACGACTGGGACGGATACACCGGTGTGATCCCCAAGAGCAGCGCCCTGCAGGCCGAGGTCCTCAAGCAGTACGGGTACTCCACATCGGCGTTCGGCAAATGGCACAACACGCCGGCCAACGAGACGACCAAGGCCGGTCCCTTCGATAACTGGCCCAGCGAGATCGGATTCGAATACTTCTACGGATTCCTCTCCGGCGAGGCTTCGCAGTACGAGCCGAATCTGGTCAGGAACACCACACAGGTTCTCCCGCCCAAGACCCCCGAGGAGGGCTATCACCTCAGTGAGGACCTGGCCGATGACGCCATCGCCTGGCTGCGCACACATAGGGCCATCCACCCGGACAAGCCCTTCTACATGTACTGGGCGAGTGGCGCCATCCATGGGCCGCATCACGTTCACAAGGAGTGGGCCGACAAGTACAAGGGGAAGTTCGACGACGGCTGGGATGCATATCGGGAGCGCGCCTTCGAGAGTGCCAAGCAGAAGGGCTGGATCCCGAAGGACGCCCAGTTGACGGCGCGACATCCGCAGCTGGACGGTTGGGAGGACATCCCCGAGGAGCACCGAGCATTCCAGAGCCGGCTCATGGAGGTTGCCGCCGGCTACGCGGAGCACGTCGACACCCAGGCGGGCAGGATCGTCGACGAGCTCGACAGGCTCGGCATCTCCGACAACACCCTGGTCTTCTACATCTGGGGTGACAACGGATCCTCAGGCGAGGGACAGAACGGAACCATCAGTGAGCTGATCTCCCAGAACGGGATCCCGACCACGATCGACCAGCACATCGCGGCTCTGGAGGGGTTGGGTGGGCTCGACGTGCTGGGGACGCCGCTGACCGACAACCAGTACCACGCCGGATGGGCGTGGGCAGGGAGCACGCCATATCAGGGTCTCAAGCTGTTGGCCTCTCACTTTGGTGGGACCCGGAATCCGATGGCCGTCAGATGGCCGCGTCAGATCCAGCACGATTCCAAGCCCAGGACCCAGTTCCACCACTGCAACGATCTGGTGCCCACCATCTACGACCTCATCGGTATCACACCCCCGGAGTCGGTGCACGGCGTCCATCAGGACCCGATCGACGGCATCAGCTTCGCCTATTCGTTCGACGATCCGGACGCCGAAGGTCGATTGAAGACCCAGTACTTCGAGATCATGGGGAGCCGCTCCATCTACCACGACGGCTGGGTGGCCTCGGCTTTTGGTCCCAAGGTCCCTTGGACCAGACCTGATCCAGCCATCTTCCAGTGGACCCCGGACGACGACACCTGGGAGCTGTACAACATCGATGAGGACTGGAGTCAGGCAAACGACCTCGCCGCCGAGATGCCGGAGAAGCTCCGGGACCTCAAGGATCTCTTCCTGATCGAAGCGACGAAGAACAAGGCATTGCCGATAGGCGGTGGTCTCTGGGTCCCGGTCTTCCATCCCGAGATGAAGCCGGCCCCCAGAGCCACCGAGTGGGAGTTCCCGGGGGACTTCACCCGGCTGCCCGAGTTCACCGCACCGGCACTCGGCAACCGGCCCAATGAGCTCGTCATCACCGCCGACATCCCCGAGGGCGCTGAAGGGGTCCTGTACAAGCTGGGCGCCAACTCCGGCGGATTGACGCTCTTCGCCGAGGGAGGGCACCTCGTCTACGAGTACAACCTCTTCATCATCCAGCGGACCCAGATCCGAACCGCTGAGGCGATACCGGCGGGGGCGGTCGAGATCAAGGTGACCACGACATACGAAGGGGATCCGCGGCCGGCGGGGCCCTTGAATATCGTGATTGAGGCAAACGGCGGGGTGGTTGCCAAAGGGACCGTTCCCGTGAGCGCGCCTCTGACATTCACCGCAAACGACTGCCTCGACATCGGCCAGGCCCTCGGCTCGCCGGTCTCGCTCGACTACTTCGACAAGGCCCCGTTCCCGTTCACCGGGACGATCGACCGGGTCCGGGTCAGGTACCTCTGATTGGGGAGGGACGGGCGCTGAAGCGGCTCGGGCAACGATCTGGTGGATCGGATCGGGTCGGAGAACCTCTTTCCCTTCAGCTCGGAGCTGCATTCCGCGCTGGACGCGGCTTGGGAGGCCGCTCAGGAGATGGTCTCCAGAGCACGACACCCTCGAGCGCCGATCTGGCCCCGGCAGCGCGATCACTCCAAAGGGATGACGACGGATCCGGCCATTCCTCCGAAAATCAGGGTGACTTCGAGTAAATCGACCACAACCGAAAGACGGCCGTAATTGAACTACGAGGATCGGCTGCGGCGCCTCGCCCTACACGACGAGGGGCAAGCGAATGGTGGACCTGACTCGATGCCCGGGGGAGACGTCGAAGAGATCGATGCCAAGACCTTGTCCCTGGCACAACTCGCGGCCCTGGTGGCCGTCGGAGGCTCGGTTTCGGCCTATTGCGAACTGGTCGACTCGGCGATAAGCGCCGGCGCCTCGCCGTCGGAGACAGTCGACCTCCTCGCCAACCTGAGCGGGATCGTCGGCTGGCCCTGTGTGGTGAAAGCGGCGCCGAGTCTCGCCATGGCATTGGGATACGACATCGAGGAGGCGATGGAGGATTCCGGCGGCAGGAAGCCGGACTATCCGCCCAGCAATCCGACCCGTGTGGCCTGATCCACGGCCTCGGCGCGAGTAGTCACCGCCAGCTTGCGGTATATCGACCCGACCTGGGTGCGGATGGTGTTGACGGACACGAAGAGCCGTTCTGCGATCTGAGGGAACGTCAGGTGGGTCTGGAGCAGGGGGAGGACCCTGAGTTCGGCGGGCGTGAGCGGTGTCCTTCCCGGGATGTTCACCGTGCTGGAGGCGATCACAGCGCGAAGTTGCTCCGTCTCTTCGACCAGTGTGCCCAGCTTGGGGCGCTTGTGGAGGATGTCGGTGATCTCACGCAGCAGATGACGTGCAGACACCAGGTCGGCCAGGGAGAGGAACACCTTGGCCAGGTGGATCCTCCCCCGAACGGCCATGTAGGGCATGGCCGTGGTGCAGAACTGCCGGGCTCTCATCCCCTCGGCTAGCAGCGTGTGGGTCTCCTCCAGCGAACCGGACAACAGGGCGGCTCGTGCCCCCGTGGCGAAGGCGATGAACGAAGTCCCGTAGTCGTGCATCCGGGTCTCACGTACGGCGGCAAGGGCACTCTTAACATGTTGTTCGGCAGCGGCGTTGTCGCCGCGATCCAGCGCCATCAGACCCAGCTCCGACTCGGCGATCACGAAGTTGTCCGTGTTCGAGAAGGAGACGGCCAGCGCTGACGTCTCTTCGAACAGCTCCCTTGCTCGCTCACGTTCCCCCAGGAGCAAGAGCGCTTGGGCATACATGTCGAGGGCTCCGTCCCGCCAGGGGCTCGATTCGAGCTCTTGCTCCAAGGCAAAGGCGGCGTCGTCTCGCATCTGCTCCGGGCCGAGATGGCACAACATTGCTGCGAAGATCGCCCGGGAAGACTCGAACGACGCGGTGCCATCCCGGGGGACTTCGTCGTAACTGAGCTCGGTGACGATCGACATCCATCTCTCCGCTTCCTCCGTGCGCCCGGTCAGCAGTGCGATCTCCCCGGCCAGAACGGCTAGTGGTGGGTAGGCGACGACACCATCGTCTCCCAGCTCCGACAGCCACCGGGACAATGTCGACATGTGTCCGGTCTGGTACGAGGTGAGGGCCACATCCGCAATCAGCTGGGCACATCGACTCCGGTCCTCGGTCCTGAGCAGGTGCTCGACCCCCTTCTCGATCGCCCCATGCGCCTCGTACCAGTCGGCAGCTCTGGTGTGCAACGGCATGACCGACCCTGGCTCCACGCGTCTCAGCTCACCGAGCAGGAACTCCCGAAACAACTCGTGGTAGCGGTACCACTCTCTGCGCCGATCGAGGGGGACCAGGAAGAGGTGGGACTCCTCGAGATCGCGCAGGACCTTCTGCGAGCCCGGAAGTTGGAGGACCGCGTCGCAGAGGGACGCCGAGAGTTCGTTGAGCACGGCCGTTCGGCGTAGGAAGCTGGCCACTTCTTCCGGTAGCTGTGCCAGGGCCTGGCCATACAGGTAGTCGGCGACGTAGCGATCGTCTCCGGCGATCGCGGTCAAGTCCCCCTCCGTCTCCGTCGCGATCCTGGCGGCCAGAGATATGCCCACGGGCCACCCCTCCGTGCGCCGGATGATGAGACTCGCCTCCTCGGGACTGAGATCGATGCGCTGCGAGGCGAAGACGTGCCGAGCGCCGGACTCGTCCAACGCCAGTTCGTCGACACCCAGCTCGAAGACCTCTCCCGAGGCGCGTAACCGTGGGATGTGAGGCTGCTCGAATCGGCTGGCCGTCACCACCTGCGAGTGATCCGGAATTGCCGCCAGCACGACGCTGAGGACGTCATGACATTCGGGTGACCGAAGGACGTGCAGGTCGTCGAGCATCAAGGTGAAAGGCTGGCTGCTGGCCCGCAGGGACGCCGCCAGACGTGGTGCCGCCCGTCCCAATGCCGCCACCCCGGGGCCGGTGATGTCCTCCACCATCTCGTCGTTGCCGGGCGACACCCTGTTGTAGGCGTGCGCCAGAAGGGCCATCAATCTGAGCGGGTCGTCGTCGAAGCGATCCAGGCCCACATAGGCCGAGGCACGGTTGTCGGCCTCGAGCCATTCGGCCAGGAAAGTCGTCTTGCCGTAACCAGCCGGGGCAGTGACTCCCACCACTCTGCATCCGCTGTCGCGCGCTCGATCGACCAAGAGCTCGCGACTGACCAGACCACGTTTTTGAGCACTTGGTCGCGAGAGTTTCACGTCGAGCATGACGGCTTCCAAGCCAGGGCGCGACGCATATGCCCCTGATTCTTGCGTCAAGCCCGGAAACCTAGCCAACAGACTCCGACGGGCGCGCGCATCGCCTCGGGGGGCATCCGTCCTGCCAGAATCCAGTGGTGGGGCTATCTCGAGTTCTCGACATTGGCGCAGGCCCCGGTGACGAACGCGACCTGCGGGTTCGCAAGCGGGCCGCGGTGGGGTCCGCATTGGCCTTCATGGGATTCGCCGTGGCGGTCGGGATCGTCAACACCATGGTTGCGAACTACGAGGAGGCCGTGCTGGCGTCGTGCCAGTTCGTTGTGTTCGGTTCCGCGCTACTGGTGTTTCGCCGCAACCACCGACTGGGACCACTGGTCGTGACCATGTCAGCCGTCGGCACCGGCATCCTCTTCCTGAGCCTCTTCCCGTCGGGAGGCATCTCATGGGGGGCGACCAACCTGGTTTGGGTGATCATGGTCCCGATGTCGGCAGTCCTGTTCCTGGGCTCCCGATCGGCCATTCCGGCACTGGCCGCAATCGTGGCTGTGGTAGTGGTGGCCGTCGTGCTGGATCCCGTCACGTGGGACGTCCCGCCGGAGCCGACGATGATGAGACTCGTTATCGAGGCCGTCAACATCCTGGGACCGGCCTCGATCGCCCTGGCTTTGGTTGTGTTCATCGACGGTGAGCGGGTGCGGGCACGTGCCGAATCCGAGGCCCTGTTGCTGAACACCCTTCCCCGATCGATCGCCGACCGGCTCAAGCAGGGGGAGAGGGTCATCGCCGACCACTACGACGCGGTCACGGTTCTGTTCTCGGACTTGGTCGACTTCACACCGTTCGCCGCCCACGAGCCGCCGGCCCGAGTCGTGGCTCTCCTCAATGAGATCTTCAGCGAGTTCGACAGCCTGGCGGAGCGGTTCGGGTTGGAGAAGATCAAGACGATAGGGGACGGCTACATGGTCGTCGCCGGCGCGCCCGAGACCCGGCCTGACCACGCCCCGGCGATTCTCGACATGGCCCTGGAGATGCAAGCGGTCGGGTTCGCCTGGTCCCCCGATGAGCGCCCCTTCCGTCTCAGGATCGGTGTCGCCACCGGCCCGGCAGTGGCCGGCGTCATCGGGCAGCGCAAGTTCAGCTACGACATCTGGGGTGACGCGGTGAACATGGCCAGCCGGATGGAATCGACCGCGGTTCCGGGCACGATCCAGGTGGCGGCATCGACCTGGGAGCTATGTGAGGACCGGTTCTCTTTCACACCCCGGGACGTCGACGTGAAGGGCATGGGCTTACTGCGCACCTATCTGCTCGACTCCAGGCGGGTCCCCCCCGAGACGATGGTGTCGATCGACCGGGACCAGACATGACCACGCGCTTCGACCCGCACGGACTCGTGCGTCGTCCCAGATTGCATTTCGACTGACCAGACTCAGGCTCGTTTCTCGTCCGGTACCAGCGGGTATGCAATCTCCAGGAGGGCCTCACATGGCGACCAAAGCTCTCGAGAAGCTGAGCAAGACCGAGTTGTACGAGAAAGCCCAGAAGGCAGACGTCCCCGGGCGTTCCGAGATGACGAAGGAGGAGTTGCTCGAAGCCTTGGACAACGGGGCGAATAGAGGCGCTGAGGAGAAGTCCAAGGAGACCAAGAGCCGCTCGACGAGATCGGGTCCGAAGCGATCGATCTGGAACGGGGCGATCTCATTCGGTCTGATCACCATCCCGGTCGCGCTCTACCCGGCCACCGAGGACCGCGACGTCTCCTTCCACCTCCTCTCCGCCAGGGACAAGTCACGTATCGAGTACAAGCGGGTCTCCTCGAAGACCGGCCGCGAGGTCGACTGGGACGACATCGTGAGGGGATACGAGTACGAGAAGGGGAAGTACGTTGTCTTCACCGACGAGGAGTTGGAGCAGATCGCTCCCAAATCGTCCCGGATCATCGACGTGGTGCAGTTCGTCGACGCCTCCGATGTCGACCCGATCTACTTCGAGAAGACCTATTACGTGGTCCCCACCGAGGTGGCGGTCAAGGCATACACCCTCCTCGCCAAAGCTCTCGAAGAGTCCGGTCGGGTGGCGGTGGGCAAGGTGGCGATCCGGGAGAAGGAGCATCTCTGCATCCTCCGGGCCCGGGACGGCATGTTGGTCCTCGAGACGATGAAATGGCCCGACGAGATCCGTGAGCCACGGTTCGAACAACTCGACTCGCGACCACGAATCTCCGCCCAGGAGCTGAAGATGGCCCGCCAGCTCATCGACCAGTTGTCGGGGAAGTTCGACCCGGAGGCGTTCGAAGACAGCTACCGGCGTCGTATCGAGGAAGCCATCGAGGCCAAGATCGAAGGCGACGAGGTCGCCGTGGAGCCGGTCGAGGAGCCGACCGCAGCAGTTGTCGATCTGCTCGAAGCCCTCAAGGCGAGTGTCGAGCAGACGAAGACGAAGAAGAAGTCGGCCTGACTGTCGCGGTCAAGTTTCGGGATCTGCGGTCACGTGGATCACCGGCAGACCGGTCTCCTTCCGCAACCGGCTGGGGAGATCGGCACGAAGCCACCGTGACACCCCGGGCGGGAACGTCGAGACGAGGATGCCGTCGACGTCGGGGCGCGCTGCCAGTTCGTCGACGACGGCGGTGAACGGGTCGGGATCGCCGACCACCGCGTCGGTCAACGGCACACCTACGGATCTCAGTTCTTGGGCTACTTCGTCCGCCTTGGCTTTCGCCACGGCATCGGCTTCACCAGCCGACCACGTGAAGAGATGCTGGATGCGGGTGGCAGGGACGAGTAGTCGGAACTCGACGCCCCGGTTGCGGCGCGAGACCTCACTGATCGCATCGCGGAGGGGCTGCCCCCCAGCGGTCTGGTAGGCGACGATGAGATATGTCGGCATCCTCGGCCCAGGGCGGACCTGGCCGAGCCTACCCGGCTTCGATCTTGCGTGGTCAGGACCGCGCTGCCCGGACCATCACCGGGCGGATACCCTTGAAGGGGAAAGGAGAGACGATGGCGTGGGATATCGAGGTCGAACTGGAGGACCGTCCGGGCACTCTCGCCGTGATGGGCGAGGCGCTGGGTCGGGCCGGAATCAACATCGAAGGCGTCTGTGGGGTGGCCCGGGGTGGTCAGGGCTCGATCCACATCCTCGTCTCCGATCCGGAGGCGGCCCGCCGCGTGTTGGAGGAGGGGGGCATAAGCACACGGGAGCCGCGGGAGGTCGTGGCGATCCGCTGCGAGGACCGTCCCGGCGAGCTGGGCCGCATTGCCTCAACCGTCACTGAGGCAGGGGCCAACATCGATCTGGTCTATGTGACCATGGACCAACGGCTTGTGCTCGGGGTCGACGACCCCTCCATGGTGAGGGAGGCACTCGGCGGCGACTGAGCCCATGACTCACTATTGGCGGGTTCGAACCCGGCTCCCGGAGCGGTTCGGACAACCATGCCGCGTCGTTGCTCGCGGCAGGCAGAACACCATCGTCGTCGAGTTTCCCGACGGGCACAGGGTGGCCACGAGTCGCAACTACGTTCGTCGCATCCGGAACGGGCCTGCCTGAACGATCTCAGGCGGCGCAGACGCTGGGGTCGCCTACCGGCACGGCCATCTCACCCAGCAGCACCGCGATCGCCTCGGCGAGGCTGGTGACCGGCACCGTCGTCATCCGGCTGGATGGGTGCAGCGCTGGCTCGACAAGGCAGTGTTGTCCCCATGGGTAGACGAGCAGGTCGACGCCGGCTCGGTCCGCCGCCCGGGTCTTGGCGGCCAGACCTCCCACAGGTCCAACCGTGCCGTCCTGTTTGAGAACTCCGGTGCTGGCGATGACCCGGCCCTGTGCCAGATCGACACCCGAAGCCTGCGAGTAGGCGGCGAGCCCCAGCAGGAGCCCGTTCGAGTTGCCGAGGGACAGCTTCCGGTACCAGTCGGCGGGGATGAGTCTTCCCCATCCGGCCAGCGTGACTTCCAAATCGGCCGGGGTGCGGAGCATCTCCACGACCTTGTAGGGAAACATCGGCCCGGAGAAGTCGAACACTCTCCCGTCGGCGGCCACGAACTGGTTGTGGTCAGCCAGATCGGCCATCGAAGCATCCCAGTCCTCGTCGCTGACGATGGGGCGGCCGTTGACCATCGACACCGACACCCGTCTCGGCAGACCGCTGACCACGGGGTCACGCGCCTCCACGATCGTGGAGAGCTCCAGTTTCCTCCCGGCATGAGCCAGGCCTACGGCGATGGCGGCCGGCTCGCTCAGCGCGGGAGACCTGAGCCTCGACCCAGCCCGCATGTCCCTGGGCTGCGCTGCGGCTGGATTCACCCAGCTCCAGACCACCTCGGCCACCAGGGGCGGCCGGCCGGCGGTGAGCCCCACCCACTCGCCGGGCGGATCGATGGTCACTCCGCCGAACTGGAGACGCCCATCGAGACGCCAGGCCATCCCTGGTGGGTTTGCGGTGCGAGCCACCAGCCACGGGACCGGGAGGAGGGAGAGGAACACAACGAGCACCGCCAATCCAGTCAGCCGAGTCCACCAGATCGAGCGGAATCGCAGTCGGTGGCGGTGGGTTCGTTGCATTGTCTCTCGCATCATGCGTCCCGACGCACGAGGTGCCATCAGTCGTCGGACCCATTTGAACTGTTAGACCGGGCGCATTGGTTCCCTTAAGCCCCGCTTATCGGGCGTTGCCCCTCGGGTCGTGACGCGGTCACATCCGCCCACTACGACCGCATCACCCAAGCACCAGACATCGTCGAGCTTGGTCACCCGCCATCGGCCGGGTCTGGTTGTCGCCGACCTGGGCTCAGGGTTCGTCGACAGGACGTCTTCGACCCCGGTCGTGGTTGTCCGAGACCTGGCGTCCCCGGTGCGGCTCCATCTCGACCCCACGATGTCCGCGACGCAGCGACTTGCCCTGGGGATGGGTTCGGTCGGGGTGGCCGGCGTCCGGGGAACCCTCGTCTTCCTTCCCCTGCCCGCTGACATCCCGAGCGAGCTGGCCGACAGCTGGTGTCGGGTGACTCGAAGAATGGGCGCTCGACCCGTTGTCGTCCAGCGTCCGATTGCCGCCGCCGCCGCCCTTGGTCTCGAGATGCCTGGCCGATCCCATCTCATGATCGAGGCGGGCGAGGGGACGCTCGAGGTGTCCGTGGTCGTCGACGGGGTGATCACGGCCAGCCGTCTCGTGAGGGCTTCTGACGGGGGATGGCGCACGGTGCTGGAGACCGTCGCAAGGATGCTGAACGCCCTCGACCCCGACGAGGAACTCGACATCCGTGATGCCGGGCTGCACGCCTACGGTCCCGACGTCCACCAGACGTCGTT
>DASSVE010000163.1:0-76984 GCA_035706345.1 Acidimicrobiia bacterium
GGAGTACTTCGCCGAAGTTGGCCTCCGCGGACCCTTCTGGGGTCTTTGATCAGATATTGGCTGCCATCTAGCCCCGCGCGTCGGACGGGGGGCTCGACACTGGGAGAATCGCATCGTGGAACCAGGGGCGACCACAGGATCAGCCCTCAGATACTGGCTTGTGGTCGTGGTTCTGGTGCTCCTCGGCTTCCTGACCATCTTCAGCTTCGTCCTCTACTTCTGGTTCCTGGCCGCCACACTCATCGTGCTCAGCCCGTTTCGTTCACGCCCGCGGGTCTTCCTCCCTGGCCTTGCCCTCGCTCTCGGGTTCGTGTTCGGCTACTTCCTGGTCGCCCCGTGGGGCTGCAGCCAGTCGGTCACGACGGATCTCGAAACTGGCGTCGAAGTCACCTCAGACGTGGTCTGCACCAGCCCGACAGGTATCGAGTATCCGGAAGGGGACTCCGATCCGGACCGAACCCCTTCCGTGATCACCGGCGCTTTGACCGGTGTGGTTGCCGCCGCTGTCACCTGGCTCGTAGTCAGGTCGCGGCTGAACCAGCCGAACGGATCTTTCTAGACGGCGTAGAGCCGGTATTTCGGATCCTCTGCATTAGGAAAGGAAAAGCCCCTACATGTTGCGGCGGTACTGCCCTCCGACCGCGTACAGCGCGTGGGTCATTTGGCCGAGGGAGGCGACCTTGGCCGTCTCCATGAGCTGTTCGAAGATGTTGCCGCCCTGGACCGCCACCCGTTGCAGCTCGGCCAGTGAGCGTTCCGCTACCTCGGCGTTGCGCTCCTGGAATTCGCGCAGGTTGGCGATCTGGCGGTCCTTGGCGGCGTCGGTCGACCGTCTCAACTCCCCCGGCACCTGGAACGGCGAGCCCTCCTTGGAGAGGAAGGTGTTCACCCCCACTATCGGGTACTCCCCCGACTCCTTCTTCTGCTCGTAGTAGAGCGACTCCTCCTGGATCTTGGTGCGCTGGTACTGCCGCTCCATGGCCCCCAGCACTCCCCCGCGGCTGTTCAGCCGCTCGAACTCGGCCAGCACGGCCTCCTCGACCAGGTCGGTGAGCTCGCTGATGATGAAGCTGCCCTGGAGCGGGTTCTCGTTCTTGGCCAGACCGAGTTCCTTGTTGATGATGAGCTGGATGGCCAGCGCCCGGCGCACCGACTCCTCGGTGGGGGTGGTGATGGCCTCGTCGTAGGCGTTGGTGTGCAGGCTGTTGGCGTTGTCGTACAAGGCGTAGAGGGCCTGCAGCGTGGTCCTGATGTCGTTGAAGCTGATCTCCTGAGCGTGCAGCGACCGGCCCGAGGTCTGCACGTGGTACTTCAGTTTCTGGGACCGCTCGTTGCCGCCGTACTCGTGCTTGATCGCCTTGGCCCAGATGCGCCGGGCCACCCGGCCGATCACTGCGTACTCGGCGTCGATCCCGTTGGAGAAGAAGAACGAGAGGTTGGGGGCGAAGTCGTCGATGTGCATACCCCTTGCCAGATAGTTCTCGACGAACGTGAACCCGTTGGCCAGGGTGAAGGCGAGCTGGGTGATCGGGTTGGCCCCGGCCTCGGCCATGTGATACCCGCTGATCGACACCGAGTAGAAGTTGCGGACGTCGTTGTCGACGAAGTACTGCTGGATGTCGCCCTGCATCTTCAGGGCGAACTCGGTGGAGAAGATGCAGGTGTTCTGGGCCTGGTCCTCTTTGAGGATGTCGGCCTGGACCGTCCCCCGCACCGTCGACATCGTCTTCGCCTTCAACTCCTCGTACACCTGGGCAGACAGCACCTGATCGCCGCTCACCCCGAGGAGACGAAGCCCCAATCCGTTGTTTCCCGACGGCAGATCACCCTCGTAGCGCGGTCGGGGGCGATCGCCGTAGATGGCGTCGATCTTCGCCTCGACCTCGTCCCACATGTCGTGCTCGGTGATGTAGGTCTCGCAGGCCTGGTCGATGGCGGCGTTGAGGAAGAAGGCGAGGATCATCGGCGCCGGGCCGTTGATGGTCATCGAGACCGAAGTGGCCGGGTCGTCGAGGTCGAAGCCGGAGTACAGCTTCTTGGCGTCGTCGACCGTGGCGATGGAGACCCCGGAGTTGCCCACCTTGCCGTAGATGTCGGGTCGCTCGTGGGGGTCCGAGCCGTAGAGGGTGACCGAGTCGAACGCGGTGGAGAGTCTCCGGGCCGGCATCCCCTCTGAGAGGTAGTGGAAGCGGGCGTTGGTCTGCTCCGGTGGTCCCTCTCCGGCGAACATCCTGGTCGGGTCTTCGGTGGTCCGCTTGAACGGGAACACCCCGGCCGTGTACGGGAACTCACCGGGCAGGTTCTCCTGCAGCAGCCAGGTCAGCCGGTCTCCCCACGACCGGTACCGGGGCAGGGCCACCTTGGGCACCCTGGTGTGGGAGAGGGTCTCGGTGTGCAGCGGGACCTTGATCTCCTGGCCACGCACGTGATAGACGAGCTCCTGACCGGAGTACTCGGCCAGCATCCCGTCCCAATGCTCGAGACGACGCAGGTTCTCCGGGTCGACCGCCTCCCGGGCCCCATCGATGGCCTCCTCCGGGACACCGGCCTCCCGGGCCCCTTCCAGCCGGTACAGCTTCTCGGCTGCCTCGGACTGCTCCGCGACCCACTGGTCGTAGCGCCGTATCTCCTCGACGATCTCGGCCAGATACCGCTCTCTCGAGGGCGGGACCACGTGTTGTTTCCGGGAGTCCTCGATCGGCAGGTCGAGGTCGGATTCCCACCCGAGCCGGGACACGAAGGCCCGGTAGAGGCGGTTGGTGCCCGGGTCGTTGAAATCGGAGGCGACGGTGAGGTGGATGGGCAGGTCCGTGTCCGGGGTGTCGAAGGCGAGACGATTCCGCTTCCACTGCTTGCGCACGTCACGCAGGGCGTCGTCGGCGCCCCGTTTGTCCGCCTTGTTGATCGCCACCAGGTCGGCGTAGTCGAGCATGTCGATCTTCTCCAGTTGGGTGGCGGCCCCGTACTCGGGCGTCATCACATACACGGAATGATCGGAGTAGTCGACGATCTCGGTGTCCGACTGGCCGATGCCGGACGTCTCCAGGATGACCAGGTCGAACCCGGCCGCCTTGACGATGTTGACCGCATGCTGGACATGCGGGGAGAGGGCGAGGTTGGCCTGGCGTGTGGCCAGTGAGCGCATGTAGGCCCTGGGGTGGGGCAGGGAGTTCATCCTGATCCGGTCGCCCAGCAAGGCGCCGCCCGACCGTCTCTTGGATGGGTCGACGGAGATGATCGCCACGTGGGCGTCTTCGAAGTCGGCGAGCAGGCGACGCAGGACCTCGTCGACCAGGCTGGACTTGCCGGAGCCACCGGTCCCGGTGACACCGACCACAGGGGCCATGGCTTGCAGGGCCCTCGCCTCGATCTCCTCCCAGACCTCGGCGTACTTGTCGGTGAAGTTCTCCGCAGCCGAGATCAGGCCGGCGATCATGGAGACGTTCGACCGCTCCAACTCGGCCAGATCGAGGCTCTCGTCGAGCTCGCCTCGGGGGAAGTCGGACCTGGTCAGCATGTCCTCCACCATCCCGGTGAGACCGAGAGACCGGCCGTCGTCGGGCGAGTAGATGCGGCTGACCCCGTAGGCGGCCAGCTCCGCCGCCTCCTCGGGGAGGATGGTGCCGCCCCCGCCGCCGAAAATCCGGATGTGAGCGGCGTCCCGCTCCACGAGCATGTCCCGCAGATAGCGGAAGAACTCCATGTGGCCACCCTGATAGGAGGTGACCGCGATGGCGTGGGCGTCTTCCTGGATGGCGGCGTCGACGATCTCGTGACCGCTCCGGTTGTGCCCGAGATGGATCACCTCGGCCCCCGAGGCCTGGAGGATGCGGCGGAAGATGTTGATCGAGGCGTCGTGACCGTCGAACAGGGTGGTGGCGGTGACGAACCTGACCTTGTTGGCCAGTTGCAGCTCCGACATTTGCGGACCAGGATATGGGAGAATTACTTTGATGTCAAAGGAACTGACATGACCCTGGACCCGATCGCCGAGGCAAGACGGCAATGGCTGGCCCACGGGTGGGATGGTGCCGCCGCCGGCATGACCGCGGTCACCACCATCACCCGGGTCCAGCAGATCCTGGCGGCACGGGTCGAGGCCGCCCTGAGCCCCTTCGGGCTCAGCTTCGCCCGGTTCGAGATCCTCCGACTGCTCGGTTTCAGCAGGGCGGGCCGTCTCCCGATGGGGAAGATCAGCGACCGTCTCCAGGTCCATCCCGCCAGCGTCACCAGTGCCGTGAAGCGACTGGAGCGAGAAGGGCTGATCCGGCGGGAGACCGACGCCACCGACAACCGGGTCGTCCTCGCCGCTCTGACAGCCAAGGGGCGGGAGATGTTGGGGCCGGCCACCGAGGCCGTGAACGTCGTCTTCGAGGACGTCGGACTGGACGAAGAACACCTGGACCGGCTGGTCGATATGATCAACCCGATCCGCGACCGGGCCGGGGACACGGTCGCTGAGCCTTTCCCCTCTTCACCTGGCTGATAACGCGACTAGATTGGTGGCTGGGATGGCTCAGTTCACTGGGAGGCTACAGGGGCCCCATTTGGAGCCCAGCAACGTGCTGATCGACATCGGGGATGGTCGGTTCCGTGTCTCCGCGGGTCGACTCCATGTCGGTTCGTGGGCTTTGTCCACGATCACCGCCGAACGGACCTCGATCTACAAGTTCAGCCTCGACATCGGCGGCGAGCACTTCGACTTCTACCCGGACGACCCGTCCACGTTCTCGGACACGATCGGTGCCATCATCGACCTGACCGAGCCGCGGAGTCGTTTCGGTCTACGTCAGCGCATCGAGCGTTCCGCTCTCGGTTAGACCCGGCCCTCAGGCCGGTGTGACCTAGACGTCGTCGCTGGCAGAATTGGCCCCATGGTCGCGAAATTGCTTCGTCGCAGCGCCATCGCCGGTTTCGCCCTGCTCAGCCTGGAGGCCGCCTACGCGGTGCTCCGGCCGGCGCCCATCCTGCAGCAGTTCGACCCCTCCGCCGAGTTCGGCGACCCCTGGTCGCCTCCCCTCCGGATGGTCGTCCTCGGTGACTCGTCGGTGACCGCACCGGGTGTCTCCCGGCCCGATGAGATCTGGGTCAGCCTGATATGCCAGCGGATCGCCGAGACCCGGCACGTGCTGCTCAGGTCGCTGGCGGTGGGCGGCGCCACCGCACTGGATCTGATCATCGACCAGCTCGACGAGGCCATCGCCTTCCAACCGGACCTGGCACTCGTGTCCGTCGGCGCCAACGACGCCATCAAGGGCGTCCCGCTACGACGCTTCACGTCAGAACTGGACGTCGTGACCGGCGAACTGGCTGCCACCGGGGCCAAGGTGATCCTCAGCGGGGTCGGTGTCCTCGGGACCATCCCCCGTCTCTACCCGCCGCTGAGCACCCTGATGTCGCGTCGCGCCGAGAGGTTCGACCGGGTGCACTGGGAGGTGGCCCGGCGACATGGCGCCGCCGTGATCGACCATCGCAGCGACGATCATCGGATCTGGTACACCGACCGAAGTCTGTGGGCGGAGGACCTGTTCCACGTCAGCGCAGCCGGGCATGCCCGATGGGCCGAGACGGCCTGGCGGACCGTGGGGCCCCTGGTCAACGGCTCGGATGGACCGGGCTGAGGCCCTGGCCCGGCTGGCGAGCGCCCCTTCCGGGCATCTCGCCACGATCCGGCCCGATGGCGGGCCTCATGTCGTGGTGGTCACACATGCGTTGGCCGACGGCCGGGTGGTCACTGCCATCGACCACAAGCCGAAGCGGAGCCAGCGTCTGCAGAGACTGGCCAACATCGAGGCCAACCCGGTGGTCTCCTTCCTGGTGGATCGGTACGACGACGACTGGGGGGCGCTCTGGTGGGTGCGCGTAGACGGCGTGGCCTCGATTCACTCGGGAGGCGATGCCTGGGAATCGGCGGTTGCCGCCCTCACCGACAAGTATCCCCAGTATCAGGAGCGGGCGCCACGAGGCCCGGTGATCGTGGTCACCCCGGAGCGGGTCAGCTGGTGGGAGAGCAGCGGGTGACACCGTCCTCGGTGGCCACCCAGTCGACCCGCTGGTCGTGGTCCATCATCGGGACCCGTTCGAGCACCCGCGCCGACACCGTTACCCCGATGGCGACCGCATCCGGTCTTCGCGCCACCAGGATCCGGTCGTAGAAGCCGGCTCCGTTGCCGAGCCGGCCTCCGGTCAGGTCGAAGGCCAGACCAGGAGTCAGGATCACGTCCAGCTCCGCAATCGGGATCACGGGACCGGCGTCCTGAGGCTGTTCCATGCCGAACCGATGGATCTCCCGGGGCACGTCCCGGTCCCGGAAGGTCAGCGTCTTGTCCGGCTCCACCCGGGGCAGCACCCATCGCCACCCGGGGAGCCGGGTGAACAACGGGGCCAGATCGACCTCGCCCGGCATGGCCAGGAATGCCGATACGGTGCCGGGGAGACGCTGCGACATCCACCCGAAGATGCCTTCCACCACGCGGGCACTCACGTCGGGGTCGATCGGGCCCCGGGCCCGAATCATCTGCCGGAGACTCTGCTTGTCCACCTTCGGAGGGTAGACCCGGCGCCCCCAACTAGCCTCGCACCCGGTGCAGTGGGTCAAGGTGCTCTTCAGGACAGTCCTCACCTGGGTGGTCGGTGTGCTGGCGACCATCGTCGGCGCCGTCAGTGCCCTGGTCCTGGTGCTGATCGACCCGACCTCGCCGAAGATCGAGAAGGTGATCAGATGGTGGAGCCGCTGCTGGCTATGGGCTTCGGGCACCAGGCTGACCGTGGAGGGCAGCCAGCACATCGACCCCGACCAGTCCTACATCGTGGTGGCCAACCACCTCTCCACGCTCGACATCATGGTCTGCTTCCTGGCCGTCCCCCTCCCTATCAGGTACCTGGCCAAGAAGGAGTTGTTCCGCATCCCTCTGCTGGCGCAGGCGATGAGGGCGGTGGGGATCATCGAGGTCGACCGGACCGCCCGGGCCGCGATCCACAACTCCGTCAACCGCCAGGCCAGGGAGCTGCTGGCGCACAAGAGGAGTCTCATCATCTACCCGGAGGGCACCCGGCCCCGTGACGGCGTGATGAGACCGTTCAAGAAGGGTGCCTTCACCATGGCCATCTCGAGTCAGCTACCGGTCCTGCCTCTCTCCATCCATGGCACCTACGAGGCGGCTGCGCCGGGGAAGCCCTGGTTCCGGGGCGGCCCGGTGACCGCCATCATCGACCCCCCGATCCCCACCGTGGGGATGACCGGGGCCGACGCCGACTCTCTGCGGGACCAGGTTCGGGAGATCATCGCCAAGAGGGTGGCGGACCTGGGCGGCGCCGTCGGCTCGGCTCAGTCGTAGATCCCGGCCAGATAGACCCGGCCGGCGGAGACCACACAGAGGAAAGCCCCCACAGAGGTGACGATCTGATAGCGGTCCACGTCTCCCTCCCCCGCCCACCAGCGACCGCTCAACCTCCAGGGCCCGCTCCAGGTCAGCACCGGCTCCCATCGTGACCCGAGACGGACTCGGGAAGGCATCCCCCCGTCCCACTCGACCTCTATCGGATTCGGGTCGGGTGGCACCAGCGCCGGTGTGGGCGAGGGTGTGGCGCCCGGCCAGGGAGCGGTGACGTCACGGTCCGGCGGCATCTCCGGCTCTCCCCAACGTGACCAGGCCACCCGCTCGGCGGGCATGCGCCCCCCTTGCGGACGTGCCTGGAGGACCCCGTCGGGCCCGAGCAGGGCTTGGGTCCGTGCCAGCGCACGCTCGGTCTCGATCATCGAGGACTCGTCGGTGAGCAGATTCAGCTGACGTCCCTCACCGGAGAGATCCTCGGGCTCGATGCGCAGACCGACGATGCCACCGGGGACACCGTCGTTCTCCACCCAGGCCCGCAGCTGCCACCAGACCCGGTCGCTCAATGCCTTCTCGGTGAAAGGGTCGGCAGAGCGCCACACCCTGGTTCGCTCCGGGCCCTGCCCGGGGACTGCGGTGATGATCACCGTGTGCGGCGCCACCGCGGCGGAGCGGAGCCCTTTGAGCAGCTTCTCGGCCAGGTTGCGACCGGCGAAGGCCACCGCGTCGAGAGTCTCCAGGGGGTCCTCGAAGGTCATCGACACCGACATGTCGACAGGGATGTCTCTCGGGTCGACCGGCCGGTCCTCCCCGTTGGCGAGACGATGGGCCACCAGCCCCGGGTTGCCGAATCTGGAGAGCAGGGTGTCCCGGGGAAGTTTGGCCAGATCACCGAGGGTGACGATGCCCAGCCAGCGGAAGGTGTCGATCATCTCCTCGCCACCCATCGCCTCCCGGAGTGTTCCCAGATCGAGACGGGACAGGAACTCCCTCGTGTCGGAGACGATCACCGGCGCCTCCCCGGTGGCGGTGGCTGCCGCCCATCGGGCCGCAAACGGCCCGTCGGCGATGCCGATGTGTATAGGGGGGACCACCTCCCTGAAGTAGTCGGTGAGGGCGGTGGCAACTCTCTTCGCCAGGTCCTGCTCGGTCCCGTAGAAACGGAGGGCGCCGGTCACCGGCAGGTACATCAGACCAGGGGCCACCACCTCGACCCTGGGGACCAGATCCTCCACCACCGCCACCACCGGCTCGAATCGGCGCGCCTCCTCTCCCGGGTCCCGTGACAGCACGACGGCGAACGGGGCCAGGGCCTCTGCCTCCCGACGGGGCATGCCCAGGGTGACACCGGCCGTCAGGACCTCCTCGCTGGCACCGGCTACCCGGTCGTCGACGACGAGGAACGGCTCACCCGACGGCGCGTCGGGTCTGGCCAACGACCAGGTCGGAAACCACACGCACAGTGTCCGCACCTTCATCCTCCATCTCGAAACGCCGGGCGATGCCGGCTGCCCCCTTGCCGGTGGCCTCCAGCATCAACCGGCGTCGGGTCAGCCTCCCGTGGCCACCGTCCGCCCCTTCCCAGGTGACTCCCAGGGCACGCAGCTTGAGGAACGAGACCCCGCCGGGCAGCCCCTCCCTGGTGCGCATGACCACTGCCACCCGCCGCGCCCTGGCCAGCGCGGCGAGACGACGGAGATCCGACTCCCTGACCCTGGCGGGCACCTCGGCGTACACCGCCCTGACCCCCTCGAGCAGGGCGGCGGTCACCTTTGGCCAGAGGACGGGGTCGCCACATCTGACCACTACGAGACGCTCCGCGATCACCCCCGCCTCCCACGCCGCCCCGGGAGAGATCCAGCCACCGACGTCCAGGGCCACCACCGGCGCCACCCGGGAATAGGGAGCGATCATGGCAAGACCGAGTCTGGTCAGACCGGTTCCCGGGTGACCCACCAACTCGGTGATCCGGCCGGGTCGAAGATCGAGCACGTCGACATGACCGATCTCCTCCGAAACGGCCCCTTTGACGACGTCGGCCGTGGTGACGCCCTCGATACCCAAACTGACTCCTTCCGAGGGCGATCGATGGTAACTCGAACATGTGTTCGAGACAAGACGAACCTGCTCACGCCAACGGCCCCGGACCGGCCATGCATAAGATCCCCGCCGTCCCGACCGATGAGGAGAGATAGATGACCGACGAGTCATACCCGCCAGGGGATGAGGCACCGGACACCCCCGAGCAGATGCCCGCCGACGAGCACGACACGGCCAAGATCCTGGAGGGCGCCGGCGACTTCACCAGCGGGGAAGGTCTGGTCGCCCTGGCCGGGATCATCATCGTCGCCGTGTGGCTGGTCTTCGGCATCCTGACGACCGAATACTTCGTGTACCACGTGCTCCTCCTGCTGGGGATCGTCGCCGCGGTGGCGCCCCGACTCGACCGCGCCAAGGTGGAGAGGTTCCATCCGCTTCCCGACATCATGAAGATCGTCGGTTACGGGATCGCGATCATGGGCGTCGTCGCATTCGCCGAGGACGCCCGGTTCGGGGTCTACGACGAGGTGTGGGCCGTGTTCGGCGCCGTCATCACCTACATCGCCGCGGTGGCAGCCTTCATCGGGGCCCGTCAGATCGAGACCTGACCTACGCCTCCTCGAGTTCCTCGAGGGTCTTGGGCCAGTCGTCCTTGAGCAGACGGGACAGACTGCGATCGGCGAGGAGCTTGCCGCCGGTCTGACAGGTGGCGCAGTAATTGGTCTCGTTCGACGAGTACACGATCCGCTGCACCTTCGAGCCGCAACGGGGACAGGCCTGGCCGAACTTTCCGTGGACCGCCATGTCGTCGCGGAATGCGGTCACCTTCTCAGGCCATCCCTCCCCCACCTCTTCCCTGAGACGGGCGGTCCACGACTCGAGTGAGCTGACCACTGCCTCGTGGAGGGTGGCCAGCTCCTCTGGGGTGAGCTGCGAGGTCCTCTTGACCGGGGAGAGACGTGCCTCCCAGAGGATCTCGTCGGAGTAGGCATTGCCGATCCCGGAGAAGACCCTGGGGTCGGTGAGCGCCCGCTTCACGGTCCGGTTCTCGGCGGTGAGGGCTGTCACGAACTCCTCGTGACTGGCCTCGAGGGGCTCGACACCACCCCGATCCAGCTTGGCCACGCCCTCCCGGTCGGCGAACACCCAGATGCCGGCGCGTTTGTGTGTGCCCTGCTCGGTGAGGATCAACGAACCGTCGTCGAAGTCCAGGGCCGCCAATCCCACCTTGCGTGGTATCGGCTTGCCGGCGGTCTCCCAGCGGAGACGCCCGGCGATCATGAGATGGATGACCAGGAACAACCCGTTCCCGAACTCGAGGGCGATTCGCTTGCCGACCCGCTCGATGTGGGTCACCTCATGACCCACCGGGGCGTCATAGGGAGGGTCGTAGGTGCGGATCACTGCGGGCGACAGGACCCTGATCTCCTTCAGTTCTCGACCCAGGATCCGCCGCTGCAGTGCTTCGATGTAGACGACGATGTCGGGGAGCTCCGGCATCGCCCCACGGTACCGCTCAGGTAGTGGAACCCTGATTGCCGCTGAACAGCACCGCCACCCCGACCACCAGCCCGCCGGCGATGAACCCGTAAGCGGTGAGCTGGGCGGTCCCCGGGTCGGACTGGCTCACCGCCACCCCGAACAGGACGACCAGAGCGATCACGACGAGGGCGCCCACCAGCCGCGCCGCCGGAGCGCCGATCGACATGACGTAACCGACCGCCACCATGAGGATCCCGCCAACCACGAAGCCCAGCCAGCGCCCCGGATGGGGCACCATGGTGAGCAACGACCCTCCGAGGACGGTGAGCGCCCCGGCCACCGCGAAGCCGATGGCGGGGAGATTCGAGGCTGCCTCGGAGATCGGCTCGCTCTCGGGCTCCTCCGGGTTGTTCCGGGCGGCGAGGAGACGTCCCAAACGGGGCGACACCGCGGTGACCCCTAGCTCCTCGGCGAAGGCGGCGTCGTCCTCGGTGCGGAGGATGAACTCCTCTCCTTCCGCCTTGATGTTGAACCCCTCCTGCAGGGCGCTGATGCCGATCTCGGGCAGCCGCCAGTCACCGACCAGCTCGTTGCCGGAGACCAGACGGAGCCTCCCGCTCTCCGCGAGGACTTTCACCCGCGCGCCGGGGCCGGTGTCGCCCCGCATCCTCACGTTGCCATCGAGTTCGACAGCCATCCGCGGCCGATTGTAGGTAAGACGAAAAAGAGGGCCGGTCGGTGACCGGCCCTCTGACAACGGTGCGAACCGCTCTACTCCATCTCCTCGAAGGTCTCGGAGAAGCTGCGTGCGGCCCGACGACGTCCGCCGGACTGGCCGGCGGGGACGCTGTCTTCGCGTTTCCGCTCGCCACCCTTGCGGTCGCCGTTCCTGCCGCGGTCGCCGCCACGGCCACCGCGGTCGCCGCGGCCGCGGTCACGACCGCCGCCTTCGTGCTTGCCACCACCGCGGTTTCCGTTGGATGGCCCGCTGTCAGGCAGCGTGGCGCCGGGGAGCGCCTCGACGAGCTCCAGGCTGACCTTGCCGCGATCGATCTCGCGCACCCGGACCTGCAGGACGTCGCCCTCGGACAGGTAGTCCTCGACCCGCTCGACCCGCTTGGAGCCGTCGAGACGGGAGATGTGGAGGAGGCCGTCACGGCCCGGGAGGATGTTGACGAAGGCGCCGAACTTGGTGATCGAGACCACCTTGCCCTCGTAGGTGGCGCCCAACTCGACCTCCGGCGGGAAGGCGATCTGACGCACTCGCTCCTTGGCGGCGGCGAGAGCCTCTCCGTCGTTGGAGGCGATGCGGACGATGCCGACACCGTCGGTCTCCTCGATCTCGATGTTGGCCCCGGTCTGCTCCTCGAGCTCGCGGATCACGGCGCCCTTGGGGCCGATCACCTCGCCGATCTTGTCCTTGGGGATCTCGAGCGACTCGATGCGCGGCGCCCACTTGTTCATCTCGGGCCGCGGCTCGGCGATGACCTCGGCCATGGCCGCCAGGATGAACAGCCGGGCCTCACGTGCCTGGTCCAGAGCCGACCGCAGCACCTCGGAGGGCAGCCCCGAGATCTTCGTGTCCAACTGGAGGGCGGTGATCATGTCGGCAGTGCCGGCGACCTTGAAGTCCATGTCGCCCAGGGCATCCTCGGCGCCCAGGATGTCGGTGAGGGTGACGAAGTCATCCCCCTCTTTGATCAAACCCATGGCGATGCCTGCCACCGGAGCCGCGATGGGGACACCGGCGTCCATGAGGGACAGGGTCGAGCCGCACACCGAGGCCATCGAGGACGACCCGTTGGAGGCGAGCACTTCCGAGACCAGACGCAAGGCGTACGGGAACTCCTCGGAGGTGGGGATCACCGGAAGCAGGGCCTTCTCGGCGAGTGCGCCATGACCGATCTCCCGTCGCTTCGGGCCACGCATGAACCCTGCCTCGCCCGTGGAGAAGGGCGGGAAGTTGTAGTGGTGCATGTAGCGCTTGGCCTCGGCGATGTCGAGCGTGTCGAGCATCTGCTCCATCTTGAGCATGCCGAGGGTGGTGATGTTGAGCACCTGGGTCTCGCCACGCTGGAACAGAGCCGATCCGTGGGTTCTCTCCACGGTGCCGACCTCGATGCTCAGGGGACGGATGTCGGCGGGGCCTCGGCCGTCGAGACGAACACCCTCTGCGACGACGCGCTTGCGGGCCATCTTCTTGAAGACCGACCGGAAGGCGTTCTTCACCTGGAGCAGTGTCTCCAAGTCGTCCTCGGGGACGCCCAACTCCGTGATCACCGCCTCGAGCGCCTCAGCCTCGGCATCCTGACGGGCGTGCTTGCCGGGGATCTCGAGAACGTCGGCGATCCGGCTGGAGGCGGCTGCCTCGACCCGGGAGTAGATCTCCTCGCTGTAGTCGACCGCGGGAGTCCACTTGAACTCTTTGGGCTCGACCTTGGCGGCCAGTTCCTTCTGCAGGTCGATGAGAGCCGCAATGTGCGGCTTGGACTCCTCGATGCCGTCGGCGACCGCCTGCTCGTCGGAGGGCTGGTCACCGGAGGCCACGAGACGTACCCCGTCCTCGGTGGCGCCGGCTTCGACCATCACGATGTCGATCTGGCCCTCTTCGTTCCGACGACCGACGACCACCATCTCGAAAACGGACTCGTCCAGCTCTGCCTCGGTCGGGAAAGCGATCCACTCGCCCTTCTTCAGGGCGACTCGGACCCCGCCGATCGGTCCCTCGAAGGGCAGACCGCTGATGGTGAGGGCAGCGGAGGCGCCGTTGAGGGCGACCACGTCGAACGGGTTCTCCTGGTCGACCGAGAGCGAGGTGACCACGATGTGGGTCTCGTTGCGATACCCGTCGGCGAATGACGGCCTGAGGGGACGGTCGATGAGACGGGAGGTGAGGATGGCTCGCTCCGAGGGGCGGCCCTCACGACGGAAGAACGACCCCGGGATCCGGCCCACGGAGTACATCCGCTCCTCGAAGTCCACGGTCAGCGGGAAGAAGTCGACCCCTTCCCGGGGACGGTCGTTTGCGGTGGCGGTGACCAGCATCTCGGTCCCGCCGATCTTGGCGACTACGGCGCCATTTGCTTGTGGGGCGAGTTTGCCGGTGCTCAGCACCAGCTCCTTGCCGCCGATGGTTCCTCTAACAGAGGTCTCGGGCACTATGTGCTCCTTCTTGTCTGGAGCCTGCGCCCGTTGGCAGTGATGATGTCTCGGATGACCGAGCCATCACCACTGACAACCGACGTGGCTCTCTTTCTCTCGGCCCGCTCACGGGCCCATATACATGTGAGGAGCGGTCGAACCGCTCCTCTTCCGTCAGCGCCGCAGGCCCAACTTGGCGATGAGGCTCCTGTAGCGCTCCACGTCTTGACGACGCAGGTAGTCGAGGAGTCTCCGGCGCTTACCGACCATCAGCAACAGACCACGACGGCTGTGGTGGTCGTGCTTGTGGTCTCGAAGATGCTCGGTCAGATGGTTGATCCGCTCGGTGAGCAGAGCCACCTGAACCTCCGGTGAGCCTGTGTCGCTCCCGTGAGTGCCGAACTCTTCGACGATTTCAGTGGTTGTCTTCATTGCGCGTAAAACCCGAAGTGATGTGGGGAATCGAGACCAACTCTAACAGCATCGGAATGCAATCTCATATTCCCGACCGGACCTGATCGAGACTGGCCCGGGTGTCGACAACATCCTGTTCCATCCGGGCCACGAGGTCCTCGACCCCGCTGAACTCGAGCTCCGGTCTCAGGTATTGGACGAACTCGATGCTCAGATCGTTCCCGTAGATGTCCTCGTCGAAGTCGAGGATGAAGGCCTCGACCAGGAGCTCCCCTCCTCCGAAGGTGGGGCGCACACCGACGTTGACCGCGGCGTCGTGCACCTCGCCGGCCACGGTTGCGAAACAGGCGTAAACGCCACGTGCCGGGATGACCTTCCGGGCGGGAGGGCGGAGATTGGCGGTCGGGAAACCGATCTGACGTCCTCGTTTGTCGCCGTCGACGACCACATTGGTGATGGTGAACCACGAGTCGAGCAGCTCGGACGCCCCTGAGACGTCGCCCGACTCGATCAGCTCCCGGATGCGGCTCGAGGAGACCGGAATTTCGTCCCGGGTGACCAGCGGGGTGGTCTCCACGACGAAGCCCAGCTCCGTGCCCATCCTCTCCAGGAGCGCCACGTCCCCGGTGCGGTCCTTCCCGAACCTGAAGTCCTCGCCGACCACCAGGTGTGCCAGTCGCATCCGGTCGACCAGGATTCCCTTCACGAAGTCCTCGGGTGAGAGCTCCTTGATCTCGCTGAGGTCGAGCACGCCCACGCAGTCGATCCCGGCGCTCTCCAGGAGAGCCAGACGCTCCTCGAGGCTGGTGATGAGACGGGGTGGTGTCCCGGGACGGAGCACTTCGACGGGATGGGGCTCGAAGGTGAGGACGGTGGCTTCCGCACCCCGGTCGAGACGGGAGAGCAGGGCACGATGCCCGATGTGGACCCCGTCCATGACGCCGATGGCCATCGAGGTGGGCCCGGTCACGACCGGCCAGGTCTGCCACGGGCCACGGAGGACGATCATGCTGGGAGAACCACTTCGGGGACGGCGCTGTCACCGCTGCGCCGGTAGACCGCGATCAGATCCCCTCCCTCGTCCAACAGGGCGTAGGGCTCGTCTTCGGGACCGGTCACCGCCGGCCCTCCGACGAAACGCATGCCGTTGCGGGCCGCCTGGGCGGTCTCGGCGTCGACGGTGACCGCCCGCAGGTGTGCCAATGCTCGGGCCGGGCTCATCAGATAGGACTCCCAGTCGGCCAAATCGTCGATGGTGATGCTGTCGCCGATCCCGAAGGCGCCGATGCGGGTGCGGCGAAGGGCGGTGAGGTGGGCCTCGCCACCGAGCATCGCCGCCATGTCGTCGGCGAGGGACCGGACGTACGTTCCCTTGCCACACACGACCCGGAACTCGACTTCCGGGTAAGGCGGCGCCCCCACCGAGAGGATCTCCATCTCATGGACCTCGACCAGTCTGGCCTCCCGCTCCACGATCTGACCCTCGCGGGCCAGGGCGTAGAGCCGCCGCCCGTCCTTCTTGAGGGCGGAGACCATCGGCGGGACCTGGCTGATGGTCCCGATGAACCTGGGCACGATGGCCTCGAGGTCCTCCTCGGTGAAGTCCATCGGCTCCCGGGACAGGACCGCCCCGTCGGCGTCGAGGGTGTCCGTGGACACTCCGAACTGGGCGGTGGCGTAGTACTCCTTGGGCTGGTCCTGGATGTAGCGGATGAGCCGGGTCACCTTCCCGATGGCGAGCACCATGACCCCGGTGGCCATCGGGTCGAGAGTGCCGGCGTGGCCGATCTTCTTGATCCCGGTCGCCCGCTTGACCTCCCCGACCACCTGGTTCGAGGTGATGCCTCGGGGTTTGTCCACCACCAGGAAGCCCCTGGTCATCGATAGGACTCCACCAGCGCGAATACCTTGGAGAGAACCTCTTCGACATCTCCCTCGACGGTGAAACCGGCGGCGAGACGGTGCCCGCCTCCCCCCATCTCCTGAGCGAGACCTCCGACGTCGGTGCCACCGCGGGAACGGAGGCTCACCTTGACCCGGCCGTCCTCGTGGACCTTGGCCAGCACGGCGGTGTCGGCCTCCATGGCCAGACGAAGCACGTCGATGAGGTTGTCGGTGTCGCTCCAGTCGATGCCGGCAGCCTCGAGGTCCTCGTCGCTGATGTGGGTGGCCACCACACCGAGATCCGCGTCGAGCCGGGCCCGGTCCATGGCGATCGCAAGGGCCTTGAGATAGCCGAAGGGGGCCTCCTCGTAAACATGGCGGCCGATGACACTCGGCTCGGCACCGGCTTCGACCAGCTCGGCGGCGATGCGCAACGTCTCGGGCTTGGTGTTCGAGTAGCTGAAACGGCCGGTGTCGGTGACCAGGGCGGTGTGGAGACACATCGCGATGGCGGGTGTGATCTCACAGCCAATGGCTCTCAGGACCTGGTACACCAGCTCGCCGGTGGCCGCCGCGGTCGGGTCGACCAGGGAGATGTCGCCGAACCCCTCGTTGGTGACGTGATGGTCGATCACGATCAGGGTCCCGGCCCTGGTGGCGTTGGCGGCCAGCTCCCCGATCCGGTCCGCCGAGCCGGTGTCGAGGACGACCATCAGCTCAGGGGCTTCGGGGAAGTCGCCCGGGGGGACCAGGTGGTCGATGGGGAGGAAGGCGAGATTGGGCGGGATCGCGAACGGCGACCCGAAGCTGGCCACGACCTCCTTCCCGGCGTTCTCCATGGCCAGGGCGAGGGCCAGCATCGACCCGAGGGCGTCACCGTCGGGCCCGACATGGCAGGCCAGCGCCACCCGATCGGCGTTGGCCAGGGCGGTGGCCGCCTTCTCGACAGTGTCCGCGGTGCTCACTCTTCCTCTGCCTGCTCGGCTTTGAGGTCGCGCAGGATCTGCTCGATGCGCTCGCCGCCGGTGATGCCGGGGTCGATCTGGAACTCCAGGGTGGGCACGTACTTCATCCGGACCTGTCGCCCGATGCTCGATTGGAGACGGCGCGCCGCTCCCCGGAGTGCCTCGAGGGCGGTCTCGCGCTCCTCCACCCCGAGTACGTCGATGTACACCACGGCGCTGCGGAGATTGGGCGCGGTGTCCACCGCGGTGACCGAGACCAACTCGAGACGGGCATCACTCATCCTCTCGATCTCTTCGGCGAGCACCTCACGAATGGTCGAGTTGACCCGCAGCATGCGGTCGCTCATGGTGTCCGGTCTGGCTGACCTCGGCGAACGTTAACGGTCACTGCACTAGGTGCGGGCGACTTCCCGGACCGCGTAGACCTCGATCAGATCCCCATCCTTGATGTCGTCGTAGTTCTCGAAGCCGATACCACACTCGAACCCGGACTGCACCTCGCGGACGTCGTCCTTGAAGCGTTTCAGCGATCCGATCGTGCCGTCGTGGATCACGACGCCGTCGCGGAGCAGACGGGCCTTCGCACCCCTCTGCACCACGCCTTCGACCACGTAGCAGCCGGCGACGGTGCCGGTACGGGGCACCCGGAAGGTGGCTCTGACCTCGGCAGTCCCCAGCACCACCTCTTCCTCCTCGGGTGCCAGCTGGCCGACGAGGAGCTGCTCGATCTCGTCGAGTAGTTCGTAGATGATGCCGTAGGTGCGGATCTCGACCCCGGCCTCCTCGGCGGCGCGCCGGGCCTTGGGCTCGGGTCGGACGTTGAATCCGATGATCACCGCATCGGTGACCTCGGCCAGGGTGACGTCGTTCTCGTTGATCCCGCCCACCGCGGTGTGCACGATCTGGATCCGCCCACCCTCACGCTCGATCTTCCCGATCGAGTCGCGCAGGGCCTCGAGTGACCCCTGGGCGTCTGCCTTGACGATCAGGTTGAGCTGGGCGTCCTCGCTGCGCAATTGCTCCAGGAGACCCTGGAGACGGTCCCGGGCCGAAGGAGCCACATTGGCCTCGGCTCGCATCGCCTCCTGACGCTCCTGGGCGATGCGACGGGCCTCGCGGTCGTTGGCGTGGACTTCGAAGAAGTCACCGGCGTTGGGGACGTCGTCCCAACCCATGATCTGCACCGGGGTGGAGGGCCCGGCGGAATCGAGACGCCGGCCGTTCTCGTCCATGAGGGCGCGGGCCCGCCCGGCGACCGGGCCTGCGGTGAAGGCATCTCCCTGGTGGAGCGTGCCCCGCTTGATGATGACCGTGGCCACGGGGCCGCGTCCCACTTCGAGCTGCGCTTCGACGACCACGCCGCTGGCCGGCGCCTTGGCGTTGGCCTTGTAGTCCTCGAGCTGGGCGATGAGATCGATGACTTCGAGCAGCTCGTCGACCCCGTCGCCTTTCAGGGCCGAGACCTCGACCGTGGGGATGTCACCACCGAGATCCTCGGTGACCACTCCGTAGTTGGTGAGCTCTGTGCGCACCCGCATCGGGTCGGCGCCGGGCAGGTCCATCTTGTTGACGGCCACGATCATCTTCACCCCGGCCGCCTTGGCATGTGAGATCGCCTCGATGGTCTGGGGCATGACACCGTCGTCGGCCGCCACGACCAGGACCACGATGTCGGTGATGTTGGCGCCGCGGGCCCGGAGGGCGGTGAACGCCTCGTGACCGGGGGTGTCGATGAACGTGATGAGACGATCGCCCAGCTCCACCTGGTAGGCGCCGATGTGCTGTGTGATCCCACCCTCTTCGCCCTCGACCACATTGGCCCTGCGAATGGTGTCGAGCAACGTGGTCTTGCCGTGGTCGACATGACCCATCACGGTGACGACCGGGGGGCGTGGGGTCAGGTCGGCTTCGTCGTCCTCGAACTCGGGCTGCTCGGCCACGGCCGGGGGCGGGGCAGCCTCGACGATCTCGACCATGTACCCGAAGCTCTCCGCGACCTCCTCGATGAGCTCGGCCGGGATCGGCTGCCCGGCGCCGGCGGGCACACCACGCTCCAACAGCGCCCGGACCACCTCGCCAGTCGGCTGACCGACGGCCTCGGCGAACTGGGCCACGCTGGCGCCGGCCTCGATCGTGGCGATCTTGATCTCAGGCTCCGGCTCCGGCCGGGGCTCCGGCGCGGCAGGTGCCTCGGCTTCCGGCTCCTCGGCCTCTTCGGTCGTCCCGGTTTCCGCCTCGGTCGCTTCCCCGGTGTCCTCCTCCGGGGCGAACGCCAGCCTGAGCAGCTCGGCGACCTCGTCGTCCAGACCGGACGAGGCGGTCTTCACCTCGACCCCTAGCTCCTCGGCCTGGGCCAGGACCTCCTTCGAATCGACGCCCAGTTCACGGGCGAGCTCATAAACCCTCATTCAACGATCACTCACTCTCGCTGTCGCTATCGATGACCTCGACGAGGTCCTCGTCATCACCCGTCACGGCAGCCGTTTCCACCTCGGCCGTGTCCGTGATCTCCTCGGCGTCCGTGATCTCCTCGGCGACGGTCTCCACGACCTCTTCCTCGGCGCCCTCGGTGTCGGAGCGTATATCGACCTTGTAGCCGGACAGCCGGGCGGCGAGACGGGCGTTCTGGCCCTCCTTGCCGATGGCGAGGGAGAGCTGATGCTCGGAGACGATCACCTCGGCGGTCTTCTCTTCCTCGTTGATGCGGACTTCCTTCACCTTGGCCGGGCCCAGAGCCTCGGCGATGAACATGGCGACGTCGTCGCGCCATTGCACGACGTCGACCTTCTCACCCCTCAGCTCGTTGACGACCTGACGGACCCTGGAGCCCCGGGCACCCACGCAGGCGCCCTTGGGATCGACGTTGGGATCGTGGGAGATGACCGCGATCTTGGTGCGATGACCGGGCTCGCGGGCGATGTTGACGATCTCCACGGTCCCGTCGGTCAGCTCGGGCACCTCCAGCTCGAGCAGACGTCGGACCAGGTCGGGATGGCTGCGGGACACGACGATCTGCGCTCCCTTGGCCTCGTTTCGGACCTCGAGGATCAGGGCCTTGACCCGATTGCCCCGGTCGAGTCTCTCGAACGGGATCCGCTCGCTGCCCGGCAGGATCGCCTCGGCGTCACCGAGATCGAGGATCACCGAGCGATAGTCCACCTGCTGGACGATGCCGGTCACCAGGTCGCCCTCGCGCCCCTCGTACATCTCGTAGACCTTCTCCCGCTTGGCCTCCCGCAGCTTGAACTGCATGACCTGCTTGAAGGACTGTGCGGCGATCCGGCCGAACGCCTCGCCTTCGGGGGTGTCCTCCCACTCGTCGATGACGTTCCCCTCCTCGTCGAGCTCCTGGGCGTACACGGTCACCTCACCCGACTCGGGGTCGATGGTGACGCGGGCCTCTTCGGCCGCGCCAGGACTGCGCTTGTAAGCCGCCACCAGTGCGTTGGCGAACGCGTCGAGGATGGCGTCCACGGGGACACCACGCTCACGGGCCAACACCTCGATGGCCTCCATCATCGTGTCGAGCTTCATTGGTTCTCCTTCGCCTGACCTGGCTTCGGCGCTTTCTCCCACCGGAACACGGTCTTGGCGCTGACTACGTCTTCATAGGACACACTCACCGGCCCCTGCTCGGATTCGACCGTGAACCGTGAATCGTCGGCGGCGGTGAGTGTCCCCCGGTAGGTGGACTTCTGGTCGGCGCGAGCCGCCTTCACCACCACCTCGCGACCGAGGGACTTCCGATAGTGCGACGGAAGCCTGAGCTTGCGCTCCAAACCCGGTGAGCTGACTTCCAGCTGGTACCGCTCCTGGAGACCGGGCTGGTCGTCGAGGAGACGGGCCACGCCGCGGGACACCTCGGCGAGACGGTCGACACCGATGTCGTCACCGTCCACCGTCACCCGGAGCACCCTTCCCGGCCCGCGTCCGGACAGCTCGAGATCATCGAGCTCGAGCCGCTCGGCGGCGAGGTAGGGCTCCAAGACCCTCCAAATGTCTTCTAGCTGCGTCAATACGTAGGTGTCTCCACACCAAACAGGTGGGTGCCAAAGGCGCCCACCTGACCGAAAAGCGTCCTGTTGTTGTCTTCGGATTATAGGTCGAAGCCGCCGCTCAACCCGAAATGCCGTGCCGGGCGGAGAAGACCCGTTCTGACACGGAGCTGACCACGGTGTCGAGTGGCACCTCGGCGCGCACCAGCCCCCGACGCTCCGTCACCTCGGCGACGCCCTCGGCCACGCCTTTGGGGCCGATGGTCACCCGGAAGGGGATCCCGACCAGTTCGGCGTCGGCGAATTTGACCCCGGGACGCTCCTCGCGGTCGTCGAGCAGCACCTCCACCCCGTTCTGCGAGAAGGTCTCGTAGAGCTGGTTGGCGATGGCCATGGTCGCCGTGTCGTCCACCCGGACCACCGTCAGCACCACCTCGTAGGGGGCCACCGAGACCGGCCAGACTATGCCCTTCTCGTCGTGATTGGACTCGACCACGGCCGCCACTCCCCGTTCCAGCCCGATGCCGTACGAGCCCATGACAATGGGACGGCTCTCCCCTGCCTCGTCCTGGACATAGGCGCCGAAGGTCTCCGAGTACTTCGTGCCCAGCTTGAAGATGTGGCCGACCTCGATCGCCTTCCACAGCTCGAGCTTGCCCCCGTCCTGGACACAGAGGTCGCCGTCCACGACCTCGCGCAGATCGGTCCACGTGGTGACGGCGATGTCACGCTCGACGTCCACGCCCCGAAGATGCCAATCGTCCTCGTTGGCGCCGGTGGTCATGTTGCGACGCCCCTTCAGGGCGATGTCGGCGAAGATCGGGATGTCGGTGACCCCGACCGCACCCAGACTGCCCGGATCGGCGCCCAGGAGCGGTCTGATCTCCTCGGGGCGAGCGGGTCTCCCCTCGGAGGCGCCGGCGGCGTCGAGCAGCTTCTGTTCCTGGAGGTCGTGGTCGCCTCTCAACAGCACCAGGACCGGCCGCTCGTCCACCAGGTAGACCAGGGTCTTGATCTGACGCTCCGGGGAGGCGATGTCGGGGAACGCCTCGGCCAGGGCGGCGATGGTCCTCAGACCCGGGGTCGGGAACCGCTCCAGGTCCTCGGTCTCGCCGTCGTCGACCGGGTCGATCGCCGAAGTGGCCCGCTCCAGGTTGGCCCGGTAGTCACAGGTGACACAGGTGACGATCCAGTCCTCACCCGCCTCGGAGCGCACAACGAACTCACGCGACTCCCGGCCCCCCATAGCTCCCGACGAAGCCTCCACGTCCACGGCGTCGAGACCCATGCGAGCGAAGATCCTCCGATAGGCCTCGTAGTGCTTGTCGAACCCTCGGTCGAGACCGGCCCGGTCGATGTCCAGGGTGTAGGAGTCCTTCATCGTGAACTCCCGGACCCGGAGCAGACCGGACTTGGGACGGGGCTCGTCGCGGAACTTGGTGTGGATCTGGTACCAGATCTGGGGCAACTGGCGATAGGAGAACAACTCGGTGGCGAGGATGGCGAAGATCTCCTCCTCGGTCATGCCGAGGACCAGTTCCACATCGCGCCGGTCGACCAGCCTGAACAGGTTGTCCCCCATGAGGTCGTAGCGGCCCGACTTCCTCCAGATCTCGGCGGGATGGAGGGTGGGCAGGACCATCTCCTGGCCACCGATGGCGTCCATCTCCTCCCGGATGATCCCGGCGACCTTGAGACGGACACGCTGGCCGAGCGGGAGCATGGTGTAGGAGCCGGCGGCGAGCTGGCGGATGAACCCAGCCCGGACCAGGAGCTTGTGACTCACGGCCTCGGCGTCGGCGGGAGCCTCGCGGAGGGTTGGTATGAATGCCTGTGACCAGCGCATGGATGCCGACGGTAGCCAGCGTGCCTAGAAGTCGGGCTCCGATTTGGCCCCGGCCACCTCGGCGACGCGGGCCCGTCGCTCCTCGGCGCGGTTGGCGTCTCCGCGGATCTCGATGAGCTGCAGCCGCTCTGCCGCCGCGATCTCCTCGGCATTGGCCTCGGCGTGGGCCAGACGGGCCTCCAGGCCCTCTTCGACCAGACGCTTGGCCTCGTCGAGCAGGGCGTCGACCATCTCCTCCTCAGGGACGACCCGCACCACCTGGCCCTTGATGAACAGATGGCCCCGGCCCCGGCCGGCGGCGATCCCGATGTCGGCTTCCCGGGCCTCTCCGGGACCGTTGACCACGCATCCCATCACGGCCACCTGGATCGGCAGATTCGCCTCCTCCAGGGCCTTCTGGGCGCGGGTGGCCACGTCGATCACGTCCACCTCGGCCCGGCCGCAGGAGGGGCAGGCGATGAGGTCGAGACCCTTGCGCTCACGCAGACCCAGGAACTCGAGGAGCTGACGACCGGCCTTGGCCTCCTCGACCGGATCGGCTGTGAGCGAGAACCTGATGGTGTCCCCGATCCCCTCGTTGAGCAGGGTCCCGATGCCGGCCACCGACTTGATCAGACCGGCCGGCGGCGGGCCGGCCTCGGTGACACCGAGATGGAGCGGGTAGTCGACGGTGTCGGCGAGGAGACGGTACGACTCGACCATGAGCCGGACGTTGGAGTGCTTCACCGAGATCTTGATGTCGGTGAAGTCCACCTCCTCGAGATACCTCGCCTCGATCAGGGCCGACTCGACCAGGGCCTCGGGCACCGGCGACCCGTACTTGTCGAGGAGGTCCTTGTCGAGGGATCCGGCGTTGACCCCGATCCTGATCGGCAGACCCCGGTCACGGGCCTCCCGGGCCACCGTCTTGATCTGGTCCTCCTTGCGGATGTTGCCCGGGTTGAGCCGCAGACCGTGGACCCCTGCCTCGATGGCGGCGAGGGCCAGCCGGTACTGGTAATGGATGTCGGCGATGATGGGGACCGGGCTGCGGGGGACGATCTCGGCGAGACCCTGCGCTGCCTCCACCTCGTTGCAGGTGATGCGGACGATGTCGGCCCCGGCGCCCGCCAGCGCGTACACCTGGGCCAGGGTGCCGTCGACGTCGGCAGTCTTGGTGGTGGTCATCGACTGCACGGTCACGGGCGCACCCCCGCCGACGGGCACGGTTCCGACGTTGAGTTGGCGGGTGGGCCGTCTCTCGATGCTCACTTGTCCAACGGTAGGGGCTGGAGGGCTATCCGAAACGGATCGGATTGGTGATGTCGAGGATTATCGCCACGAAACCCAGGAAGAACAACGTCCCCATCACGGCTGCGGCCACCGGCATCAGCTTGCGCACGTTGGCCTGGCGCCCGGTGATCTTCTCGTAGAGGGCGACCGCGAAGTGCCCGCCGTCGAGCGGGAACAGGGGCAGCAGGTTGATGGTGGCCAGGATCACGTTGATATAGGCCATGATGCTGAGGAACCCGGCCACGCTCCCGGCTTGGTTGCCTATGGAGACGATCCCGATGGGGCTCACCGGCCTGATCTCGTCGGGGACGTCGGTGTCGCCGCCGAACACGGCGAAGTAGTGCGCCAGGCTCGAGGGTCGGAACATCTGGTACAGCGAGTAGAAGGTGTCCTGGATGCCCTGCCACACCGCCTCGCCTGCCATCCCGATGGCCTCGAAGAAGCCCACCGGAACGTTCTGCACGACCGGCACGAACCCGATGTAGCCGGAGCCGGGGACGGTCTCGCTCTCGGTGAGGGTCACTTCGAGGGTCACCGTCTCCCCGTCCCGCTCGACGACGACGGTGGTCGGGCCGGGGCCCACCTCTGCCAGGGCATTGGTGGCGTCCTCCCAGGTGACCACCTCGTGCTCGCCGATGGTGACGATGGTGTCCCCGGGCTGCAGACCGGCCTCGGCGCCCGGCGAGTCCTCGGCCAGCCTGTCGACCGTGGGAAGGAGCTCGTTGACACCCGTGGACATGAACACACCGCAGAACAGGATGAAGGCGATGAGGAAGTTGGTCCCGACTCCCGCCAGCACCACCACCGACTTCTCCCAGAACTTCTTCTCGCGGTAGGTGCGCCCCAGATCCTCCGGGGCCACCTCCTCGAGCGGGTTCATCCCGATGATGCGGACGTACCCCCCGAGCGGGAACAGCTTGACCCCGTACTCGGTCTCGCCGCGACGTGTCGACCAGATGCGCGGGCCGAACCCGAAGAAGAACTCGGTGGCCTTCATCCCGGTCGCCTTTGCCGCGAGGAAATGCCCTGCCTCGTGTGCGGTGACGAAGAGCAGGATGGCAACGGCGGCGGCGATACCCCCGATCATCCGCAGAGGTTACCGGGCGACCGGTCCTATCAACAGACCCCCGCGATCAGGCTGGAGGCCACCGCCCGGGCCTCGGCGTCGACCGCGAGGACGTCCTCGATCGTCTTCAGCTCACGCCATTCGACCTCTTCGATCGTCCTCGCCACCACGTCGGTTATGCCCAGGAACCCCAGCCGGCCCTGGAGGAACGCCCCCACCGCCATCTCGTCGGCGGCGTTCATGACCGCCGGCGCCGAACCCCCGGCCCGCCCGGCGGCATAGGCGATGTCGATGGCCGGGAACAGGGCGCGGTCCGGCTCCTCGAATCTGAGGTCCAGACCGGCGAGATCGAACCTGTCACCGGGGGCGGGCCCTCTCTCGGGAGCGGTGAGCGCGTACTGAATGGGAATCCGCATGTCGGGATGGCCGAACTGCCCTTTCCAGGACCCGTCGACGAACTCCACGGCCGAGTGCAGGATCGACTGGGGATGTACCACCACCTCGATGTGGTCGTAGCCGACACCGAACAGGTAGTGGGCCTCGACGATCTCCAGCCCCTTGTTGAACATGGTGGCCGAGTCGATGGTGATCCGCTTCCCCATGTCCCAGTTCGGGTGTCGCAGCGCCTCGTCGGGGGTCACCGCGGCCAGGGACTCCCGGTCCCGGCCCCGGAAAGGGCCCCCGGAGGCAGTCAGGATCAACCGCGAGATCGACGCCGGGGACTCTCCGACCAGGCACTGGTAGAGCGCCGAGTGCTCCGAGTCCACCGGGATCAGCTCCCCGCCATGGGACTCCAACGCCGCGATGACCACCGGGCCACCGGCCACCAGGCTCTCCTTGTTGGCCAGCGCCACCCGGTTGCCTGCTTCGAGACCGGCGATCGTGGCCCGGAGACCGGCGGCGCCCACGATCCCGTTGACCACGATGCGGTCACTGGTCGCGGCCACCTCGATGACCGCCTCCGACCCGTACCGGGCGGGACGGCGGAGTTGCCGCTCGAACTCGGCCCGTTCCTCGGAACTGCCCCCGGCCACCACGATCTCGGCGTCGGGATGCATCCGGCCCAATTCGGCTAGAGCCGGAGAAGGGCGATTGGCGGCGAGGGCGCTCACCTCGAGCCCGAGACCGGCGGCGACCTCGAGGGTCTGGGTGCCGATCGATCCGGTCGCCCCGAGGACGACCAAGGGAGCGGTCACAGAAGCCCGAAACCCCGGAACAGGATGTAGAGGGCCGGTGCCGCGAACAGGAAGCCGTCGATGCGGTCCAGCATGCCTCCATGACCGGGGAGGACCGATCCCATGTCCTTGACGTTGAGGGAGCGCTTCACCATCGACTCGGCGAGATCCCCGATCGGGGTGAGGATGCCGACCAGACCCGCGGCCACCAGGGCCTCGGTGATCTCGATGCCGGCCCATGGCGGGAACACGACCAGGATGGCGGCCACGATCAGACCGAGGAGGAACCCGCCGATGAGGCCTTCCACCGTCTTCGACCCCGACAGCACAGGCGCCAGGGGCCGCCGCCCGAAGGAGCGCCCGACGAAGTACGCCCCGATGTCGTTGCTGGCCACCAGGATCACCAGGAAGAAGATGTGGGACACCGGGTGGGGGCCGCCCGCGATGAGGACGGCGAAGGCGAGCATCCCGACCCAGCTCAGACCGAGGATCGTCACCGAGGTGTTGGCCAGGGCGTAGGGCCGGGCAGCCAGGGAGAAGAAGAGGATGGTGACCGCGGCCATGGCGATGGCCCAGCCTGCGATGGCCATCGGCCCGGCGTTGTGGGCGCCGACGCCCATCAGGATGGCCCCGAGCAGGCCGAACAGGGCCAGCGGCCGGTAACCCCGGGTTCGCAGGGTGGCGTACAGCTCACCAACCGACACCACCATCACCAGGATGACGAACAGTGTGAACCACCAGCCGCCCAGCAGGAGACTCCCCAGGAACAGGCCGAACACGGCAAGTGCGGAGCCGATCCGCATGGTGAGGTCGGAGCTCGCCGCCTGCTCGACCGCCTCGTAGGACTCCTCGGACTCGGACACCGTTCCGGCGACGTCGTCGAAGCCGACCAGGCCGGTCTCGACGCCGGGGATGCTGGCGGCCACCGCCTGCAGCTCCCACTCCTCGGCAGAGGCCTTCTCGACCTCCTCGGCCAGACCCTGATACTCCTGAGTGGTCCCCTTCACGTACTCGGAGGTGAACTCCTCGATCTCGGAGGGGTCGGCCGCCATGGCCGACCAGTCAGGCCCGCCGTCGTCGACTTCTACCGGCTCCTGTTCCTCATCCGACTCGTCGTCTGAGAAAGGCAGTTCCTCCTCGGCAGGAGCCTCGTTGGTCTCCTCCCCGGGGTCGGCGGGTTGGTCTCTATCGGTCACTCAAACCTCGAGGAGCTCTTCTTCTTTGTTGGCGAGCAGCTTGTCGATCCGCTCGGTGTAGCGATCGGTAAGCTTCTGCAGCTCCTCCTCACCACGTCGGATGTCGTCGTCGGAGATCTCCCCGTGCAAGTGCTCCATGTCCGCCTTGGCGGCGCGGCGGACGTTGCGCACCGAGACCCGCCCCTCCTCGGCCATGTGCCTGACCAGCTTGATCAGGTCCTTGCGGCGCTCCTCGGTGAGCGGGGGGAAGGCGATCCGGATCACCGAGCCGTCGTTGGTCGGGTTGAGACCGAGGTCGGCCTGCTGGATGGCCTTCTCGATGTCGTTGATCACGCTCTTGTCGTAGGGCTGGACCACGAGGAGGCGGGGCTCGGGCACCGAGATCGAGGCCAGTTGCTGCAATGGGGTCGGCGATCCGTAATACGGGACGGTGATGCGATGGAGGAGCTGGGGGTTGGCCCGGCCCGTGCGCACGGTGCCGAACTCGGAGGCGACGTGGTCCACTGCCATCTCCATCTTCTGTTCGGCTTCCGTCAAGAGATCACGGATCATCGAGGCCTCCTCAATGCACGATGGTGCCGATGTGCTCGCCCTGGACTGCCTTGACGATGTTGCCAGGGACGGTCATGTCGAACACGTGGATGGGGACCTCGTGCTCCTTGCACATCGTAACGGCGGTCGTGTCCATGACCTGGAGTTCCTGGGCGATGAACTCCATGTAGCTCAGCTCGTTGATCTTGGAGGCGTTCTTGTTGGTGCGCGGGTCGGAGTCGTAGATCCCGTCCACCTTGGAAGCCTTGAGGAGGGCATCGGCGTTGATCTCGATGGCGCGCAGCGCAGCCGTGGTGTCGGTCGTGAAGAACGGGTTCCCGGTGCCGGCGGCGAAGATCACCACCCGCCCCTTCTCCAGGTGCCTGATGGCGCGCAGCCGGATGTAGGGCTCGGCCAGCTCCTGCATGGTGATGGCGCTCTGTACCCGTGTGGTCACCCCGGCGTTCTCCAGAGCATCCCTCAGGGCGAGAGCGTTGATCACGGTGGCCAGCATCCCCATGTAGTCGGCATTTGCGGGGTCCATGCCCTTGGCCGCCTGGGAGACACCACGGAAGATGTTGCCCCCACCGACGACCACCGCCACCTCGACCCCCTTCTTCTGGGCCTCGGCGATCTCCTCGGCCACCCGGTGCACCGTGTCGGGGTCGATGCCATAGCCAACCTCGGGGTCGGCGAAGGCCTCTCCTGAGAGTTTGAGCAGGACCCTTCGGTTGGATGATTCGGTCAAGTGGTCTCCCTAACCGCCGACGGCGAGCCGCGCCATCCTCCGCACCGAGATGTTCTCACCCATCTTGGTGGCGAGTGCGCTGACCATATCGCCAACCGTGCCGTCGAAGCGCTCCGGGTTGACGAATTTCTGGTCGTACAAGACGTTCTCGGCGTACCAGGTCTCCAGCTTGCCTTCGACGATCCGGTCGATGACCTCGGCGGGCTTTCCCTCGGCCTCCGCCTGTTTGGCGATTATCCGCTTCTCCTCCTCCACGGCATCGGGATCCACCTGGTCGCGGGTGATCCACGTCGGGTTGGCCCAGCTGATGTGGAGGGCGATGTCGTTGGCGGTCCGCACGAACTCCTCGCTCTTGGCGACGAAGTCCGTTTCACAGGCCAGTTCGACGAGCACGCCCAGCACGGGCCGCTCGTTCTGGATGTGGATGTAGCTCCCGATGACGCCCTCATTGGCCTCGCGGTCGGCCCGCTTCGCCATCTTGGCCAGACCCCGCTCCCTCAGCAGCTCGAAGGCCTTGTCCATGTCGCCGCCGGCGTCGGTGAGCGCCTTCTTGGCGTCCATCATCCCCACCCCGGCAGCGACCCGGAGCTTCTGGATGTCCTGGGCCGTGATCTCACTCATCGTCGGCTCTCTCCCCGACGCCTTCGTCGTCGGCGCCGACTGCCACCGGGACTGGCTCCCCATCGGCCGTTGCCGGCTCGGTCTCCTCGGCGGGCTGGGGGCGCTTCTTGGCCGCGATCTCCTTGCCCTCGATGATGGCGTCGGCGAGGGCGCCGGCGATCAGATCGGCGGCGCGGATGGCGTCGTCGTTGCCGGGGATCACGAAGTCGACCGGATCGGGGTCGGAGTTGGTGTCGACCAGGGCGATCACGGGGATGCCGAGACGGTCGGCCTCCTTGACCGCGGTCTCCTCGGTGTTGACGTCGATCACGAACACCGCGTCGGGGAGCCGGGTCATCGTGGAGACTCCCCCGAGGTTCTTCTCCAGCTTCTCCAGCTCACGACGCAGCTTGAGCCGCTCCTTCTTGGGGCGATCGTTCATCTCGCCCGTCTGCTCGAGCCGCTGCAGCTCTTTCATGTAGTAGACCCGCTTCTGGATGGTCGAGAAGTTGGTGAGCATCCCGCCCAGCCAGCGGTAGTTGACATAGGGCATGCCGGCGCGCCGAGCGGCCTCGGCGACCGCGGCCTGGGCCTGCTTCTTGGTGCCGACGAACAGCACCGTGCCCCCATCGATGGCGATCTGCTTGACGAAATCCATCGCCTCGGCGACCTGGCTGACGGTCTGCCGCAGGTCGATGATGTGGATCCCGTTTCTCTCCCCGTAGATGTACGGGCGCATCTTGGGGTTCCAGCGACGGGTCTGATGACCGAAATGGACGCCGGCCTCCAAGAGCTGCTTCATGGTGACTTCAGCCACAACTCTTTCCTTTCTGGTTGTACCTCCGCCCGCTGGGCCAGGCCCCCGCTTCCGATGGATGCGGCCCTCTACGAATCCCGCGTATGTGGAATCCGACCAGTGAGGGGTTGGCAGGCGTGCGTGATGGGCTGGATTCTACGGAGCCCCCTTACGCTTGGGTAATCGAGAGCCTGACGACGTCCGCCCTGGAGACGGTCGTCTCCGAACTGGGGGCGGCCGCTTTCGGCGTGACCACCGCCGGCCCCTTCGACCGCTCTCGCAAGACCATCGAGGAGCACCTCGCCTCGGGGATGTCGGGCCCGCTGCACTTCACCTACGAAGAGCCCGAGCGGTCCACCGACGTGACCAAGACCTTTCCGTGGGCGCGCAGCATCGTGGTCTTCGCCCACGACTACCTGGGCACCGCCAGCACCCCCGCCTCCAGCGGCCCCGTGGTGGGGAGGTTCGCCACCAGGAACCACTACGGCGAGGTGCGGAGGATCGCCGAGGGCATCCGATCGGTCCTGACCGATGCCGGCGCCCGAGCCGAGGTGTCCGTGGACGAGAACCATCTCGTGGACCGCTCGGCGGCGGCGCGTGCCGGTGTCGGATGGCTGGGGAAGTCGACCATGCTCCTCGCCCCCGGTCACGGGCCCTGGCTGTTGCTGGGCTCGGTGATCACCGACGCGGATCTCGAGCCGACCCCTCCGATGCGTCGGACCTGCGGCATTTGTGTCGCCTGTATCCCGGCCTGTCCCACCGGCGCCATCACTCCGTCAGGTCTCGACGCCCGGCGTTGCATCTCGACCTGGCTCCAGTCCCCGGGCCCGATCCCGTTCTGGATACGCCCCCTGGTCGAGCGACGCATCTACGGGTGTGACGACTGTCTCACCTCGTGCCCGCCCGGGAGCCCGGCTCTGAACACGAACCCGGGCCGGGAGGATCCGATGTCCTTCGCCGAATTGCTCGGTCTGGGCGACGACGACCTGCTCGACCGGTTCGCCTGGTTCTACGTACCGCACCGGGACCCCCGTTTCATCCGACGCAACCTCTTGGTGGCCGCAGGCAACTCGGAGGAGGCGGAGGCGGTGGGGCCGATCCTCGACCATTTCACCCATCGCTCGTCTCTGGTCCGGGGCCATGCCTATTGGGCCCTGGCCCGATCCCTGGGCGATCAGGCGTGGACCATCCTGCGCCGACGTCACGCCTACGAGACCGTTCCCGATGCCATGGTCGAGCTGGAGCTGGCGCTGCTCATGGTGAGGGATCCCGTTGGCGTCTAAACGTGCGCCGGTCACGCCGGCGCTGCGGGTGCTCCGGGAGGCCGGTGTCTCGTTCACCGAGCATCTCTTCGACTATCACCGGCACCCGGGCGCCGAGGAGGCGGCGGAAGCCATCCGTGTCGACCCGTTCGCCACCGCCAAGACCATCGTCTTCACCACCGACACCGGCGCCGGCGTGGTGGCCCTGATGCACGGGAACCTGGAGGTGTCGACCAAGAAGCTGGCCCGGGAGATGGGGGTGCGGTCGGTCCGGCCGGCCACCCAGCGTGAGGCGGACAGGTTCACCGGCTACCAGTTCGGCGGCACCTCGCCGCTCGGGATGCGATCGGATCTGCCCGTGTTCGCCCAGCGGACGCTGGCCGATCTCGAGACCGTCTACGTCAACGGCGGCAGCCGGGGCTTTCTGATCGGGATCGACCCGGCGACCTTGTTCGACCTCACCGGGGCCGTGCTCGCCGACGTGGCGGTGGAGTAGCGCTCAGCCCCAGGCGGGGTCGCCGAGACGGTTTCGCAGCGACATCATCGTCTTGGCGTGGATCTGGCAGACCCGTGACTCGGTCACCCCGAGGACGTCGCCGATCTCCGCCAGGGTCATCCCCTCGTAGTAGTAGAGGGTGACCACGAGTCGTTCCCGGCTGGGAAGACGGTTGATGGCGTCGAAGAGAGAGCGCCGGGTCTCCTCGGCCTGGAACTCGGTCTCCGGCGAGACGCCTCTGGGATCGGCGATCATCTCCCCCATCGAGGTCGATGAGTCGCCGGAGACGAACTCGTCGAGGGCGGCGATTCCGGAACGCCCGATCTGGGCCAGTGCGTCGCGGAACTCCTCGATGTCCATCTCCAGGTCGTGGGCGATCTCCTCCTCGGTGGGAGGGCGCTGCAGCTTGTGCTCCAGCTCGGCGATCGAGGCCTCGATGCGACGGGCCCTGGAGCGGACCGAGCGGGGCACCCAGTCGAGGGCGCGCAACTCGTCGAGGATGGCGCCCTTGATCCGGTTGATGGCATAGGTCTCGAACTTGAACCCGCGATCGAGGTCGAACTTGTCGATGGCGTCGATCAGCCCGAACAGCCCATAGCTGGCCAGGTCGTTCTGGTCCACGGAGCGGGGCAGACCGGTGCCCACCCTGCCGGCCACGTACTTCACGAGAGGGGAATAGTGGAGGATTAGACGCTCCCGGGCGTCTTCGTCACCATTGGCCTTGAAACGTTCCCAAAGCCCGTCGACCTGAGATTCCTCAGGCCCTGGGGTGGCTTTGGTCATAGATCCCTCTCAAGTGCTTTCGGGTCACGGCAGTGTAGATCTGAGTGGTCGCCAGATCGGTATGTCCCAGCAGGTCCTGCACCGTGCGCAGATCGGCCCCTCCTTCGAGGAGATGGGTGGCGAAGCTGTGCCTGAGAGCGTGCGGGAATGTGGCCAGGTGCCGGTGCACCACCCGCCGCAGGCTTCTCGGGCCCATGGGACCGCCCCTCGAACCAAGGAACAGGCTGTTCGTGCCCGGTCCCCGTTCGTGGAGGACCGGCCGACCCTGCGCGAGATACGCCCGGATGGCACGTTGAGCGGGTCGTCCCAGGGGAACCACCCTCATCTTGTTGCCCTTGCCCCTCACGGTGACGGTGTCCCCCTCGGTCTCCCCCACCCGCAGCGAGGCCAGCTCGGATATGCGCAATCCCGTGGCGTAGAGGGTCTCCACGATCGCCCGATCCCGCAGCCCTTCCGGTGTCGAGGTGTCGATGGTGTCGAGCGCCGCCGAAAGGCTTCGAGCCGGGAGGGCATGGGGCAGCGGCTTGTCCAGCTTGGGCGTCGCCACCCCGTCGAAGGGGTTGACCGGGGCGTGTCCCCTCAGGACGGCATCGGTGTAGAAGGTCCGGATCGAGGAGGCCTTGCGCGAGATCGTGGCCCGGGAGTAGCCCAGGGTGTCCAGAAACGCCAGGTAGCGCCGGGCGAGACGGCGGTCCACTCCGGCCACCGAGCCGACCCCGCCCCGGTCGCAGTAGTCGAAGAACTGGCAGAGATCCCGGCGGTAGGCGTCGAGCGTGTGCGCGGAGAGCCCGCGCTGATCGGCGAGACGGCTCAGATAGCCGTCGACGACAGCCCGGGACCAAACGGGTGCTGGCGGGACCTCCACGGTCCCTGATGCTATTGCCCCGAGCCCTGGTTTCCCGGGTCTTCAGGTGGGGACCACGTGATCCCCTAGACGCCGGACTTTCCCCTCCAGCTCGAGACGTCCCAGTTTGACCAGCGTCTCGGTCACCGTGAGCGACCACAGGGCGGGGAGATCGTTCAACTGGACGCCCTCGGCGGGGATGCCGTGGTCGGGGTCGGTCAGTCTGGCAGGCGGGCCCATCACCAGACTCAGCTCGTCGATCAGGTCGGAGGCGCCCAGCACCGGGTGCGCCCCGTCCCGGATCAGCCGGTTGCACCCTTCCGACATCTCCCGATCCACGTCCCCGGGAACAACGAACACCGGTCTCCCCATCTCGGCGCCGAGACGGGCGGTGATCAGGGCGCCTCCAGTCACAGCCGCCTCGACCACCACGATGGCATCGGACATGGCGGCGATGAGCCGGTTTCGGGCCGGAAACCTCCACCGATCCGGTGGTGTCCCCGGCGGGTACTCCGAGACGATGGCGCCACGGCAGGCGAGGATCTGGTCGTAGACCGGCTGGTTCTCCCTCGGGTAGCAGTGGTCGATGCCCGATCCGAGCACCGCCACGGCGTGCCCGGTGAGGCGGAGCGTCCCCCGATGGGCCGCGGTATCGATCCCCCGCGCCAGCCCGCTGACGGTGCTCCACCCCGAGCGGGCGACGGCCGACCCGAAGGCCTCGGCGAGGTCGATGCCGTACCTGGTGCATCGTCTCGTCCCGACCACCGCCACCGCCGGGACCTCGCTGAGCGCTCCCATCACCCAGATCGGCGGCGGGTCCTCAAGGTCGTGGAGACCTGCGGGGTAGCCCTCCCCGCCCGGCTCCACCCGGAGTGGCCCGTTCACCACTCCGCCCTCAGACCGATGGCCTCGGCCACGTGCTCGTCGCCGACCCGTTCGGCACAGGCCAGGGCGGCGATGGTGACCGCCACACGTCTCACCCGCTCGACACCGCGGGCGGTGAGCAGGGCGCTCTTGAGCGCTTCCGCGAGGAGTTGGCGCGCCGCGCGATCCGGCTCGGGAGGCTCCCCGGCGAGACGCCGCCTGGCCTCGGCCACTCGCCGCCTCACCCCGGCACTGTCCTCGGGCGCCGGCTCGCCGTCTCCGGCCGTCTCGAGACGGTCCACCTTGACCACCATGTCGAAACGGTCGAGGAGCGGCCCCGACACTCTCTGGCGATAGCGGCTGACTGCGGCCGGGCGGCACTCGCAGGGTTTGCGGCGATCGCCCCGGAACCCGCAGGGGCACGGGTTGGTCCCGGCCACCAGCTGGAAGGCCGCCGGGAATGTGGCGGTCACTCCCCTGCGACCCACGGTCACGAACCCGTCTTCGAGTGGCTGTCGCAGGGTGTCCAGGTTGGCCCGGGGGAACTCGGCCATCTCGTCCACGAACAGGACCCCGCGATGGGCGAGACTCACCTCGCCGGGCACCACGACACCGGTCCCCCCACCGACGAGCGCGGCACGCGAGGCGGTGTGATGCGGGGCACGGAACGGTCGGGACCGGCTGATCCCCACTCGCAGACCGGCGGCGGCATGTATCAGTGCCACCTCCACGGCCTCCTCGTCGCTGAGCGGGGGCAGGATCCCCGGCAGACGTCTCGCCAGCATGGTCTTGCCGCCACCGGGTGGTCCGTGCATCAAGAGATGGTGACCACCGGCTGCGGCGACCTCGATCGCCCTCCGTGCCAGCGCCTGGCCGTGCACCTCCCGAAGATCGCCTTGGGGGATCGTCTCGACCGGAGCCCCGGCGTCGGCGGCCGGGTGGCTGTCCAGACCGCTCCGAAGCACGTCGACCGCCTCGGCCAGAGATGCGACGCCATGGACACGGGACCCGGGCACCGTCGCCACCTCGGACGCCGCTGCCGCCGCCACCAGACAGGGCTGACCTGATCGTGCGGAGAGCACTGCAGCCCCTATCGACCCCGCCCCGGTTCGAACCGACCCGTCCAGGGCCAGTTCCCCCACGACCACCGCCCGACCCGGGTGAGGGATCTCCCGGGATGCGGCCAGGACTCCCAACGCGATGGCCAGGTCGAAGTCGGTGCCGGACTTGGGGAGATGTGCCGGCGCCAGATTGACCGTGACCGCCCGGTTGGGAAAGTCGAGCCCCGAGGACACCACCGCCGCCCGAACCCGGTCCTTCGCCTCCCGCACCGCCGTGTCGGGCAGACCGCTGAGCTTGAACTGCTCGTTCTGCTTCCCGACGTGCACCTGGACCTCGACCGGCCGGACGTCGCCGGATACCAGGGCCACTGAGGTGGTGGCCGCATACATGACCCGAACGTACGACCCGGCCTCGCCGGGTTCTAGGGGGTCGAGTAGCGTGCAACAGCATCCGAACCATGGCCATCCCCGGGCTCGAAGCTGCCATCGAAGAGGCACTGATCGGGCTGGACGAGGGTGGCATCCCGATCGGCGCCACCCTCGAGATCGACGGGGAGATCGTGGGCCGCGGGCACAACCAGAGGGTTCAGAAGGGGTCGGCGATCCGGCACGGCGAGATGGACGCCCTGGAGAACGCCGGACGGCTCGATGCCCGCTCCTACCGACGCTCGATCATGTACACGACCCTGTCCCCTTGTCACATGTGCACGGGGGCGATCCTCCTCTACGAGATCCCCAGGGTGGTAATCGGCGAGAACCGGACCTTTCTCGGCGCCGAGGACCTGCTCCGCGCCAACGGCGTGGAAGTCGAGGTGGTCGACGATCCCCGGTGCGTCGCGATGATGATGGAGTTCATCACCGCCCACCCGGACCTGTGGAGCGAGGACATCGGCGAGATCTGAGCGGTCATCGGGAGATGGCGGCGGCGATCCGCTCGGTCAGCTCCCCGATGTCGTCGAATCCTGAGGCCCTACGGGCGACATGGAAGGTGTCCACGACTTCCCCTCCCCGGCTGTCGATCTTGGCCAGCCGGATCTCCAAGTCGCAGCCCTCCAGGACCGACAGGATCTCGGCGAGCCTGCCGATCCGGTCGGCGCAGCGGACGGTGAGCAGCAGGTCACCGGTGGCGGGGTCGATGCTCCCCCGGGCCACCGGGGCCGACCCCGGCGTGGAGGGATAGGCGGACGCCCGACCGGCGAGCCGGGCCGTCGTGTCGAGCTCCCCGCTCAGACCTGCTTCGATCTCCGTCTTCACCCGGTCCCATTTCTCGGGCCGGACCGCTCCCCCGATACGGTCGTCGCGAGCGCGGAAGATGTCGACCAGGAGCCCGTCGGAGCGACCCAGAAGACGCGCCTCGAGCACATCGATCCCGTTGGCGGCCAGTACCTCGGCCACCTTGCGGCGGAAGCCGGGTCGCTCCCAACCGGCTACCACCACGGTCTGGGCGGGGTCTCCCCCGGTGACGCCGATGTTGGAGACGCCGTCGATGCCGGCGATGACCTCGAGATGCCACAGGACCTCCTCGGCCTCCATCCCCCTCAGGTAGTCCCCAGGCATCCCGTCGAGATGGCTCGCAGCCGTCGCCACGACACCGGCTGCGGCGGCCAGGGCCATCACTTCCTCCCGCGTGGCGGCCGACGTCGCCGGCTCGCGACCCTCCAAACGGGCGGCGCAGCGAATGAACAGGGTGCGCAACAAGGTCTCCTTCCAGGGAGACCACATCGCGGGCCCGGTGGCCCGGGAGTCGGCCACCGTGAGCAGGTAGAGCACATGGAGAGTGCGCAGGTCACCGACCGTGGCCACGACCTCGTCGATCACGGCCGGGTCGTCCAGGTCGCGGCGGGTCGCGGTCAGTGCCAGGAGCAGATGGTGTCGCACCGTCTCCGTTATCAACCGGGTCACGTCTTCGGAAAGCCCCATCCTCCGGCAAACGGCCTCGGCGGTGTTGGCGCCGGTCTCGGAGTGATCGCCACCGTGCCCCTTGCCGATGTCGTGGAGGAATCCGGTCAGGACCAGAGTCCCGGGGTCGCCGACCTCGGCGGCGACCTGTGCGTAGTGACCACCCCCCTCCATCAACGTCATCATCTCGTCCACGGTCCGCCATAGATGGGACGCCACCGGATGCTCGTGGAATGGCGCCAGCTGAGGAAGGAACCTGACCACCTCCCACTCGGGGAGGACCTCGGCCAGAGCGCCTTCGCGCCACGAGCGGTCGAAGTCGACCCGGCCCTGCTCCCCGGAGGAGAGGAGGGCCACGAGCCGCTCGACACCGGGTCTCTCGGATCCGTTGCCGGGCCGTCGTCTCCCCGCCGGTCGGGACCAAGCTCGTCTGGGCCGGTCTTCGATCACCTCGGGCCAGCGTCTGGCCGCCAGCAGGTCCACGGTCTCCAAAGCCTCGACCAGTCTGGTGGCCACGTCGAAGGGCTCCTCGCCGAGCCAGCGCGCCGCCTGCTCCCGATAGTCCGGCGAGAACATGTCGTGGGCCCGACCCGCCACGGCATGGAGGGCGTTGCGGACCTGGAGGAGGGTCTCCCTGGACTCCGCCTCCTCCTTGTCGTGATCCGTCGAGAAGCGCCCGATCAGGTCCTCACGACGCCGCTCCCACTCGAAGCCCTGCAGCGTGCGCAGGCCACCCCGTCCGTTCTTGACGTCGGTGGACATGAGCAGATAGGGGCTCTTGCGACGGCGCTCCCTCTCCTCGGAGACGAGGTAGCGGCGCAAGGGACGGGCCCTGGTCACGCCGACCACCTCGCTCATGAGACGGGTGAACAGTTCCTCGTCGCCGGTCACCAGACGACCGGTCAGCAACGTGGTTTGGGTGTCGAAGCTCTCCTTGGCCGCGCCCGCCGCCTCGCGCACCGTCCGCACCGCGTGGCCGACCCGGAGCCCGGCGTCCCAGAGAGGGCGAAACACGGCCGCGGCGACGTCGGAGGGGTCGTCGAGGGCGTGGAGGACCATCAGGTCCACGTCCGAGTACAGACTGAGATCGCCGCGGCCGTAGCCGCCGATCGCGATCAGGGCGACGCCGTCGGGATGAGGAGGAGCGAGTGCCCCGACGGCGTCGTCCATGGCCCTGGTGAGTGCTTGACAGACCTCGCCGCCCCCCCGGCCGGGTCGATCCCCCCGCAACGTCTCACGCAGGTCGATGAACCGGGCTACCGGCCCGGTGTGATCAGATGGCGTCGGTGCCACGCTCCCCGGTGCGGATGCGCACCACCTCCTCGACGCCGATGACCCAGATCTTCCCGTCACCCACGTTGTCGCTGCGGGCGGCCTCGGCGATGGCATCTACGATCTCGGCAACCGCCGGGTCGTCACACAGGATCTCCAGCTTGGACTTGGGCACGAACTCGACGTTGTACTCGGTGCCCCGATAGATCTCGGTGTGCCCGAACTGGCGACCGAAGCCGTTCACGTCGCTCAGTGTCATGCCGAGCACACCTTTCGCCTTGAGCGCCTCCTTGACCACGTCGACCCGGCTCGGCCTCACGATTGCTGTGACGAGTTTCATCATCCCTCCGATCGTCCTGCCATGCTGAAGCTGCCGCTGCTGTAGGCCGTCTCGGCATGCTCGGGGAGGTCCAGACCCCCGACCTCCACATCCTCGCTGACCCGCACGCCGATCGTCGCCTTGAGCACCAGCATCAACAGCGTGGTCACGACGAAGCAGTAGACGATGGTGCCGGCGTTGCCCAGGGCCTGGGCGCCCAGCAGCTCCACCCCGCCTCCGTAGAAGAGACCGGGAAGGAAGTCCAAGCCGAAGAACTCGGGGTCGGCGAACAGACCGACGGCGAGCGATCCGACCAGGCCGCCGACGAAGTGGACCCCGACCACGTCGAGGGCGTCGTCGTAACCGACCTTGGTCTTGAGAGTCACCGCGTAGCAGCAGATGACGCCGGCGATGAGACCGATCCAGATCAGCGCCATCCCCGACACGAACCCGGCCGCCGGTGTGATCGCCACCAGACCGGCGACGATCCCCGACGCCGTCCCCAGATTGGTGAAGTGGCCGTCCCGGATCCTCTCCACCACTGCCCAGGCGAGACCGGCGGCGGCGGCGGCGAGGAAGGTGTTCATGAACGCCTGGATGGCCTGACCGTTGGCCGCCAGGGCGGACCCGGCGTTGAAGCCGAACCACCCGAACCAGAGGATGCCGGTCCCCAGCATGACCAGCGGCATCGAGTGCGGCGGGTGTCCTTCCTTCGGCCATCCCCGGCGTCTCCCCAGCACGAGGACGGCGGCGAGGGCGGCAATGCCCGCGTTGACGTGGATGGCGGTGCCCCCGGCGAAGTCGAGTGCCCCCAGATCGGAGATCCACCCTCCGTAGACCCACTTGAACACCGGGACGAAGACCAGGAGGAGCCAGAGCGGGGCGAACAACGCCCAAGCCGCGAACTTCATTCGATCGGCGACCGCTCCGGAGATAAGTGCCGGCGTGATCACGGCGAACATGCCGAGAAACGCCACCACCGCCAGACCCAGCCCTCCGTCCTCACCGGTGATCTCGAGACCACGCAGGAACGCCACGTCGAAGTTCCCGATCCAGTTCCCGTCGCCGGACTGAGCCAGCGAGTAGCCGACCACCGCCCAGATGACCGGGATGATGAGCAGGCACCAGAAGTTCATCATCAGCATGTTGAGAACGCTCCGCGAGCGATCCATGCCTCCGTAGAACAGTGCCAGACCGGGTGTCATGAACAGCACGAGTGCCGCTGAGGTCAGCAGCCAGGCCACATCACCGGTGTCCATCGATCCTCCTCCCTTGGTTGACTCGGGGACGATCGAGATCTTGGGGCGGCCGTGTTACGTGCGCGTTTCGTGCAAACGAATCGACGATTAACTGGGGCCGCTCAGCGACCTTTCCAGTTCGGGTCCCGTTTCTCCAGGAAGGCGGTCACCCCCTCCACCACGTCCTCGGTCCCGGAGAGGATGGCCTGGGACTGACCTTCCCAGCTGGTCGCCTCGGCGAACGACGAGTGAAAGGAGGCGTCGATCCCCTGTTTGGCGAACTTCTGGGCGACCGGTGCGCCGGCCAGGAAAGAGGCTGCCATCTCGCGAACCCGATCGGCCAGAGCGTCGGGGGCCACCACATCGAGGACGAGACCGAGACGGAGCGCTTCGTCGGCGTTCACCATCCGGCCCGACAGGGCCAGTTCCTTGGCCCGTTGCAGCCCGACGATCCTGGGCAGGAGCCAGGTGCCGCCGAAGTCCACCGTCAGACCCCGGCGGACGAAGATCTCCGAGAACCGGGCCCGGTCGGTGGCGATGACGACGTCGCAGCCGAGTGCCATGTTCATACCCGCTCCCACCGCCACCCCGTCGACGGCGGCGATGGTCGGCTTGGTGATCCGGTGCAGGGCGGTGGCCGCCCGCTCCACCACCTTCATCCGGCGGTGGCCGTCGGCCACCGACATGGCGCCCCCGAACCGTGTCAGGTCGAGATCGGCCCCGGCGCAGAACTCACCCGCGGCCCCGGTGATCACCAGCACCCGGTCGTCGCCGTTCTCGAAGTCGATGAACGCCTCGGCGAGGAGGGGCCAGCCGTCGGAGGGAATGGCGTTCTTCCGATCCGGGCGGTCGATCGTCAGCCAACGCACTTGCCCTTCGGTCTCGATGTTGAGCCAGGTCACGTCGGTGACAGTAGACACCAACCTGGAGCGGTTACCGTCCCGGTGTGGGTTTCAATCCGTTCCGGGAGCATGACAAGAGCACCCTCGACATAGTGCTGGTCGTCATCGCCCTCCTCGCCATCGTGGCCGTGATCTCATGGGCGATCTTCGGAGGGTGACCGTCACCCCGGTCCAGCCGTACCAGGCGGTCAAGGAGTACCTCTGCCCGGGATGTCACAGAACCATCCCGCCTGGGACCTTTCACGTGGTGGTGGTCCCCGAGGACGAAGTCGACCTGCGTCGTCACTGGCACCACGGGTGCTGGCACAAGGAGTTGCGCCGGGTCTACGGCCGGTCTCAGGCGTCGCGCCGCTGAAGACCCCACCAGGTGAGCCCGAGGCCCACCAGGGTCCACCCGGCCAGGATGGCCAGTTTGTGCCCCATGCTCAGACCCATCCCGGGGATGAGGCCGCCGAGACCGCCGCCAAAGTCCACTTCGAACAACGCCGTCGACGCCGCGGTGAGGGACACGTTCTCCCAGGGGTCCCACAGGGCCAGGAAACTCTCGGCGAAGTAGATGGCGAGACCGGCGCCGATGGCGGGGCCGACCGACCTGAGGAGTGAAACGGCCGCCGTCCCGACCGAGGTCCACGCCAGACTGATCAAGGCCGTCTTCCACAGGAAGTCGACGAAGTCCTTGAAGGTCATGAATCCGTCGCCGGGGGCGAATATGAGCGCCATGACGATCCAGACGCCAAAGGCCACGACCGCGGCCACCAGGCTCGCCAACGCGTATGTGAGCACGCGGGCCACGATGTGACGGCCCTTGCGCGAGTCCCGGGTCAGCGCCGTGGCCCACACGGTGGTGCTCAACTCCCCCCCGAGCAGGACCACGGCCAGGATCAGCGGGAACCAGGTCTGGGTCGCCGCCTGCTGGGCGCCCAACACGTAGACCAGTGGCTTCTCGATCCGCGGGATCTGCTCGGCCGCCTCGGGCGAGATCTGCGGGAACACCACCAGGAAGAAGGCGGCCAGACCCACGAAGACCACCAGCAGCAGGATCATGATCGGGACCAGCTTGCGGTGGGTGATCTTGCGGAACTCGGCTCGGAGAAGATTCACTCCTGCTCGCCTCCGGTGAGCCCGAGGAACACCGACTCGAGCGAGCTTCGCTCCGGACGCACCTCTGTGGGGTATATGCCGGAACGGGCCAGGGCCTCGAGGACGGCGGAGACGTCTGTCGAGCCGACGACCAGACCCTCCTGATCGACGCTGACTTCGTATCCGGCCGTGCGCAGAACCTCGGCGGCCCGGCTGTCGTCGGTCTTGATCCGGGTGCCGCTCCCCTCGAGCAGCGACTCCAGGGGGCCCTGGACGACGAGACGGCCCTTGTCGATCACCACCACATAGTCCGCCAGCGCCTCGACGTCCGCGAGGTCGTGGCTGGAGACCACCACGGTGCGGCCTTCCTGAGCCAGGTTCTTCAGCCGGGCCCGGAAGGCGTGCTGCCCGGCGGGGTCGAGACCGTCGAGGGGCTCGTCGAGGATGAGCAGCTCAGGGTCGCCGACCATCGCAGCGGCGAGGGCAAGACGCTGGCGCATTCCCTTCGAGTAGTCGCTCACCTTGCGATGGGCGTCGGCGCTCAGGCCTACGAATTCGATCAGCTCCTCGATGCGATCGTGCCCGAAGCCCAGGGTGTCGGCGGCGACCTCCATGTTGACCCGACCGGAGAGGGCGGGGATCAGACCGGGCTCCTCGACGATCACACCCACCTTCTTGACGATCTCCGGCAGATGGTCGGGTACCGACCGGCCGAGGACTTCGATCTCCCCGGCGTCGGGCCGGGTGAGACCGAGGATGCAGCGGAAGGTGGTGGTCTTGCCGGCGCCGTTCGGGCCCAGGAAACCGGTCAGCTGGCCGGCGGGGATCTCGAAGTCGAGACCGTCGAGAGCTTGGGTGCGCCGGTACCTCTTGTGGAGACCGCGCACACTGATGGCAGCCGAACCGGTGGACATCGGCTTCGAGACTAACCGGGCACCCAGTGGATCTCGGCACCCCACTGGTGGAGGGAGATCCCGATGTAGTCGACTCTCGCCACCCCGAGCCGGCCGCCGAGCCGTCGGACGTGGGCTCGTTTGCCGGGCCCGACCGCGTCGATGGGGTCGCCACCGGTGCTGACCGTCCTCACCTCCACGGCAACGCGACGCCCGTGATCTGTCATGAGCAGATCGACCTCGCCCCCGGAGACCTGGAGATTCCGACCCTCGAGCCGGAGACCCTGGCCGGTCAGCCAACACAAGGCCAGATCCTCCCCGGCGGCACCGAGGGAGACCCGGCGTCGGCTCAGAGCTTGAGCTCCGTCTTCTCCAGCTTCTCGACGTTGACGTCGCGGAAGGTGAGCACCTGCACCTTCTCCAGGAACCGGGCCGGGCGGAACATGTCCCAGACCCAGGCGTCGCGCATCACGACCTCGAAGTAGATCGAGCCGTTGGCGTCCTTGACCTCGACCTCTACCTCGTTGGCGAGATAGAAGCGTCTCTCCGTCTCGACGACGAACTCGAACATGGGGAGCACGTCGTGGTACTCCTTGTAGAGCTTGAGCTCAACCTCTGTCTCGTAGCGCTCCAGGTCTTCGTCCATGTTCTCCTCATCTCTCACACGACTCACTGCATCCTGGTGAGGTGCCTCGGTCCGGCGATGTTATCCCTGACCCGGGACAACACCTATCGCATCCAGGGGACAGTTTCTAGAGACCGCCGAAATTGGAGAGCGGCCAGATGATCACGAAGGCCCTCCCCACCAGGTCCTCGAGGGGGATGTTCCCGAATCTGCGACTGTCGAAGCTGAACTCGCGGTTGTCCCCCATGACGAAGACCTCGTCCTCGCCGACCTGGAACGGGCCCTCGTCGGGCATGACCACGTCCTCGTCGAGATAGGGCTCGTCGATTGCCACCCCGTCGACGTGCACCCGATTGTCCGAGATCGTGATGGTCTCGCCGGGGAGACCGACGACCCGCTTGATCAGGTCGTCCTCGCCGCGGGTGCGGATGCCCACTGCTTCGAGGACCGACCGGATCACCGCCTCGGGTATCGACTCATCGGTGTCGGGCTCGGAAGGGTTCTCGAAGACGACGACGTCACCCCGCTGCGGCTCCCCGAACCGGTAGGCCAGCTTGTTGACCATCACCCGGTCGTTGACGTGGATCGTGTCCAGCATCGACTCGGACGGGATCCAGAACGGCTGCACCAGGAAGGTCTTGATCAGGACCGCGATGATCAGCGCGGTCACCAGGAGACCGGGCAGCTCAGCCCAGAAGGAGCGCTTCTTGGTCTTCGGGGCCGATGACTGATCCGGACGCGGCTCTTCCGGCTCGGGCACCGGGTCCCCTAGGAGATGACGGCCGCGTGGTTGGTTACTCAGTCGCGCAGCTCCTTGATGCGAGCCGATTTCCCGGCCCGATCACGGAGGTAATAGAGCTTGGAACGGCGGACGTCTCCCCGACGCACCACTTCGATCTTGGAGATGATGGGCGCATGGACCGGGAAGACACGCTCGACGCCGACGCCGAAGCTCAGCTTGCGGACGGTGAACGAGGCACGGGGGCCGGAGCCGTTGCGAGCGATGACCACGCCTTCGAAGACCTGGATGCGCTCACGGCCACCTTCGACCACGCGCACGTGGACCTTGACCGTGTCGCCTGCGCGGAACTCCGGGATGTCATCGCGCACATGCGCGGTCTCTACAGCTTGAAGATCGTTCATGGAGGGCTCCTAGAAACAGCCGGGAGCGGTCAGTGCTGGTCCCGGAACCGGAATTGTATCAGCTATCCGTTTCCTTGCCATTCGGGAAGAGATCGGGGCGTCGCTCCCTCGTCCGCCGGAGACGCTGCTCGCGGCGCCACTCCTCGATCCGTGCGTGGTCCCCGCTGAGCAGGACATCGGGCACCTCGCGCCCCTCGAAGACGGCCGGTCTCGTGTACACGGGCTCCTCCAGCAGACCGTCCCGGAACGACTCCGACCGGGTCGAGTCCGGGTTCCCAATCACTCCCGGGATGAGACGGGCAATTCCCTCGATGACCGCGGCCGCGGCCACCTCGCCGCCGGCGAGCACGTAGTCGCCGAGACTCACCTCCTCGTCGACGAACAGGTCGACGACCCTCTGGTCGACCCCCTCGAACCGACCACAGACCAGGGTCAGCTCTTCGAGATCCGCCCAGCGATCCAGCGTCTCCTGGGTCAGCGGGTCGCCACCCGGCGTGAAGAGGACCCGATGGGTGTCCGACAGGGGCTCCAGGGCGGCGGCCAGCGGCTCGACCATCATCACCATTCCCGGGCCTCCGCCAAACGGGGCGTCGTCGAGCTGGCGGTGCTTGCCCAGCCCGTACTCCCGCAGATCGATGAGGTTCACCTCGAGCAGGCCGTCGGCGATGGCCCGGCCCACGATCGACGTCTCCAGAGGGCCCGAGAAGTACCCGGGGAACATGGTGACGACGTTGATCCTCACCATGTTGAGGTTAGGGGTGGAGGTTCAGACGAGCCGCTCTACGATCATCGCCATCCCCTGGCCTCCACCGACGCACATGGTCTCCAACCCGTATGTGGCGTCCATGGTCTGCAGGCCGTTGAGCAACGTCCCCATGATGCGGGCCCCGGTCATGCCGAAAGGATGACCCAGCGCGATGGCGCCCCCATGGGGATTGAGCTTGTCGATGTCGATCCCCAGCTGGTCGACGCAGGCGAGCACCTGGGCCGCGAAGGCCTCGTTCAACTCGATCAGGTCGATGTCGTCGAGGGTCATCCCGGTCTGTGCCAGGACCTTGCGCACCGCCGGCACCGGGCCGAGACCCATGTACTCCGGCTCCAGACCGGCGACCGAGGAGGCGACGATCCTGGCCAGTGGCTCCACGCCGAGCTCTGCGGCCCGGTCGGCGGACATCACCAGCACCGCGGCGGCGCCGTCGTTCAACGGGCAGGAGTTCCCCGCGGTGACCGTGCCCTCCGGGTCGAACACCGGTGGCAGCTCTGCGAGCTTCTCCAGGGTCGTGTTGGGCCTGGGCCCGTCGTCATCGGCGATCACGCGGCCGTCGGGCAGCTCGATCGGGGTGATCTCACGCTCGAAGAACCCGTTCTTCTGCGCCTCCACCGCCCGGTCCTGAGACCTCTTGGCGAACTCGTCCTGCCGCTCCCTGGTGATCCCGTGGCGTTTGGCGACGTTCTCCGCCGTGTTCCCCATGGGGATGTAGACGTAGTTGATGAAGTCGTCACGCCCGGGATCGGTGAAACGGGGATTGAAGTCCTCGGGGTCGAGGGCCCGACCGTAGGTGCGGGTCACCGACTCTGTTCCCGCCGCCACGTAGGTGTGGCCCTCCCCCCTGGTGATGGCGTGATAGGCCATGCGGATGGTCTGCAAGGAGGAGGCGCAGAAGCGATTGACCGTGGTGGCCGGGACCGTGTCGGGCATGCCCCCGAGTAGTGACGCCGGTCGGGCCACGTTGAGGCCCTGCTCGTGATGGGTGAGCCCGCAGCCGAGCATGACGTCCTCGACCGACGCCCGGTCGACCGCCGGGACCTTCTTCATCACCGCATCGATGGCGAAGCCGGCCAGGTCGTCGGCCCTGACGTCGACCAGAGACCCCTTGTATGCCCGACCGATGGGAGTCCGGGCGGTGGCGACGATGACGGCATCTGGCATGGGCACCTCAATTCTTGAATACACACTCAAACTTAGCCGAAGTCATACTGTCGGCGACATGAAGGCGCTGGGGCTGATCCTCATCCTGGTGGTGGCGGGCGGCTGCACGCCCGGGACCACCGCCGACAGCGGGCCGGAGTCCACGGTGCCGGCCACGACCGCGACGCCAACATCGATCCTGCCCCCGATCGTCGAGTGCCCGGGGGTCGGCGAGTTCGAGGAGGGCGGCGGCATCGCCGACATTCCGGGGGAGGGATCGGACTCCCGGCTGATCGGTCAGATGTCGTGGGAGGCGAGCGACCAATGCGAGAGCTTCCACATCGACTTCGCCACATCCGAGGGCGCACCGGCAACGGCGGTCCCCGAGATCAGAGTCGACCATCTGGAGTCGTTCCAGGTGATCAGGGTGAGCATGAATGTCGAGTCCACCGTCGTCACGGATCAGCTCGTGGAGACTGCGATGGTGAAGCGTCTCTATGTCGTGCGCTCTCTGTCGGGGGGGATGTTCCTCGACCTGCATCTGTCGGCGCCGGCGGCGGTCAGGGTCTCGGTCTCCTCCTCACCAGCCCAGCTCACACTGGACCTTCGCCCCGGGTTCGTCCCCTTCAACGGGGCGGCGACGATCGGGGAGGACGTCGTGCTCACCTCCCCGGCGCTCCGCACCGGTTTGGACCAGACCGTCCAGTTCATCGGCTACGCCCGGACCTCCGATGGGAACGTGAGCCTGGAGGCGACTCAGGACGGGACAGTGGTCGCCGAGGCCGAAGGGAGCGCGGGCTCATCCGACACGTGGGGTGAGTACCGCATCGGCGTGACGCTGCCCACGGGCCCGGTGTCTGTTGTGTTGGGCGAGCCCGACGCCGACGATGTGATTCAGGGGATCAATCTCGATCTGTCGGTGGGATGAGCCCCTCGATCTCCACGATTTCGACGACTCCTGTCTCCAGATCGACCCTGGGGACGAATGCCTCCACGAAGGGGACCTCGAAACGGATGGCGTCCCTCTCCACCACCAGCCGGTCCTGAGCCGGGCCGAAAACGACGTCGACCACCCGCCCGCCGCCGGGGGTCACCTCGAGACCGATCAGGTCTCGAGGCCAGAACTCGTCCGCGCCGAGAGGGCGCCGCTCGGCGACATGCACATCGAGGCCCCGCAGCTCCTCCGCACCGGACCTGTCCCGGATCTCCTCGAAGGCGACCTGTGGCCCCTTCGCGCCCTGTCGGAGAGAGCGCACGGTGTAGCTGCGGCCTTCTATGGAGACCACCGAACCGGGCTGGAGATGGACGAGGTCCGCCTCGTCGACGTAGACGCCGATGAAGCCCTCGAGACCGCTGGGCTTGCCGAGGCGGCCGATAAGGAACACGGGTCGATCAGTCGAGGAACTCGACTCCGGCGCTGATGCCCTCTTCGTCGCCGGCGGCGCCGGCCACGGCGCGAATCGCCTTGGCGACACGGCCCCGGCGGCCGATCACACGGCCCATGTCGGGCTTGGCCGTCCTCACCTCGGCGACGTACTCGTCGGGGCCCTGCTCGACCATGGTCACCTGTACGGCGTCGGCATCCTCGACGATGCTCTTCACCACGTAGGTGACGACTCTCTCTACGATCTCGCCCTTGGCCACCTCACTCCTCCTCGGATGAGGCGGCGGCTTCTTCCGCAGGCTCCTCGACCGGAGCCGGCTTCGCCTTCTCGACACCTACCACGTGGATGCCACCGGTCTTGATCTTCATGGTGTTCATCGCACCGGAGATGTTGAGCAGCTTCTCCACCGTCTCCGAAGGCTGAGCGCCTTTCGCCAGCCAGTCGGCGGCCCTCTCGTTGTCGATCTCGACCAGCGAGGGCTCCTGACGGGCGTCGTAACGCCCGATCTGCTCGATGTACCGGCCGTCCCGGGGGGCGCGTTGGTCCATCACGACGACGCGGTACACGGGCTGCTTGGTCTTGCCCATCCGCATCAGTCTCATTCGAACTGCCATCTATTCACCTCTGTGACGTCATCTCTTCGGACGCCGGCCGCCAGTCAGGGCCTCGAGTGACGGTAGGCCCTTCCCACCCGCCAGCGTCTTCATCATCCTTTGTGTCTCGGTGAATTGCTTGAGGACCCGATTCACGTCCTGGGGCGTTGTGCCCGACCCGGCCGCGATCCGGCGTTTACGACTACCACCGATGATCTTGGGAGCCCGGCGCTCTTCGGGGGTCATCGACTGGATGATCGCCTCGACCCTCTTGAGGTCTCGATCGTCTATTTCGACCTCGCGTAGGAGCGACCCGGACCCGGGCAGCATAGCAAGGATCTCCTGGAGAGGCCCCATCGACTTGACCGCCTGGAACTGGCCCAGGAAGTCCTCCAGGTCGAACTCGCCCTTCTGGAGACGTTTCGCTGCCTTCTCCGCCTGGGCCTGGTCGAAGACGGTCTCTGCCTTCTCGATCAGGGTGAGGACGTCCCCCATCCCCAGGATCCGGCTCGCCATCCGCTCGGGGTGGAACGGCTCGAGGTCTTCGAGACCCTCGCCGACACCGGCGAACTTGACCGGGGCGCCGGTGACCGCCCGAACCGAGATCGCAGCCCCGCCGCGGGCGTCCCCGTCCAGCTTGGAGAGGATGACGCCGGTGAGGCCGATCTGGTCTGAGAAACCCTGTGCCACGTTGACGGCGTCCTGGCCTGTCATGGCATCGACGACGAGGAGCACCTCGTCGGGTGAGACAGCCTGACGCACGGCGGCCAGCTCCTTCATCAGGGCGTCGTCGATCTGGAGCCGACCGGCGGTGTCGACGATGACGACGTCCCGTCCGGTGTCGGACGCCTTCTTACGCGCCGTCTTGGCCAGCTTGGCCGGCTTCCCCTTGCGGTCTGCGAGCACGGGGACGTCGATGCGGCGGCCCAGGGTCTCCAGCTGGTCGATGGCTGCCGGTCGCTGCAGGTCGGCGGCCACCAGCAGGGGTCGTCGACCCTGTTTCGCCAACAGCCTGGCCAGCTTGGCCGCGGTGGTGGTCTTGCCCGAGCCCTGGAGACCGACCATGAGGATCACCAGCGGGGGCGACGTCTTCACCAGACCGGTCGATTCCCGCCCCAGGGTCTCCACCAGCTCCTCGTGGACGATCTTGATCACCTGCTGGCCGGGGGTGATCGACCTGGAAACGTCCTCGCCGAGGGCACGCTCTTTGACCCGGGCCAGGAAGTCCTTGACCACGGTGACGTTGACGTCCGCCTCCAGCAGAGCGATGCGGACCTCGCGGAGGGCTCCGTCGATGTCCTTCTCGGAGAGCTTTCCCTTCCCTCTGAGCGCGGAGAAGACGGTCTCGAACCTCTGGGTGAGCGTGTCGAACATGAGCGGTCTAGGTTATGTGAAGTGGCGCTCCAAGTAGACACGGTGTTCGTCTGGGTGACCGATCTGGAAGAGTCCCTGCCCTGGTACCAGAAGATTGGGTTCACCGCCGGGGACCGTTACGGCACATGGCAGGTCCTCGAGGTCGACGGCGAGACGAGGTTCGCCCTCCATCAGGGGATCAGGGAGGAGGGGCCGCCCACTGCGGTGGTCTCGTTCCTGGTCGACGATCTCCAGGCCACCATCGATCGGCTCGGGGAGCAGTCGATCCGCCCCATCGACCAGATCACCGACACCGGGACCACCCGATTCGTCACCTACCGCGACCCGGACGGCAACGAGATCCAGCTCCTTCAGCGCTGATAGGTCCCGCCCGCCGGCTCACCTGACGCAGTGCGGGTACGCGGCCAGGACGTCTTCCTGCGGTGCAGGCAGGGTCACACTCGGCTCGGTGCCACCCACCACAGTGAAGGTCGCCGCCTCGTATCCGAACTCCTCGGCATGCCCCGTTTCGTAGACCCTCGGGGTCACTGTCCCGTCGCTGTAGCCGAACCGGGCCATGGTGACCGACTCCGGGCCGCAGGAGAACCAATCGTCATGCGTCGCCCCTCCCCCGAACCAGATCTCGGGGACCTCGCCGTCGGCGGTGTCGACCACCGAGAGCTCGCAGTCGTCGAGCAGGAAGAAGCCGAACAGCTCGCCGGGGAGGATCCCGGCGATGGCAGCCACGATCAACTGGTCGCCGCTCATGGAGACGACCTTCTCAGGCCGGGCCAGGAGCACGTCGAAGCCCAAACCCAATTGAGCGACGTCGATCGCCGTCGTGTACCCGGAGGCGAGCTCGACGTGGAGAACGGCGCCGGTGGCCGCAGCCGGGTCCTCGGAACCGAGGAGGTAGCCGGTGATCATGTCCTCGAAGCCGTCTCCGTCCACGTCACCCGCCACAGAGGTGGCCGCCAGCGCCTCCGGGTCGACCGGGACCTGGTTCTCACCGACGCACGTCTGTGACGGGCCCGTGGTGGTGGTGAGAGCGACGCTCGTGGTGGTGGGAGCGACGCTCGTGGTGGTGGTGGCCATGGTCGTATCGGTGACCTCACTCGATGGCGCCGTGGAACCGGTGCTGGTCGACGGCGCCGAGCCCCGCTGCGAGCACGCCACGAGACCCAGCAAAAAGGTCAGAGCCAATGCTGCGCCGGCCCGGTCCACGATCGGGCAAAGCTTATAGATTGGCCCGGGTACGGCGTCGATGATGACCACCTCCAGCCTGATCACTGCGGACGAGTTCACCCAGAGACTTGCCTCTCTCTGTCTCGGCGGCGGGCACAGCTTCCCCAGGAAGACCCGCGACCTGCACATCCTCCTGGCCGCCGCCACCCTCTGGATGGAGGCGGGTGCCGTCTACACCGAGCGTGAGGTCAACGAAGGACTGGCCGACTGGCTGGATCGGGCCTGTCCCGCTCTTCGGGTGGATGTGGTCAGCCTGCGCCGCGAACTGGTCGACCATCTCTACCTCGACCGCGACGACTCGGGCACCCACTACTCCCCCGGCGCCGGTCCGGCTGGATGGCGTTTTGCCGACGAGGTGGCCGATGTGGACCCGGTCGACGTCCTGATGAAGGCACGCGCCGAGCGGGAGGCGCGGCGCCGGGAACACGAGGCGCGAAACCGGAAGGAGGAGTGATGGAGAGGGTGACCGGGATCGGCGGGGTCTTCTTCCGGGCGGCAGACCCTTCTGCGTTGGCCGGGTGGTACGAGGAGCATCTGGGGGTGAAACGGACACCACAGTCGTACGACGAGGAGCCCTGGGTGCAGGAGGGCGGGCCCACCGTCTGGGAGCCGTTCGCCGAGGACACGGACTACTTCGATCGGTCGAAGCAGTGGATGGTCAATTTCAGAGTCGACGATCTCGACGCGATGGTGGCCCAGTTGAACGAAGCCGGCATCGAGGTCGAAGTAGCCACTCAGACGTACCCCAACGGGCGTTTCGCCCACCTGAACGACCCGGAGGAAAACCGCATCGAGCTCTGGGAGCCTGCCGACCCCGGCGCCTGATTTGACCGGCGTCCGTCGATCCGCGGTCGTGGCATTGCTGGCCGTGTCGAGCCTGACCGGGTGCGTCTCCGATGACGCCACGACCTCTGCATCCACCATCGGCCAGGCGACCACAACTCCCACCACGGTGGCCGACATCGCGTTCGACCGGGCGCTGCACGACGAGCTGATCGAGATGGCAGAGCGTGATCAAGCCGGCCGGACGGGTGGGTCCGATCCCGAAGGCGACCCGGCCCGGACCGCCAGGCTGAAGATCGTCGACGTGTTCGGATGGCCCATATTCGACCTCGTCGGTGAGGACGGTGAGGACGCCGCCTGGTTGATCGCCCAGCACTCGGATCAGGATCCCGAGTTCCAGGCGCGCGCCGTGGAGTTGCTGAGGGAGGCCGTCGAAGCCGGTCAGGCATCTCCGGGGAACCTGGCCTATCTAGAAGACCGGGTTCTCGTCGGAAAGGGCGAGCCACAGGTGTACGGGACCCAGATCAGATGTGGGGCCGACGGGCCGGAGCCGGCGACCCCGATCTCCGAGGAAGCCACCCTCGACGAGAGGCGAATCGCCGCCGGGTTGCAGCCTCTGTCCGTTTACTACGAGGAGCTCGCCGAGATCTGCGCCGCAGAGGGCTAGAGCACCTCTGCCGTCTCTGACACATCACCGACCTGCGGCTTAACCTGAAGCCTGTGATTCCGAGCACGATCGAAGATCTCCAGCACGCCCTGGACAGCCGCGACTACTTCGCCGGTGAGGACCTGACCGTCGCCATCCATCTGGCTCTCCAGCTGGGCCGACCCCTGTTCCTCGAAGGGGAGGCGGGCGTGGGCAAGACCGAGGTGGCCAAGGTCCTCGCAGCCATCGCCGGCGAGGACCTGATCCGTCTCCAGTGCTACGAGGGTCTCGACGTGGGCCACGCCCTATACGAGTGGGACTACGCCCTGCAGATGATGGAGATCCGCTTGCTCGAGGCTCGGGGCGAGGGGTCCAGGGCCACCGCCCGTGACATCATGAGCCGGGACTTCCTGATCGCACGTCCGCTCCTGCAGGCGATCGAGTCCGCCCGCGGTGGGCGCCGCCCGGTCCTGCTCATCGACGAGCTCGACCGGGCCGACGAGGAATTCGAGGCTTTCCTCCTCGAGCTTCTCTCCGACTTCCAGGTCACCATCCCCGAGATCGGGACCATCGCCGCCGAGGACCCGCCCATCGTCGTCCTGACGTCGAACCGGACCAGGGAGATCCACGACGCCTTGAAGCGACGCTGCATCTACCACTGGATCGACTACCCATCCCCCGAGTTGGAGGCGGCGATCGTCACCCGGAAGGTGCCCGGTGTCGAGGAGGATCTGGCCACCAGCCTGGCGGCGGCGATGGGTCGTCTCCGCCAGATGGACCTGTTCAAGCCACCAGGTGTCGCCGAGACGTTGGATTGGGCACAGTCGCTGCAACTGCTCCACGACGGCGAGCTCACCGCGGCTCTGGCAGATCGGACCCTGGGGGTCGTCCTGAAATACAAGGACGACATCGACGCCGTGCGTCAGGCCGGTCTGGAAGCACTGGTGGGATGACCGGCCCGGTCCGGGACCTGGTCACTTTCGCCCAGGAGCTGCGCGGGCGCGGCCTCACCGTCACCCCCGACCAAGTGGCGGACATGACCCGGGCCATCACCCTGGTCGACCCGGCGAGCCGGTCGGAAGTCCACGCAGCCCTCCTCGCCCTGGCAGTGACGGACCCGGCCCAGCGGCGCTCGTTCGACGAGGTCTTCAGCCGCTTCTTCGAGGGGAGGTTGGATCCCGGCGGCGTCTCCGACCAGACCGGCTTGGCCACGGCCTCCGCGGTCAAGCCGATCGTCCAACCGATCGGCGAGATGCCCAGCGAGGCCACCCAGTCGCAGGCGGGCGCCTCCGCGATGGACCGTCTGGCCACAAGGGACTTCGCCGACCTGGACGAGGACCAGCTCAACGAGGCACGCCGGATGGTGATGGCCATGATGTGGCAGCCGTCCGACGTCAGGACGCGCCGCTGGCGTGTCTCCACCACCGGCGTGAGCCCGGACCTGCGCCGCACGCTGCGTGGCTCCACCCGCCCCGAGGGGGACCTCATGCCCATCGTGTTTCGGGAGAGACGACGCCGCCAGCGACCACTCATCGTCATCGCCGACATCTCGGGGTCGATGGAGAAGTACGCCGAGCTGTTCCTGGTCTTCGCCCACGCCGCCCTGCGCCGTCTCGACGACGTCGAGGTGTTCACCTTCTCGACGCATCTCACCCGCATCACCGAAGACCTGCGGAAGCGGGACGCACGCGTGGCGCTGGACAAGGTCTCGGTCCGGGTGCCCGACTGGTCCGGCGGCACCAAGATCGGCGATGCGCTCGCCGACTGGAACAGGCTGTGGAGCCGCAGACTCGCCCGGGGTGGCCCCATCGCCATGATCCTCTCCGACGGTTGGGACTGCGGGGACCCCGACGTGCTGGCGGTGGAGATCGCCCGCCTCGCCCGGACCGTGCACAGCATCCTCTGGCTCAACCCGCTGGCGGCCCGGACCGACTTCCGACCCGCCACCCGCGGCATGCAGACCGTCCTGCCCCACATCGACCACCTGCTCCCTGCTGCGAGCGTGGTCGATCTGAGGGGTGTGGTCCGGCTTCTCGACTCGATGGCCATGCCGGGCCCGCGAATTCACAATCACTGATCAATGCCCGTTTCCAGGGTCCCCACCAGCAAGGCCCGTGTAGTCTGCCGGTAAGTGACACTGTTCACCGCGACGGAGGGCAGCAGATGACCGAGGAGAGATCCAGCCGGGGCAATCCTCGGCTGTACGAGTTGATCGAGCACTCGCCCAAGACCGGCAAGGGCCCGACGATCTGGGCATGGCCCCAGGTGATCGAGTACCTCAAAGTGGCCGGTCAGCCGGTCCAAGGGCCTTGGCCCCCGCATCAACTGCCGCGGCCGGACCCGACCGACGAGGCCCTCCCGGTCGCGGTCCCCGATCCGCAATCGAGCATGGGTGACCGTTCGCCCGACACGGGCAGCGACACCACGGACTGAACTGGGAGGCAGCCATTTACCCGTCACGTATGAAGTACGACGCCCCCCGCTCTCTGGAAGAGGCCTGTTCCCTGCTCTCCGAGGGTGGTGGCGAGGCCAAGATCCTCGCCGGGGGCCAGAGCCTGGTCCCGATGCTCAAGCTGCGCTTCGCCTCACCCGAGATGCTGGTGGACATCAACGAGATCCCGGGTCTCGACTACCACGAGCGCGATCCTGACGGCGCCATCCGGGTGGGTGCCCTGTGCCGGCACGCCGACCTGGAACGGTCCGACCTCCTCGCCCGGCACCAACCGACCATGGCCGGGGCGGCACCCCTGGTCGCCGACCCGATCGTGCGCAACCGGGGCACGCTGGTCGGCTCGCTCTGCCATGCTGACCCGCAGGGCGACTGGGCATCGGTCGTGACCGCCCTGGACGGCTCGGTTGTGGCCCACAGCTCGAGAGGGCGGCGCACGATCCCGATCAGGGAATTGTTCAGCGGGCCTTTCCAGAACACGCTCGCCTACGACGAGATCGCGGTGGAGGCGGTGCTGCCGGCGCCAAAGGGCACCCCGGCCGGCGGTTACCTGAAGCTGGAGCGACGGGTCGGCGACTACGCCACCGTCGGCGTGGCCGTGGCCGTCGATCTCGCCGCCGCCAAGGTGGCACGGGCCGGCATCGGCCTCACGGGAGTCGGTGGCTCCACCATCGCTGCCGACGAGGCGGCCGCCCTCCTCGTAGGGCAGTCGCTGTCACCCGAGCTCATCGGTGAGACCGCCGAGCTCGCCGCCCGGGCCGCCCAGCCGCACAGCGACCATCGCGGCAGCGCCGACTTCAAACGGCAACTGGTGCGGGTCTTCACAACACGTCTTCTGAACAGCATCACCAGGTCCGGAGAGGAGGCGGCCTGACATGACCAGTCTTTTCGAGGAGATCAGCCCGGCCCCGGCCGACGACGTCCCTGTTCGCCAGGTGACCTTGACGATCAACGGGGAGCGGCGCTCCGCCATGGTCGAGCCCCGGCTCCTGCTGGTGCATCTGCTGCGGCAGGGTTTCAAGCTGACCGGCACCCACGTCGGATGTGACACGACCAACTGTGGCGCCTGCACGGTGCTGTTCGACGGCCGGCCGGTGAAGAGCTGCACGATGCTGGCCGTCCAGGCCGACGGCCACGATGTGATGACGGTGGAAGGCCTCGCCGGGCCCAGCGAGCTGCACGCCCTCCAGGAAGGGTTCAAGGAGGAGCACGGCCTCCAGTGCGGGTTCTGCACCCCGGGGATGATGATGGCGTCCAAGGCCCTGCTCGACGAGAACCCGCACCCCACCGAGGACGAGATCCGGTGGGCGCTCAGCGGGAACCTGTGCCGCTGCACGGGCTATCAGAACATCGTCAAGGCCGTCATGTGGGCGGCGGACAAGCTCAGCCAAGGTGTTGCACCGGAGACCGATACGGAGGTGATGGCGTGACGGCTGTCGATGAGGTCAAGATCGGCGGTATCGGAGCCAGCCGGAAGCGGGTCGAGGACAACCGGTTCATCCGAGGCAAAGGCAACTATCTCGACGACATCACGCTGCCCGGGATGTTGCACATGGAGATCCTGCGCAGCCCCCTGGCACACGCCCGGATCAACTCCATCGACATCTCCAAGGCCATGGCCATGCCCGGTGTCCGCCTCGTGCTCACCGGGGAGATGATGGCGGCGCGCAACCTGGCGTGGATGCCGACGCTCTCCTACGACACCCAGGCAGTGCTGGCCACCGACAAGGTCAGGTTCCAGGGCCAGGAGGTCGCCTGCGTCATCGCCGACGATCCCTACATCGCCAAGGACGCCTGTCAGGCCATCGTCGTCGACTATGAGCCGCTCCCTGTCATCGTCAACCCGAACCAGGCGCTGGCCGACGGGGCGCCTCTGATCCGCGACGACAAGGAGAACCAGCCCGACAATGTGATCTACGACTGGGAGGTGGGCGACAAGGAGGGGACCGACCGCGCCTTCGCCGAGGCGGACGTCATCTCCAAGCTGGAGCTGCACTATCCCCGCTCCCACCCCTCCCCCATCGAGACCTGCGGGTCGATCGCCGACTTCAACCGGGCCACCTCGAAGCTGACCGTCTATCTGACCACTCAGGCGCCGCACATCATCCGGGCCGCGGTCGCCCTGGTCGCCGAGCTCCCCGAGCAGATGATCAGGATCGTGGCCCCTGACATCGGCGGCGGCTTCGGAAACAAGGTCCCGGTCTACCCGGGGTACGTGGCCTCCATCCTGGCCTCCATCCTCCTGGAGCGGCCGGTCAAGTGGATCGAGGATCGGACCGGAAACCTGATCTCGACCGGTTTCGCCCGCGACGTCTACCTGAAGGGCGAGCTGGCACTTCGGCGTGACGGGAAGATCCTCGGTGTGCGGATGAACACCCTGGCCGACCATGGCGCCTTCTTCTCGGACGCCCAGCCCTCCAAATTCAAGATCGGGCTGATGCACTCGGCGTTCGCCTGTTACGACATCCCGACCGCCCATCTGGTCGCCCGGGGCGTGTACACCAACAAAGCGCCCGGCGGGGTGGCCTACCGCTGCTCCTTCCGGATCACCGAGGCGATGTTCTTCCAGGAGCGAATGGCCCAGGCCGCCGCCGACGACCTGGGGATGGACCAGGCCGAGTTCCGCCGGATCAACTTCGTGCGCGACGACGACTTCCCGCACCGGACCCCATTCGGGTTCCTGACCGACTCGGGTCAATACGGGAAGTGCCTGGACGTCGGTCTGGAGGCCATCGGCTACCAGGACTTCCTCCGCCAGAAGGAGGAGGCGGCCAAACGGGGCCGTCTGCTCGGGATCGGCATCTCGACCATGACCGAGCCGCTCGGCGCCGGCAACAGCCGGGAGTACGACATCCTCGGTATCAAGATGTTCGACTCCGCGGAGTTGAAGATCCACATGACCGGGAAGGCGCTCCTCCGCACTGGCGCCAAGTCCCAGGGTCAGGGGCACGAGACGACGTGGGCGCAGATCGTCGCCCACGAGCTCGGGATCCCGGCCGAGGACGTGGCCGTCGAGGAGGGCGACACGGACACGGCGCCGTTCGGCATGGGCACCTACGCATCCCGCAGCACGCCCGTGGCCGGGGCCGCCGTGGCCATGGTCTCCCGCAAGATCAGGGCCAAGGCTCGCAAGATCGCCGCCCATCTCCTCGAGATCTCCGAAGAGGACGTCGAGTGGGAGCTGGGCCGCTTCTACGTCCGGTCCAACCCCGAGCGGGGCGTGACCATCCAGGAGTGCGCGGCAGCCGCTTACTCCAACATGCCCGACGGAATGGAGCCCGGGCTGGAGAACGTGGCCTACTACGACCCGCCCAACCTCACCTGGCCCTTCGCCTGCTACATCGCCACGGTGGAGGTCGACCCCGAGACCGGGGTGTGGGATGTGCTCCGGGTGGTGGCCGTGGACGACTGCGGCGTCCGCATCAACCCGATGATCGTCGAGGGTCAGATCATGGGTGGTCTCACCGAGGCGTACGCCATGTCCAACATGCAGTTCATCACCTTCGACGAGAACGGCAACTGCATCGGGGCCAACTTCACCGACTACCTGCTGCCCACCGCCTGGGAGACCCCGGGATTCGAGCTGCACGAGGTGGTCACGCCCTGTCCTCACCACCCAATCGGGGCCAAGGGGATCGGCGAGTGCGCCGCGGTTGGTGGCCCGGCCGCCTTCGTCAACGCGGTGATGGACGCTCTCAAGGGCACCGGGGTACGGAACATCGACATGCCCCTGTTCCCGGACCGTGTCTTTCAAGCTCTGCAGACCGGTCGGGACGTGAGCGGCGCACCCCCGGTGAGGGTCGACGCATGAGCCCGAGGTCGGGCGAGGGTTGGCGGATCCTGCAGCTGGCCGACGAGTTGGCCGCCAAGGGCGAGAAGTTTGCCCTGGCCACCGTGGTCTGGCGGCAGGCCCCTTCATCCGGCCATGAGGGCGCCCGCGCCATCGTCACCGCCGACGGGGAGATCCACGGGTGGATAGGCGGGGCCTGCGCCGAGCCGGTCGTGATCCGTGAGGCGCAACGGGTGATGGCCGAAGGCGAACCGCAGCTGATCCTGCTCGGCGCGCCCGATGACTTCGGTCATGTTCCCGAGGGCATGCTGCAGGTCCCGATGGCGTGCCAATCGGAGGGGGCTTTGCAGGTCTACATCGAGCCGGTCCTGTCTGCACCGCGTCTGGTGGTGGTGGGCCGGTCCCCGATGGCGACCACCCTGGTCGACCTGGCATCGATCCTGGGGTGGCGGGCCGAGTTGGTCGACTCCCATGACTTCACCGCCGACCGGGTCGAGAGGGACGCCATTGTCATCGTCGCCACCCAGGGCCACGACGACGAGGACACCCTGGAGCGGGCCGTGACCGCAGACCCCGCCTTCGTCGGCCTGGTCGCCTCCCGGAAACGGGGCGAGGCCGTCCTCGGATACCTCGCCGACCGTGGTCTCGACAGGGAGTCGCTGCAGAGGGTCCGATTCCCTGTGGGGGTGGATCTCGGGCACACCACACACAACGAGATCGCGGTCTCGGTGCTCGCCGAGTTGGTCTCCCTCCGGGCCAAGGGCGAGCTGGAAAGAACCGCGACGGCCGTCACCGAGCCGCCGGCCACCGCCATCGACCTGGTTTGCGGGATGACCGTGCCGGCCGACGAGACCAGCCGCCCGTTCGTCTACCAAGGCACCACTTACTACTTCTGCGCTCCGGGATGCCGGACCGCGTTCGAGAAGAACCCGACTGCCTACCTCTGAGGAGAAGACAGAGTGCTGATCAAGAACTCGATCGAAGTCGACCAGCCGATCGACAAGGTGTGGGAGTTCTGCCAGGACGTGCCCCAGGTCGCGTCGTGTCTCCCCGGCGCCGAGCTCACCGACGAGCTGGGCCCCGACCAGTACGCCGGGAAGGTCGGTATCGCCATGGGCCCGGTCAAGATGCAGTTCGCCGGGACCGCCGACGTCAAGCAACGCGACCCCGAGACCAAGACCATCATCATCGACGCCGCCGGCGCCGACGCCAAGGGGCAGGGTCAGGCGGCCCTGGGGCTCTCCGTCCGTCTGGTCCCCACGGCCGGTGGCACCAGACTGGAGGTGGAACAGGACATACAGCTGTCCGGGGCCGCGGCCCAGTACGGGCGGGGCATGATCAGCGACGTCTCACAGGTGATGATGCGCGACTTCGCCGTCAACATGCAGGCCCGTCTCGACGCGTTCGCCCGTGGCGTCAGCCCGGCCCAGGTGCAGACGGCGCAGAGTGCAAGCGGGCTCACGATCGGTTTGAGGGCGGCGTGGATGGCCTTGAAACGGGTGGCCAGGCGCTTCTTCCTCCCCTACCAGCCAACGGGTAACTGAGGAGGTCGACATGACATGGTGGTGGATCGGGAACGTGATCCTGCTGGTAGCGGTGATCCCCGTGCTGATAGCCCTGCTCAACCGGGTGCTGGCGGCGCTGGAGCGGATCCGGGGAGCATCGGACCGGATATTGGCGGGCGGTGTGCAACTGATCGGAGAGGTCGATCGGGTGCCTGAGCTGCTCGCAACGACAGACGAGACCATCGAAGACGTGTCGGTCGGCGCGGTCAGGTACGCCGGGTCGGTCGCCAAGCTGCTGGGTTGAGAGGAGAGTCATGCCAGCTGCAGCCGTAGTCACCCTGGTGCTAGCGACGCTGATAATCGCCGCCGCGGCACTGGGCCTCATCCGGGTTATAGGCCATCTCTCGGCGATCTTGAAGACGCTGCGCGCCCTCACCGGAGGCGTCGATGTGGTCGCCGAGAAGACCAGCACCGTTCCCGCCGTCGTCGGTTCTGTGAACGCCAACCTGAAGCCGGTCAGCGACTTCGCCGAGTCGATCTAGGGGGTCGTGATGAGTGAATTGTTCGAGGGCAACACCGGCTGGCTGGTCGGATACATCATCGGGATCGTCGTGGTCCTGGTGGTCGTGGCGCTGGTGGTCCCGATCCTGGTCCTGGCCCGAAAGATCGGGAACGAGGCGGAGCTGATCAACGAGAGCCTGAAGCGGTCCGTGCAGAACACGGCCGCCCTGGCCGATCTGGCCACCACCAACACCATGGCGATCAACGTCATCGAGGGCCTGAAGCGCGGTCGTCAGCGTCTGGGAGGTTGAGGATGGTTCTAGGACTCACCGAATCGCAGGAGACCCTTTGGACCATCGCCAACTGGGCCGGGCTGGCCGTTGTCGTGGCGGTGGCCGTCCTGCTCACCATCCTGGTTCTCCTGGTGCGGCGGATCGATCACAAGGTGGTCGAGATCAAGGCGACCCTGAAAGAGGCCGAGGCCAACACCGCCAAGGCCTCCCTGCTCGACACCACGTCGGCGGGCGTCGACATGGTCCTCGCCGAGGGTCTCGAGCATCACCTCTTCCTGGGCCGGGTGCTGGGGAAGGTGCGCTCATGAACGGGCTGGTGCTGTTCACCGTGATCGACATCGTCCTGCTGATCGCCGGTCTGGCGATCTACCTCTGGATCGTCGGCTCACAGCTCAATCGGATCGCAGCCAATTTGGAGGAGTGCGACGAGCTGGTGGCGAAGATCAACGCCAATGCCGCCACCATCGAGGGCAACCTCGAGCACGTGAACCGGACCGGCGGTGTCATCGCCGGCGCATTGCCGCTGCTGTACAGCATGGCGGAGGGCATCGTCACCGGGGCCACCTACGACCCGGAGAAGGTCCCGGAGCGTGGCCCGGCCGTGCCCGCGTCCGGTCGTCGGCGTTCCCGACTCCACGAGGCGGTCGGCTACCGGCCGGACTGAGTCAGGGTCGGGACGGGTCCCGACCCGTGGTCAGGGGGCCGGTGGTGCCGGGGGCGTCGTAGTCCCCGATCCAGTGCTCCTCCCAGGCCTGGTCGTAATGGTCGGAGTTGCACCCGGGTTTGTAGATGGCGACCAGCTCGCGGGTGATCTGCTCCCGATGCGTCGGCAGCGCTCCCGGTGCCTCCAGATAGCAGACGTGGAGGCGGTAGCGATCCCCTCCCACCCTGTTCAGCCAGCACCGGGCTGCGGGATGACGAAACGGGAACCCCTCCCCGCTCAGGTCGTCGCTGTGACCGACGTAGATCACTCCGTAGCGCTCGGGTTTGGCCTCAGGCTCGGGCCGATAGAGGAGGGCGTAGACACCGGCCCTCTTGGGCGGTGTCCAGCCGGCGAGGAGCCGGGGACCCTCGAACGAGTAGCCGGCGAGGGTGCCGAGACGGATCACTCGGCCTCCTCCCCGGTGACCCAGGCGTCGGGTATGTCCTGGTACCAGTCCATCTCCTCCTCGTCGGCGATGGTCTCCACGTTCACGATGGGCCACACCGGCAGACCGGCCTTCTGGACCGCCTCGCCGAACACGTCCCGGGCCAGGAGAACCGCTTGGTCGGAGTCGTCGGCCTCGACCAGGATCTGGATGCCATAGGAAGGCGTGCCCATCCCGGTGGCGATGCCACCGTGGACCGCCACGGCGTCGGCCAGCTCCACCACCTCATCGAGGGAGATCACCCGATCGCCCTCAGCCTGCAGTGACACACTCCACATCATGAGACGCTCATCTCAGGCCGGGGAGCACTTCGGCCAGCGACTCCAGCCCGGCCAGGTCGCGGCCCGACATCAGGAGGTCGATGTGTGGCTCGGCCACGATCATTCCGAGGCTGCCGGGGAGGTCTCCGACGTCCTCGCCGACATGGGGGTTGACCCACACCACCTTGTGGCAGAGCAGCGAGAGCCTCTCCATCGCCTGTTCGAGGACGGCGGGATCGCCTCGATCGAGCCCGTCGGAGCAGATGACGACGATCGCCCCACGGCTCATCCCGCGGCGACCCCATCCCTTCACGAATGCAGTGATCGAATCGCCGATCCGGGTCCCACCCTCCCAGTCGAAGACGAGACGGGCGGCCCGATCCAGTGCATCGTCAGGTCTCCGTCTCTCCAGGGCCGGGGTGATCCGGGTGAGACGGGTCCCGAAGCAGAACACCTCGACCTTGGTGCTGGCGCGCCGTGCCGAGTAGGCGAACTGCAGCAGGTTGCGGGAGTACTCGGCCATGGATCCGGAAACGTCCAGAAGCAGGACCAATGGCCGGATCTTGGGCCGTCGGCTGCGCCAGAACAGCTCTGTTGGCTCCCCCTGCTGACGCATGGTGGCCCGGACCGTCCTTCGCAGGTCGGGGCGACCCGATGCCGCCGGCCGGGTCCGTCGGGTTCGGCGTCGGGGCGGGATGAGCTTCATCCGGTTCATGATCCGACGCAGGGCTGCGAGCTCCTCCTCGGTGCAGAGTGCGAAGGCCTTGTTGCGCCAGATCTCGATGTCCGACGCCACCAGACCGAGGGTCGCCTCCTCCTCCCGGTCCGTGCCCTCCGGGCCCGATTCGGTGGCCGGGACCTCGATGACCGCCTGGTTCTCGATCTCCGATCTCTTCAGGACGGCGCGCACCGGCTCGGGCAGCCGGTCGTCGTAGCCGAGGAAGTAGCGGCGGAACACCCGGTCGTAGATGGGGATCTGCTCCCGTTTCGTCAACAGGGTGGTCCTCCCCGCCCAGTACAGGTCGAGGATGTCACCCGGCTCCAGGACCGCCATGGCGGCGCAGTAGGCGAGCACCTCGCCGGTCCCCACAGCCAGGCCCTCGTCTCTCAGCTCGGCGCCGAAGTCGGCGACCATCTCCACGAAGGGGAGACGGTCGTCAGCCATCGACCAGCTCGTCGATCCGCTCCAGGACCATCTCGAGGTCGTCCCGCTCCTTGACCACGGCACCCAGAGTCTCGGAGGCGGTGACCTTGTCGAGATCGGGCTCGCCCAGGACCTGGAGAGTGCTGACCCAGTCGATGGTCTCGGCGACGCCGGGCGGCTTGGCCAGGTCGAGCTGGCGCAGACGGTTCACCGCCGCCACCACTTTGCGGGCGATCTCCTCGGTGGCGCCAGGTGCCCGCACCAGGACGATCTCGACCTCCCGCTCGGCGGACGGGTACGGGACCCAGTGGTACAGACAGCGCCGTTTCAACGCGTCGTGCAGCTCGCGGGTCCGGTTCGAGGTCAGGATCACCAACGGCGGCGAGTCGGCGCTGATGGTCCCGATCTCGGGGATGGTGATCTGGAAGTCGGAGAGCAGCTCGAGCAGGAAAGCCTCGAACTCGTCGTCGGCGCGATCGATCTCGTCGATCAGCAACACCGCTGTCGACCCGGCGCGGACGGCGGTGAGAAGCGGTCGCTCCAGGAGGAACTTGGGGCCGAAGAGCTGGTCCACCTGGGTCTCGTCGGCGAGCTGCGCCTCGGAGAGGGCGCGGATCTGCAGCATCTGACGGGCGTAGTCCCACTCGTACAGGGCCTGGTTGGTGTCGATGCCCTCGTAGCACTGGAGACGGATCAGACGACGATCGAATACCGAGGCCAGCGCCTTGGCCAACTCGGTCTTGCCCACCCCGACCTCACCTTCGAGCAACAGGGGCCGACCCAGCTCCATGGCCACGTAGACCGCCGTGGCCAGACCGCGGTCAGCAAGGTACCCGCCCTCGGCGAGACGCTCGGTCAGGGTGGCGACGTCGGTGGGGGCCATGCCCGGCCCCTCCCCGCTACTGATCGTTCCGGCCAAGGACGAGGTCGCGGATCGAGCCGCCGTCGGTGCTCAGCTTCCCCTCACGCTCCAATCGGGCCCGCCAGGCGGCGCCGATGTCGGTGCCGGGCTCGGCGAGCCCGTCGAAGGACACTCCCCGCATGTTCCGGCACGGCTTGGAGGGGCTGCAGTCCTCGTCTAGGTCGAAATGATCGTGACTCACCATCCAGACCGACTGGAGGACATCGGCGCTGGTGTCTTCCTGGGCATTCATCGCTCGACCAGTCTACCGGCGGAGGCCCGCTCGGCTATCGCCTCGGCCACGATCGAGACCGCGATCTCCTCCGGTGAGTCGGCCCCGATGTCGAGCCCTGCAGGGCCCCGTACCCTGCTCAGGTCGGTCTTGCCCCGGTATGCCAGCCAGTCGGCCCGATCGCCCTGCATCTTGTGACTCCCCACCGAGCCGATGTACCCGGCACCACTGTCCAGGGCGGCGGCGAGAGCCGACCCGGCCAGCTCCAGGTCGTGCGCAGCCACCACCACCATGTCGTTGGCCGACGTGGTCGCGATCAGACCGGTGGCTTCGGCGGTGCTCGTGCTGAGACGCGACTGCCAGCCCAGGTAGGCGCCCAGCGAGACCAACGCCTCGGCAATCGGCCCGCCGCCAACGACGATCAGTTGGGGGACGGCGGAGAACACCGAGACCACCCGATTCTCGGCGATGGTCGAACCCGGTGGCCCTTGGAACGCCTCCCGAATCACATCGTCGGCGTCGGCGACATTCTCCTCCCAGTAGACCTCGCCGGCAACCACGGTGTCGTCGGCCAGCCGGACGTCGAGACAGAACTTGCGGCGCTCCAGAGCCAGGTCCCATACCCCTCCGGGAATCGTCTCGGCAGGAATCACCAGACATGTGGCGCGGCCACCGGATGCCAGACCGGCGATCAGGGCGTCGACCTCGGAGACCTCGAGCTCTACGAGCCTGCCCTCGGCGAGTCTCCCGACGTGATCGGCGAGCTTCCCGTCGAGTGCGCCGCCGGCGACACCACCGATCCGGCCCCCACCCGGTGTGAACACGACGGCATCGGAAGGGTCGGAGACCGCCAGTCCCTCCGAGGCCACTATCCAGGCCACATCAGCCCTGGTGCCCGCCTGGAGACACGCCGCAACGGTGAGCGCGATGCTGTACATGACGGGGACTCTACGTCCAGGTCCTGAATGAGAGTCGACGGCTACCGTTGTGCGCATGAGAAGCCAATTGGCACTCCGTGACAAGTGGGTCAGCGAGGGCAAGAAGGTGGCCGTGGCCACGGTGATCAAGGTCCACGGCAGCGCCCCCCGACCGGAAGGGTCCAAGTTCCTCGTCTCGTCCGACGGTGACATGGAGGGCTCGGTGAGCGGGGGTTGTGTGGAGAACGACGTCTTTCTCCATGCCCAGGAGGTCATCGAGACCGGGAAGCCCAAGAAGGTCACCTACGGCATCGCCGACGAGGACGCCTTCGAGGTCGGCATGTCCTGCGGCGGCACCATCGACGTCTTCATCGAGCCCTGGTGAGCGATCTGAATCAGGCCATCCAGAGCCTGCTCGACGCCGAGGTCTTCGGCTCGGTCGCCACCGTCGTCGAGGGCCCGGACACGGGGGCCAAGGCGGTGATCGACGGCGCCGGCGTGATACTCGCCGGTGAGCTCCCGGCGGCCATCGTCGACGACGTCGTCGCCGACGCCCGGACACTGATGAGTCACGAGCAGCATCGAACCCTCGACTACGGCGAGCACTCCGTCTTCATCGAGACCCTGGCCCCGCCCCCCGATCTCCTCATCTTCGGTGCGGTGCACATCGGCCAGGCCCTGGCTTCCTTCGCCACCCAGATGGGTTATCGGGTCACGGTCGTGGACTCGAGGGCCCCCTTCGTCACCGAGGCCCGGTTCCCGACGGCCCATCGTCTCCTGGTGGGCTGGCCCCGGGATCTCATGGACCAGCTCCAGTTCGACCGCCGCACCTGGGTGGTCGTGCTGTCCCACGACCCGCGGCACGAGACCCCTCCGCTGGAGGCCGCGCTCAAGTCGGAGGCCCGCTACATCGGGGCCATGGGATCGAGACGCACCCACGATCTGAGGGCTGCCCGGCTGAAGGAGCTCGGGTTCGACGACGAGGACCTGGCCAGGATCCACTCCCCCGTCGGCCTCGACATCGGCGCCGAGACCCCGCAGGAGGTCGCGGTGTCGATCCTGGCCGAGATGACGTTGGTCCGGTACGGAGCCGGCTCGGGGATCTCGCTGCGCGGGGTCGAGGGCCGGGTCCACAAGCAACGCGGAGACGAGTGACCGACCACGACCTGGCCGCCCTGGTCATGTCGGCGGAGCGCCGCTGGATGGACAGCTGGGTGGCCGGGCCGACCTACGAGGGGACACCGATACGCCGCGGCGGGCTAGCGCCCGACCTGGAACTGACCGACGAGAGCGGGGAACGGGTCAAGCTGAGCGGGTTCTGGGAGAACGGTCCCGCCCTGGTCATGATGTGGCGTCACCTCGGGTGCGGGTGCGGTCTGAAGCGGATCGACCGGCTCTCGGAGGAGTACCAGCGCTATCTCGACGCCGGGCTCGAGGTCGTCGTGGTGGCCCCCGGGGAGAGGGAGCGGGTCCTCGCCTACAAGGAGAAGTACGGGCTGTTGCCGCCGGCGCTCGCCGACCCCGAGTACCGGGCTCATCGCGCCTTCGGCCTGTCTCATTGGTCGAGAGAGCAGGTGTTGTACGGCCAGCCCGACGAGTACTGCTCGCTGACCACCGAGATGGGCGAGAGATACCAGGCGGAACGTCGCGCCGAGGGGCGCAGCCTGGTCGACGACGCCTGGATGCAGTCCGCCGAGTTCGTGGTCGATCAGACCGGCACGATCAAGGTGGCCTACTACTACAACTACTGCGAGGACTACCCGGATCCACGCATCTTCGAGACCGCGGCTCGTCTCGCCGTCTCCGACCTTCCCACAGATCGGCACTGAGGGCGCCAGCCCCGTTCTCTACTCTCCCCCCATGCTGTTGCTGGAGCGGGAGGCCCTGGTTGCTGCTCTCGACGAGCGTCTGACCGCGGCGGCATCGGGGTCAGGGTCACTGGTGCTGATCGCAGGTGAGGCCGGGGCGGGCAAGACCTCGCTGATGCGCTCCTTCGTCTCCTCGGCGGGCGAGCGGGTGCTGGTGATCGAGGGCGCCTGCGACCCGCTCACAACCCCCCGGCCAATGAGCCCGCTGCTCGACTTCGCAGCCGATCCCGACTCGGGGCTAACGGGCATCGTTTCCGAAGGTCGGACCGGAATCGACGTGTTCGCCGAAGTCCTCGACCGGCTGAGGAACTCGATCCGTCCCATAGTGCTGTTCATAGAGGACATCCATTGGGCCGACGACGGCACGCTCGACTTCCTTCGCTACATCGGGCGACGTATCACTCAGACCAAGTCGGTCATGGCCTGCACCTACCGGGACGACGAAGTGGGTGTGGATCACCCGCTTCGCTCGGTTCTCGGCCAACTGGTGCCACTCCCCTCCACGCATCGCCTGACCGTTCCGCCGCTGACCCTCGATGCGGTCGCCCTCCTCGCCAAGGACCAGGCCCTGGATCCAGAGGAGCTGCTCGACCTCACCGGGGGCAACGCCTTCTTCGTCACCGAGGTGCTGGCGACCGGCTCGGACCTGCCGGCCACGGTCCAGGATGCCGTCCTGACCCGGGTGGCAGGGCTCGGTCCCGAGACGCGCAGGGTGGTCGAATCGGTCTCGATCGCCCCCCGCTCTCTCGAGATCGACCGGGCTGCGGCACTGGCGAAGACCAGCGTCGAGAGCGCCGACGAGGCGGTCGGCGCCGGTGTGCTGCGCAGCGACGGTGTCAGCCTGGGCTTCAGGCACGAGATCGCCCGCGCCGCCGTCGAGGCGGCCATCCCGCCGGCCCGTCGTCTCCAGATGCATCGGTCGATGATCGCTCTCCTCGAGGAGGAGGGGATTCGGGACGCGGCCCGCATGGCCCATCACGCTCGTGAGGCACAAGAGCCGCATCTCATCGCCCTCTACGCGCCCGAGGCAGGAGAGCGCGCCCTCGCCAATGGCGCGAGACGGGAGGCGGTCGAGTTCTACCGAACGGCCCTGGACCACGGAACCGGGATGGACGAGGATGCAGCCGCCGACCTCAGGGTGAAGCTGGGGAGCCAGCTCCGGATCATCGATCGGCCCGAGGAGTCGATCGAGCATCTCGACCTGGCCATAGCCCGCTACCGGGAGACGGGCGCCACCGAGAAGCTGGCCGACGCATTGGGTCTCCTCCAGGGGGCGTTGTGGAACCTGCGCCGCTTCGCGGGAGGTCAGGCTGCGATCGACGAGGCCATCGCCGCATTGGAGCCCCTCGGTCCTTCCGAGGCATTGGGCATGGCCCTCTACCGCGACGCCCACCACCAGATGCTGGCCCGCCACGCCCGCCCGGCCTTCGCGCAGATCGAACGCGCCGCCGCGATCGCCGATCGGGTCGGGTCGGAGCGGGTGGGATGGCTGGCGCAGATGATGACTGGCACCATCCACATCGTGGTCGGCGATGCCGAAGAGGGGGCACGTCTGCTGGAACACTCGGCGCAGAGGGCCGAAGACATGGAGGACAGCCACTTCCTCTCCATTGCCCTTGGGATGTTGGGCAGTGGCGGCGGCGAGGCTCGTCTGTATCCAATCGCCATCGACGCCCTGGAGCGGGGTGTCGAACAAGGCATAGCCACCGACGAGGACTACGGGGTCGCCTACAACCGGTCCTGGCTGGCACGAATCGCCTTCGAGCAGGGCCGGTGGGACGAGGTCTCCGAGATGACGGAGCTGGTCTACAGGAGCACCGCCCAGCGAGAAGGGATCGCCTTGCTGACGGCGATGAGCGCCCTGGGAAGGGTCAGGGTGCGACGGGGCGACCCGGGTGGGCTCTCGCTTCTCGAGGAGATGGTGGAGTTGGGAAGGGACCACGAGCTGCAGCACGCCTGGACCGCCATCTGCGGCAGGGCGGAGTATCACTGGCTCACCGGCGCCCCCGAGAAGGGTCTCGACGCCCTCGGACCGGCCTACGAGCGCGCCCTGGACACGGACAGCTCCTGGGCCCGCGGGGAGATCGGGTTCTGGATGTGGCGGGCCGGGGCCATCGACCGGCCCCCTCCTGGCGCCGCCGAGCCGTTCGCTTTGCAGATGTCCGGTGATTGGCGTGCCGCCGCCGACACCTGGAGGGCGATCGGCTGCCCCTACGAGGTGGCGATGGCGCTCGCCGACGGGGAGGTGGAGGACCAGCTGGAGGCGCTGGAGATCCTGGACGTCTTGGCGGCCCGCCCCCTTGCCGATCGGATCAGGGCCTCGCTTCGCGACCGGGGCCATCCGGCGGTGCCGAGGGGACCAAACCGCGACACCATGTCCAACCCGGCGGGCCTGACCAACCGTCAACTCGAGGTAGTCCGGCTCATAGCCGAAGGGCTCAGCAACGACGAGATCGCCGCCAGGCTGTTCCTGTCGAAGAAGACAGTCGAGCACCACGTCTCCGCCATCTACTCCAAGCTGGGTGTCGAGACGCGCGCCAAAGCGGTCAAGGCCGCCGCCGAAGTCGGGGCGTTGCAGAGATAGGGGCGGCTCCCCTCCGACATAGGGGTGCGCCCCGATGATCCGCTCCCCTTCTCTCCATACCTTCGCCCCCAGGCCGGAGATGCCGGCAGCGAAAGGAGAGAGGAAATGCCTCGATACATGGTGGAAAGGGACTTCTCGCAGGGTCTGGAGATCCCGACCGATGCCGACGGGCTCAGGACATGTCTCGCCGTGGTGAACAACAACGCCACCGAGCAGGTGACCTGGATCCAGTCGTTCGTGACCGACGACCATCTGAAGACCTTCTGCATCTACGACGGCCCCTCGCCGGAGGCGATCCGCAAGGTCGCCGGGCTCAACGACCTCCCGGTGGACAAGATCTCCCAGATCAGCGTCCTCGACCCCTACTTCTACGTCAGCGCCGGGAGCCCGTCATGAGGAGACGACTGATGGCGGCGTTGGCGGCCACCCTCCTGCTGGCAGCCTGTGCCGCCGAGGGTGAGGGCACGTCGCCGACTGTCGAAACGGGCAGCCACGGCGCCGATGCCCAAGTCGACTCGTCGAAGATCGCCGCCGCCAGTCTGGCCACCGCAGCGTTCCAGGATGTCGCGGCGGCGGAGTCGGCCGGCTACGGCTCCACGATCGACGCCCTGGGTTGTTTCGAGAGCTCCGAGGAAGGGGGGATGGGTCTCCACTATCTGAACGAGGGTCTCATGGACGACCAGGTGGACGTGACCCAGCCCGAGGCGCTGGTTTACGAGATGAACGCCGACGGCGAAATAGCCGGTCTCGTGGCGCACGAGTACATCGTCCCCGTGGACGCATGGACTTCGGAGGAGCCACCGAGCCTCTTCGGCCTCGAGTTCCACCAGCACCCGGTGCTCCCGCTGTGGGTGCTGCACGCCTGGATCTGGAAGGACAACCCGGCGGGCATGTTCAACGACTGGAACCCGAAGGTGCGCATGTGCCCCGAGGGCGCGCCGGTGTTCGGGGTGGATCTGCCCTGACCGGGGAAACCAACCGCTTGCGCACATCGTTGGGATGGTGTGCGCAAGCGGACACCCTCCTCTTTCGGGGCGGCCATGCGCTCCACCGTCCTCCCGGGGTGGGGTCAGATCGTCTCCGACCGCTTGCTGATCGGGAAGACCCTGGTCTTCGTCACCGGCCTGCTCGGGATCGCTCTCCTTACCGTGTTCCTGTTCGTGGAGCCCATCGAGTGGGCCGCCTGGCTGGCCGACCCCGATGTGCTCCTGCTGGTGGTGGCGGGCAACGTCGCCCTGGCCGCCATGCGCCTTTTCGCCGCCGGTCATGCCTGGGTGGTGAACGGAGGGCGGCGATGGTTCGCCGCCCTGTTCCTGGTCACGATCGTGGCGACACCCCATGCCGCCGTCGCCTGGGTCGGGCTGGAGACGAGGGACTCCTTGATAAAGGTGTTCCCCGGGCCCGCCATCCCCGTCGCCGCCGCCGCCGGCACCACGACCACGACCACTACGGCCCCAACGACGACCACGACCCGTCTCGAGCTGGTGACCGTGGAGACGGCGCCCGGCGAGTACGGGGACGACGAGATCGACCCGGGTGAGTTCGCGCTCTGGCGGCCGTTTGGCGATGAACGGCTCAACCTCCTGGTGTTGGGTGGTGATGCCGGGCCCCGTCGCTCCGGTCTGAGGACGGACACCATCATGGTGGCCTCGGTCGACCCGGTCAGCGGCCGAGCCGCCCTCATCGGTCTCCCCCGCAACTTCGGAGGAGTGTCCCTCACGGACGGGACCGTGGTGCCGGTGGAGCTGCTGAACGCCGTGTACGGGTGGGGCCAGAAGCACCCGGAGCTCTTCGCCGGCCCCGATCCCGGAGCGGCGGCGACCCGCAACGTCGTGGAGAACATCACCGGTCTCCAGATCGACTACTACATGCTGGTGGACCTCACCGGGTTCGGTGACCTGGTAGACGCCTTCGGCGGCGTCCAGCTCGAGGTGGCCAAGCCCGTGGAGGGACCGCTCTACGACCCCGAGACCGGTGGGTACGAGATGACCCGGATCGAGACGGGGAGCCAGCATCTGGACGGCGATCATGCCCTGGCGTATGCCCGGGCCCGTTACGGCTCCTCCGACTATGCGCGGATGGGTCGTCAGCGCTGCATCCTCGCCTCGATGGCCCGTCACGCCGATCCCCTGCAGCTCCTGAGAAGTCTCCCGGACCTGCTCTCTGTCATCGAGGCCAACATGAGCACCGACCTTCCCGTCGAGCTCCTCCCCGAGCTGATCAGGCTCGCCCCACGTGTCGACCCGGGGTCCGTCTCAGTGATCGGGTTCGACTCCAAATGGGGTGCAGGCCGAACCCAGGACGGCGCGGTGATCCCCGACGTGGAGCGGATCAGGGCCGCGGTCGTCTCCATGATCGAAGATCCAGGATCGGCCGAGACGTTCGGCGCCGCCACGGCGGAGGCGGCCTGCGGCTGACCTAGCCTCCCGCCCGTGACCAAGACCGACGAGGCCCTACGAGCCGACATCCGACGACTGGGGAATCAGCTCGGAGAGGCCCTGGTGCGTCAGCACGGGCCGGAGCTCCTCGAATTGGTCGAAGAGGTCCGCTCGCTGGGCAAGTCGGCGCGTCGTGGCGGCAGCGCCACCGCCGCCCGCGAGCTCAACGAACGTCTGTCGGGACTGGGCACCGGTGACGTGATCCCGGTGGTGCGGGCGTTCACCACCTACTTCTACCTGGCCAACGTGGCCGAGCAGGTGCACCGTGTCGAGGAGCTGGCGACCGACGACCGGTATCTCCGCCAGACGGTCGACAGGGTCGTCGCCTCGGGTCTCGACCAGAAGCTCCTCGACGAGGTCCTGTCCCGCTTCGAGGTGCGGCCGGTGTTCACCGCACATCCCACCGAGGCCGCCCGCCGCAGCATCCTCACCAAACGGGGCGAGATCACAAAGCTCCTGAGCCGAAGGGCCAGCACCGAGGACGCGGACCGGATCGAGCTGATCGACCGCCGCTCCGCGGAGCTGATCGACCAGATCTGGCAGACCGACGAACTGCGCACGGAGCGCCCCACGGTGGTCGACGAGGCCCGCTCGGCTCTCTATTACCTGGTCGGGCTGGCCAACGACGTACTCCCTGAGCTCTCCGAGGTGGTGGAGACCCAGCTGCGTCGTCTCTCCCCCAGAGTGGGCACCCCGCTCCGCTTCGGTACCTGGGTCGGCGGCGACCGCGACGGCAACCCGAGCGTCACCCCGGCCACGACCATGGAGACTCTGGCCCTCCAGCACGACCGCGGCCTGACGCTGCTGATCGCCGCCATAGAGGGCCTCAGCGAGGAGCTGTCGATGTCGGGGGAGCTCACCCACCCGAGCGACGAGTTGATGGCGTCGCTGGAGGATCATCGCAAGTCCCTTCCCGAGGTCTGGCAGCGGGAGGAGCGGCGCACCGCGGGAGCGCCCTACCGGCTGATGTGCTCCTACATCCACGCCAAGCTCATCAACACCAGGACGCGGATCAAGAGCGGAGCGCTCCACACGCCCGGCCAGGACTATGCCCGTCCCCAGCAGCTGGCCGCCGATCTCGACCTGATGGCCGACTCGCTCAGACGGTCACGGGGAGAGCTGATCGCCGACGGTGCGGTGCGGCGGGTCCGCCGGGCCGTGGACATGCTCGGTTTTCAGATGGCGGTGCTCGACATCCGTCAGCACTCGGCCAAGCACACCGCCGCCATCACCGAGCTCTTCGACAAGGTCGGTGTGGATCTCGCCGGCGCCAACGAGGAAGACCGGGCCAAGACACTCTCCCTCGAGCTGGTCAGCCCCCGGCCCCTCTCCGGGCCGACCACGACCCTGAGCGATGAGGCCGAGGAGACGATGGCCACCTTCAGATCGATAAGGGAGGCGCATCTCCGATACGGCAAGCAGGTGATCGAGAGCTATGTGGTGTCCATGACCGAGTCCCCGGCACACGTTCTGGAGACGGCGGTGCTGGCCCGGGAAGCGGGTCTGATCCACCTCGGCCAGGGGATCGCCGACATCGGCCTGGTGCCGCTGGTGGAGACGATCGAGGACCTACGGGGCTCGGGCGAGTTGCTCGATGCCCTGCTGGGCGATCCCCAGTACCGGAAGCTGGTCGCCCTCCGTGGCGACCATCAGGAGGTGATGCTGGGCTACTCGGACTCGAACAAGCTGGGTGGGATCACCGCCTCGCAGTGGGAGATCTACAAGGCGCAGCGGGTCATGCGCACGGTGGCCGAGCGTCACGGTGTCAGGCTGACCCTCTTCCACGGGCGGGGCGGGACCATCGGCCGGGGGGGAGGGCCGACCCATGCAGCCATCCTGGCCCAGCCGTACGGGACCGTGGACGGCACCATCAAGATCACCGAGCAAGGTGAGGTGATCTCGGAGAAGTACGGCAACCCCGAGATCGCCGCCCGCAACCTGGAGCTGATGATCGCCTCGGTGCTGGAGAGCTCGCTGCTCCACCGCCAGTCGCGTCGCCCCAAGGAGACCCTCGACCAATGGACCGAGGCCATGGAGCTCTTTGCCTCCGCCTCCTACCGGCGGTACCGCGACTTCGTGGAAGACCCCCGGCTGGTCCCCTACTTCCTGTCCTCCACACCGGTGGAGGAACTGGGGAAGATGAACATCGGGAGCCGGCCCTCGCGTCGTCCCGGTGGGGTCGGGGGGATCGAAGACCTGAGAGCGATTCCCTGGGTGTTCGGATGGACCCAGACCCGCCAGATCGTCCCGGGCTGGTTCGGCGTCGGGTCCGGGCTGCGACAGGCCCGGGAGGAGGGGTTCGGCGGGCTGCTCGAGGAGATGGCCGCCGAGTGGAGTTTCATGCGCACCTTCATCTCCAACGTGGAGATGACCCTCTTCAAGACCGACCTCGACATCTCGGCCGCCTACGTCGAGGAGCTGGTCGATCCGGCCGACCGCGGCCTGCTCGATGTGATCCGGCAGGAGTACGAGACCACGATCGCCGAGGTGCTGGCCCTGCGGGGGTCGTCCGAGCTTCTGGAGGACTCCCCGATCCTCCGCCGGACGCTCTCCGTTCGCAATGTCTACCTGGACCCGATCAACTACCTCCAGGTGTCCCTGCTCGCCCGTAGCCGTCGCGGTGAGGAGTCACCCGAGCTGGATCGAGCCCTGCTGCTGACGGTCAACGGGATCGCCGCCGGCATGCGCAACACCGGCTGAAGGTTCAACCGAAGAGGTCGAGGGCGACGCTCCGATGGGTGTCGACCGCCTCCACCAGATACCAGAGGTAGGCGATTCCGAACATGGCGCGTTGCCACAGACCGGCGTAGCCAGTGGTCATGGTCATGCCGATGGGGACCGCGACCGTTGCGACAAGGGCGAGGAAGTCGATCGGCTTCCACCCCGATACCCGCCGCCACCCGACCACGAGCACACCCAAGGCGAAGGCGAAACCCATCGCCGTGGCTGCGATCGAGTGCAGCGTGTCCTCCACCTGGTCGAACACTCCCCCGCCGAGCACCGGGCGATGGGAGTAGACGGCGGTGGCGATCATCAGGACCCCGAAGGTGCCATGAAGGAACCGTGCGGAGACTGCCCAGCTTCGCTTGGAGACACTCAGCCAGAACGCACCCAGACCGAAGAGGAACAACCCGGTGCGTGCCAGCCAGGCTCCTTCGGTGGTCTGCGCGGCGGCCTCGCTCACGGTGTTGGCCACCACCGAATATCCCTCAGGCAGGACCGCCGGCGCCAGGATCAGGCAGGCCATCGAGACCAGGAGGGAGACGATGATCCCCAATTGGGTCCTCGTGACCTCCACGTGGTCATGTTCACACCTCCGATGCCGCCGCGTCGGCTGAACAGGGTGTCGTAGTCTCGCCCGATGCCGATAACGATCCTCGATCACCCCTTGGCGGCGGATCTGCTCACGGTTCTCCGCGACAAGAACACGGCGCCGCCTGAGTTCCGCCAGATCGCAGAGCGTCTCGGGTACCTGCTCGTGGCCGAGGCCCTCTCCGACATGAGCACCGTCGTGGTCGACATCGAGACTCCTTTGGAGCCGACCAAAGGGATCCAACTGCGCAGACCGGTGGTGGCCGTCGCCGTGCTGCGGGCCGGTCTCGGGCTTCTCCAGTCGGTACTCACACTGGTCCCCGACGCCACCATCGGCTTCGCCGGGGTGCAGCGAGACGAGGAGACCGCGGTCCCCATCGAGTACTACACCAAGTTCCCCCTGCTCACCAAGGCGCGGGTCCTGATCCTGGAGCCGATGCTGGCCACGGGCGGCTCCCTGTCGTGGGCCATCGACAAGGTCAAGGAGAACGGGGCCAGGGACATCGTCGCCGTCTGCGTGGTGGCGGCGCCGGAGGGTGTCGGTGTCATCGAAGAGCGCCAC
>DASSVE010000164.1:0-12286 GCA_035706345.1 Acidimicrobiia bacterium
CAACAAGGGTGCGGAGGCTGCCGAGGCCGCGGTCACCATCGCCCGGGCACTCGAGGAAGTGACGTCATCCTGAGCACGGCGATATTCGTTGACCGGGGTGCGCTGGTAGAATTTCGGGGACAACCGAAAGACAAGAGCGGAGGTTGCTGCCTCCCCACCCGGCCGCGCAGGGTCTTCAGGACCGATGTTGCGAGTCGTGGTCCAATACACGGGCTCCTTCCCGTGGTCATCGGCAGCAGGCTTTCGCCTGCTGCTTTTTGGTTGCCGTCAGGCAAGTGGACGAATACTCAACAGGAGGTAACAGCATCAACGAGCTTCGCGTGAATGGGGCGATCAGGGCCAAGGAGGTCCGGGTGGTCGCTCCCGATGGTGAGCAGATCGGCGTCAAGAAGCTGAACGAGGCATTGTGGCTCGCCGAGCAACTGGATCTCGATCTCGTCGAGGTCGCTCCCAATGCCAAACCGCCGGTTTGCCGGCTCATGGATTACGGACGCTACAAGTACGAGCAGTCCGTCAAGGAACGTGAGGCACGCAAGAAGCAGACCCGAACCACCGTGAAAGAGCTCCGGATGAGAGTCCGGATCGGTGATCACGACTTCGACATCACACGACGCAAGACCCAGGAGTTCCTCCAGGCCAACGACAAGGTCAGGATCTCCATCCGATTCCGTGGTCGGGAGCGTGAGAGACCGGAGTTCGGCCGGGAGCTGATGAACCGGCTCGCCGAGGCGGTGGCCGATTACGGGGTGGTCGAACAGGCGCCCAAGATCGAGGGCGGGTCGATGACGATGGTGCTGGCCCCGATCAAGCAGTCCAAGCCCGCTGGCGGCAGCGGAAGGCAGCAGCAGGAAGAAGAAGAGTAAGGAGGGCACTGTGCCGAAGATGAAGACGCACAGCGGTGCCAAGAAGCGAATAAAGGTCACCGGGTCAGGGAAGCTGATGCGCCGCCAGACCGGCCGCGGCCACTACAAGCTGTCCAAGGGCAAGGACACCTTCCGTCGTCGCAAGGGAATGGAGACGGTGGCTCCCGGCGACGCCAAGGTGATCAAGAAGCAGCTGGGTCGCTGAGGAGGATCGAACATGGCACGTGTCAAGCGCGCAGTCCACGCCAAGAAGTCGCACAAGAAGGTCCTCGACCGCGCCAAGGGGTACAAGGGTGCCCGGAGCCGGCGCTACAAGACCGCCAACGAGCAGGTCATGCATGCGATGCAGGACGCCTATCGGGATCGTCGCGCCCGCAAGCGTGACTTCCGCAAGCTCTGGATCTCCCGCATCAACGCCGCCGCCCGCCAGAACGGGACCACCTACAGCCAGCTCATCGCCGGTCTGAAGGCCGCCGAGGTCGAGGTGGATCGCAAGATGCTCGCCGAGATGGCGGTCTCGGATCCCGACGCGTTCGCTCAGCTGGTCGAGGTCGCCAAGGGCAGCTGACCGAACCGGTCTGATTGGCATGGAGCCGGTCCGCACCCACCGCGCCAAGACGGTGGTGGAGGCGGCCCGGCTTCATCGCGCTCGGGACCGCAGGGAGCGGGGTCTGACCCTCGTCGAGGGACCTGAGCTGCTGGCCGACGTCATCGCGGCCGGCGGGGTGGCGAGGGAGGTCTTCGCCCTCAGGCCCGGTCCGGGTGAGATCGGTGTCGACGAACAGGCCTTGCGACGTCTCGCCGGGACCAAGACGCCAAGGGGGCCGGTGGCGGTGGTCGAGATCCCCGAGGAACGACTCGACCCGTCCCGCAACCTCCTGGTGGCGGTGGGTGTCTCCGATCCCGGCAACGTGGGGACCATGATCAGGACCGCGGCGGCATTCGGCTGGGGCTTCGCCTACACCGAGGGCACGGCGGACCCCTGGTCGCCCAAGACGATCAGGTCCGGTGGCGCCGGACAGTTCCAGACTCCGGTGTCCCGGGTCCACGGCGTCGAGGCATTGGGGGAGTGGGTCACCGTGGCCACCGTGGTGCGCGGTGGGACAGCTCCTGAGGACGTCCCGGCCCGCCCGGTGGCGGTCCTCATCGGTGAGGAGGCCCACGGGCTCCCCGAAGACCTGGCCGCCGCATGTGACTTCCAGGTGACGATCGAGACACCCGGGCCGACGGAGAGTCTCAACGCCGCAGTGGCCGCAGGGATCGTCGTGTACGCCTTCTCCCGGGGTTCGGGTGAGGCCTCTGACCCGGTCTAACCTCCCGCCGGACATGGACCCCGTCTCCACTCTCGAACAGGCCATCGCGAGCGCTCCCGAGCGAATCGCTGCGGCTACCTCCCTCGAGGAGCTGGAGCGTGTCGAGAACGAGCTGCTGGGCAAGGACTCCCCGGTCGGCCAGGTGCGTCGCTCCATGGGCCGGCTCGACGACGAACTGAAGCCGAAGGTCGGGGCCAAGCTCAACGAAGCCACTGGGCGCATCGGCACCCTCCTCGCCAAGAGACGGGCCGAGCTGGAGATCATCGAAGAGGAACAGCGTCTGCGCACCGAGACGATCGACGTCACCTTGGAGGCCGTGAGCTTCCCATCCGGATCCATCCATGTGGTCCAGCAGACCATCGACGAGATCTGCGACATCTTCGTTGGTCTCGGTTATCGCGTGGTGGGAGGCCCGGAGGCCGAGCTCGCCTATTACAGCTTCGACGCTCTGAACACGCCACCGACCCATCCATCACGATGGGAGCAGGACACCATGTACCTGGACTGGGGCAATCCCGAGGACGAGGTCAACCTGCGACCGCACACCTCATCGGTGCAGGCGCGGTGGATGGAGAGCCACGAGCCGCCCGTGTATGTGGTGGTCCCGGGCAGGTGCTACCGACGGGACACGATCGACGCCACACATCTGCCGGTCTTCTATCAGATCGAGGGTCTGGCGGTCGACGAGGGCATCCAGTTCAGCGATCTGAAAGGCACCCTGCTCCACTTCGCCCGCGAGTTCTTCGGTCCCAAGACCGACGTCAGGCTGCGACCGCACTTCTTCCCCTTCACCGAGCCCAGTGCCGAGCTCGACGTGTCCTGTTTCAACTGCGACGGCGGCGAGCCGGGATGCCGGGTCTGCCACGGTAAGGGCTGGCTCGAGCTGCTCGGATGCGGCATGGTGGACCCCTTCGTCCTGGAGACGGCCGGATACGACCCGAGCGTGGTCAGTGGTTTCGCCTTCGGTCTCGGCCCGGAACGCGTGGCCATGGCACGTCACGGTGTCGACTCGCTTCGCCACTTCATCGAGAACGACATCCGTTTCCTGAGGCAGTTCTGATGAAGGTCTCCCTCGCCTGGCTCCGTGAGTTCGTGGACCTCCCGACCGAGGACATCGACGAGCTGTCGTACGCATTCGACATGCTGGGCCACGCAGTCGAGCACGTCCAGGCGCTCGAGCCCGGCTGGACCGAGGTCTACGTGGGCAAGGTGCTCGACATCGCCCCTCACCCCGACGCCGACAAGGTGCGGGTCTGTCAGGTCGATCACGGTCAGGGCCCGTCACAGATCATCTGCGGTGCATGGAACTTCGATGTCGGTGCCACCGTGGCGGTGGCACGGCCCGGTTCGGTGTTGCCCGGTGGTGTGGAGATCGGGAAACGGACGATCAGGGGAGTCGAGTCGAACGGGATGATCTGCTCCGAGCGAGAGCTTGGCATCGGGAGCGACCAGTCGGGCATTCTCGTTCTCGAGGACGACCTGGAGGTGGGCCGCCCGTTCCACGAGGTCGTGGAGCTGCCCGACGTGGTCTTCGAGCTCGAGATCACGACCAACCGGCCGGACGCCCTGTCGCTGGTCGGCATCGCCCGGGACCTCGGTGCCTGGTTCGACGTGGAGACGCGGGTGCCGCCGTTGCCCCTGACAACGGTGCCGGGGGCGACACGCGTCTCGGTCGAGATAGCCGATCCCACAGGTTGCCGACGGTTCACCGCCCGCGAGATTCGGGGTGTCCGGGTCGGGTCCTCACCCCTGCGGGTGCGGCATCGCCTGCACAAGGTCGGGGTCCGATCGATCTCCAATGTGGTGGACGTGACCAACTACGTGATGTTCGAGCTGGGGCACCCGCTTCACGCCTTCGACGCCGACACCATCGTCGGTGACCGGCTCGTGGTGAAACGCGCCAGTCCGGGTGAGACCCTCGAGACCCTCGACCACGTGGTGCGCACCCTGTCGGAGGGCGATCTGATCATCTACGACGATGCCGGCGCAACCTCGATGGCGGGGACGATGGGAGGCGCCCGCAGCGAGGTCTCGGACAAGACCACCCGGGTGCTGATGGAGGCGGCGTCGTGGGACCCGCCCACGATCATGAACATGTGGCGCCGCCACGATCTCCGGTCGGAGGCGGCCACCCGATTCGAGAGAGGGGTCGACCCGAATCTCGCCGACGTCGCCAATCAGCGGGCCTGTGCCATGGTGCAGCGGCTCGCCGGCGGCGAGGTGCTGGAAGGCGCCGTGGACGTCGTCACCGTCGACATCCGGCCCTGGACCGTGGAGCTGACCATGGATCATGTCACCCAACTGCTTGGAGAGGGTTTCGACCCGGCCGAGGTCCGGTCGATCCTGGAACGACTCGAGCTCGAGGTCGAAGGGGTCGACCCGTTCATCGTGACCATCCCCACGTTCCGCCCCGACCTGACCAGACCGGCCGACTTGGTGGAGGAGATCGCCCGCATCCACGGGTTCGACAAATTCGATGCCACCCTCCCCACCGGTCCTGCCGGTGGGCTGACCGCCGAGCAACGGCGGCTGCGGCGTGTCCTCACCACCCTCACCGGAATCGGTCTCAGCCAGGCGATCAACCTGCCGTTCGTCAGCGTGGAGGACCTGACCGCCCTCGGCCTGGAGACAGACAGCTCCGAGTTGCTCACGGTGAAGAACCCGCTACGCGAGGAGGAGTCGAAGCTCCGGCCCACGATCTTGCCCGGGCTGCTGAACGGCCTGCGCTACAACCGGTCGCATGGGAACACGTCGGTGGCGCTCTTCGAGTTCGGCAAGGTGTTCAGCTCCGAGCCGAGCAGGGACGATCCCAGGCTGCCCACCGAGTTCGACCGGATCGGTTGGGCTGTGATCGGCGATGTCGGCATCGAGAAGATGGGGGAGGCGTTCGTCACGGCAGACGCCACGGTCAGCCTGGCCATATTCCGTCATCTCGCAGACGCCCTCGATCTCGACGTCGAGATCGAGTCGGCGACCCGTCCAGGGTTCCACCCCGGGCGCACCGCCCAAATCAGCGTGAACAGCGTGGTCGTGGGTCACGTCGGCGAGTTGTCGCCGATGGCCGTCCGGTATTTCGAGCTGGAAGGGCGGGTGGCGGTCGCCGAGCTGGACCTCGACCCGTTGCTGGCCCCGGTGGCGCCGACTCTCGCCGTCGCCCCCTCGGTCTTCCCGCACGTCGACTTCGACCTCAGCTTCCTGGTGCCCGCCGAGACACCGGCCAAGGCACTCATCGACGCCACCACCGGGAGCACCGACCTGGTGGAGTGGGCCCGGGTCTTCGACGAGTTCACCGGCGACTCGGTCGGGGAAGGGATGAAGGCGCTCGCCATCCGGTACCGGCTCAGGGCCCCGGATCGGACACTGGAACAACGCGAGATTGGCGCCATCCGTGACCGGATGATCGAGGCGGCCGCCAGTCTGGGGGCTCGTCTCAGGGGAGCCTGATGGCGGCAACGACCATCCTGGAGGACATCCTGACCGGTCCGCCCGAGGAGGCGGCGCCGCTGCTCCTGGGGATGCACCTGGTTTCCCGTGTCGGCGGTGTCGAGGTTCGTCTTCGGCTCACCGAGGTCGAGGCCTACAAGGGAAGCGACGACCCGGCCTCCCATGCCTATCGGGGGGAGACGGCGAGGAACGGGTCGATGTTCCGCAAGCCGGGCACGTTGTACGTTTACCGCTCTTATGGCATCCACAACTGCGCCAACACCTCGGCGGGCCCCGAGGGTGTCGGTTGGGGGATCCTCATGCGCGGTGGTGAGGTGGTCGAGGGAGAATCCGTCGCTACTCGCCGCCGGGGGAGAGCCACCGACCTCGCCAACGGGCCTGGCAAGTTGTGTCAGGCCCTGGGTATCACCATCGAGCACAACGGGGGGGATCTCCTCGACACCTCGTCGGTGGTGCACTTCGAGATGGGGGAACCACCCGAGAAGGTCATGGCCACACCCCGAATCGGCATCTCCCGCGCCCAGGACCGACCCTGGCGGTTCGTGGCGGTGACCCAACTGTCCGCCTGAACCGAGTCTGTTTACGCTGCTCCCGTGACCAGGTCCGATCTCGAGACGATCCTCAGGCACACCGATCAGGTGGTCCCCATGGAGGAGCTCGCCGCCAAGCTGGAGCTGGGGCGCCCTCTCCGGGTCAAGCTCGGTCTCGACCCCACCGCTCCCGCGGTGACCCTGGGTTGGGCGGTGGCTCTCCGCAAGCTCCGCCAGTTCCAGGACCTGGGCCATACCGCCGTGCTCATAGTGGGGGACTTCACCGCCCAGGTGGGCGATCCCTCCGCCCGCGACGCTCAACGCAAGCGCCTCACGGCCGAAGAGGTGGAGGGGTATGCACGGAACGTGCTCGGTCAGTTCGAGAAGGTCCTGTCCAAGGAGAACCTGGAGATCAGACGCAACTCCGAATGGCTGGGCAGTCTCGACATGTACGGGCTGCTCGAACTGACCTCCGCGGCGACCGTGGCCCAGATGATGGAGCGCTCCGACTTCGCCAAACGGTACGAGAGCGGGGTCCCCATTTCGGTCATGGAGTTCCTCTACCCCCTTCTCCAGGGTTACGACTCGGTTGCGGTCGAGGCCGACATCGAGCTGGGGGGATCCGATCAGCTGTGGAACCTGATGATGGGGCGTGTCGTCCAGGAGCGGTACGGACAGGAGCCCCAGGTGGCAGTGACCATGCCGCTCCTCGTCGGCACCGACGGTGTCAACAAGATGTCCCAGTCCCTGGGCAACTACATAGGAGTGGACGATCCCCCCGACGAGATGTTCGGCAAGACCATGAGCATCCCCGACGACGTGATGGGCCAGTGGTTCCGGCTCGCCGCCGACTACGACGAGGAGGCCGTCGCCGCGATCGAAGCCGGGCTCGCCGGCGGCTCCATCCACCCCAACGAGGCCAAACGCGAGCTGGCTCGAGCGGTGGTGACCCTCTACTGGGGCGAGGAGGCGGCTGCCGAGGCCGAGGCGAGCTTCGACCAGGTCTTCAGGGAGGGCGGGGTGCCCGACGACGTGGAGGAATTCACCCTGCCTGCCGAGGATCCGGTCAGCCTGCCGGCCCTGATCCGCTCCGTGTTCGACATCTCGGGGGGAGAGGCCCGCCGTCTGCTGCAACAGGGGGCGGTGCGGCTCGACGGGACCGTGATCGACGCCCAGGAGATCCCCCGGGCGGAGCTGGTGGGCAAGATCCTCAGGGTGGGGAGACGTCGTTTCGCCCGTCTCTGCGATTGACTTTGTGTACGTGGGGGAGTGCCCTATCATGAGCTTCGCGCCGGCAAGTGTCGGTGCGGTCCGCTCTTGCGGCGGAGCCCGTCGGGCTGCGCCGTTTGTTTCTGCCCGCCGGGCGCGATAACATCGTAGGTCCGGCCTGATCAACGAAACGACATCAGAGCGCGGAGCTGTGGGCTCCTTGACAACTGAACAATGTGCCAAGGAGTTCGAGAGAACTCCAAACAGCCAGCGGTGCCAGCTCCTCCGTAAGGGTGGGAGCGAAGCACCTTGGTGATTTGCCAGCGACCCTCGGGTCGCACGGTGACAATCACAATGAGTAATCAAGCTCGGGGTCCTCACGACCCCGGGACCCAATACCAAACCCTTCACTGACTTGGTGTCTCGAGCCCTCGGGCCCGGGACCGAGAAGTATGTTGGAGAGTTTGATCCTGGCTCAGGATGAACGCTGGCGGCGTGCCTAATGCATGCAAGTCGAGCGACGCATGCCGGAGGGGTAACCCACTGGCATGACGGAGCGGCGAACGGGTGAGTAACACGTGAGCAACCTGCCCCACAGACCGGGACAGCCCAGGGAAACTTGGATTAATACCGGATACCCTCGGACAACCACATGGCTGACCGAGGAAATGCTTTTGCGCTGTGGGATGGGCTCGCGGCTTATCAGCTAGTTGGTGGGGTAACGGCCTACCAAGGCATCGACGAGTAGCTGGTCTGAGAGGACGATCAGCCACACTGGAACTGAGACACGGTCCAGACTCCTACGGGAGGCAGCAGCAGGGAATCTTGCGCAATGGGCGAAAGCCTGACGCAGCAACGCCGCGTGGGGGATGAAGGCCTTCGGGTTGTAAACCCCTTTCGGGAGGGAAGAAATTGACGGTACCTCCAAAAGAAGCACCGGCCAACTACGTGCCAGCAGCCGCGGTAATACGTAGGGTGCGAGCGTTATCCGGAATCATTGGGCGTAAAGAGCTCGTAGGCGGTTCAGCAAGTCGGCTGTGAAAGTCCGAGGCTCAACCTCGGAATTGCAGTCGATACTGCTGTGACTCGAGTCCGGTAGAGGAGAATGGAATTCTCGGTGTAGCGGTGAAATGCGCAGATATCGAGAGGAACACCAGTAGCGAAGGCGGTTCTCTGGGCCGGCACTGACGCTGAGGAGCGAAAGCGTGGGGAGCAAACAGGATTAGATACCCTGGTAGTCCACGCCGTAAACGTTGGATACTAGGTGTGGCGGTCTTACCAACGACTGCCGTGCCGAAGCTAACGCATTAAGTATCCCGCCTGGGGAGTACGGCCGCAAGGCTAAAACTCAAAGGAATTGACGGGTCCCCGCACAAGCGGCGGAGCATGCGGCTTAATTCGATGCAACCCGAAGAACCTTACCTGGGTTTGACATCACGGGAAAAGCTGTAGAAATACAGTGTCCATTAGGGCCCGTGACAGGTGGTGCATGGCTGTCGTCAGCTCGTGTCGTGAGATGTTGGGTTAAGTCCCGCAACGAGCGCAACCCTTGTCCTATGTTGCCAGCGGTTCGGCCGGGGACTCATAGGAGACTGCCGGGGATAACTCGGAGGAAGGTGAGGACGACGTCAAGTCATCATGCCCCTTATATCCAGGGCTGCACGCATGCTACAATGGCCGGTACAACGGGCAGCGATCCCGCGAGGGTGAGCGAATCCTAAAAAGCCGGTCCTAGTTCGGATTGAAGTCTGCAACTCGACTTCATGAAGCCGGAGTCGCTAGTAATCGCGGATCAGCAAAGCCGCGGTGAATACGTTCTCGGGGATTGTACACACCGCCCGTCAAGTCACGGAAGTCGGCAACGCCCAAAGTCAGTGGCCTAACCCTATGGGAGGGAGCTGCCTAAGGCGGGGTCGGTAACTGGGACTAAGTCGTAACAAGGTAGCCGTACGGGAACGTGCGGCTGGATCACCTCCTTTCTAAGGAGCATTGACGAAGACAGGCTGATTACCTGGCTTCCAGCTCTTAGTTGGTAGCTGGCTGGACCGGGCTCGACCCGGTCACGGCACATTGTTCAGTTGTGAAGGAGTCACAACTGTCCCGTCTCGCGTGAGGGGGACAGGACTGCCTTCAGGCACCTTGAGAACTGCATAGCGAGCACAAATATTGTCTTGGATTCTTGTATCTATCCAAGCTACTAAGGGCCATTGGTGAATGCCTTGGCACCAGGAGTCGATGAAGGACGCGGCAGGCTGCGAAAAGCCTCGGTTAGCCGTCAAGCAGGCGATCGAACCGAGGATGTCCGAATGGGGAAACCCGATTGAGGTAATGCTCAATCACTCCGGTCTGAACACATAGGGCCGGTAGAGACAACCAGGGGAATTGAAACATCTCAGTACCCTGAGGAAAAGAAAGCAACAGCGAATCCCCGAGTAGCGGCGAGCGAAAAGGGAACAGCCTAAACCTATGCAGTGTGATAGCCCGGTGGCGTTGCTGTATGGGGGTCGTGGGACCTGATGTCTCTGTGCACCGGCGCAGAGCTCGAGTTACAAAGTCGGCGGTTAGATGAACACAGCTGGAAAGCTGGGCCACAGTGGGTAATAGCCCCGTAATCGAAAACCGATCGACCTCGAGAATCAGTGTTCCCAAGTATCACGGAGGAGATTCCGTGTGAATCTGCGAGAACCACCTCGTAAGGCTAATTACTACCTGGTGACCGATAGTGAACTAGTACCGTGAGGGAAAGGTGAAAAGAACCCCGGCGAGGGGAGTGAAATAGTACCTGAAACCGATGGCTTACAAGCAGTGGGAGGAAGCACTTGTGCTTCTGACCGCCTGCCTTTTGAAGAATGAGCCGGCGAGTTACCGATATGTGGCGAGAATAAGGCGTGAGCCGTAGTCGAAGCGAAAGCGAGTCTGAATAGGGCGTCTAGTCGCATGTCGTAGACCCGAAGCCGAGTGAGCTATCCATGGGCAGGGTGAAGCGAGGGTAAGACCTCGTGGAGGCCCGAACCCACCAAGGTTGAAAACTTGGGGGATGACCTGTGGATAGGGGTGAAAGGCCAAACAAACTCGGCGATAGCTGGTTCTCCCCGAAATAGCTTTAGGGCTAGCGTTGTATGTTCCGTACTGGGGGTAGAGCACTGATTGGACTAGGGGGCCTACAAGCTTACCGAATTCAGTCAAACTCCGAATCTCAGTACGTAAAGTTCAGCAGTCAGACTACGTGGGATGAGCTTCGTGGTCGAGAGGGCAACAGCCCAGATCGCCAGCTAAGGCCCCTAAGTGTGTGCTAAGTGGGAAACGATGTGGAGTTGCTCAAACAGCCAGGATGTTGGCTTAGAAGCAGCCATTCATTTAAAGAGTGCGTAACAGCTCACTGGTCGAGTGATTCCGCGCGGAAAATGTAACGGGGCTCAAGCACACCGCCGAAGCTGCGGGATTCGACGATTCGTCGTTGGATCAGTAGGGGAGCGTCGTGTAGCCATCGAAGCAGTGGCGTAAGCCAACTGTGGAGGCTGCACGAGTGCGAATGCCGGCATGAGTAGCGAATGGAGAGTGAGAATCTCTTCCGCCGAATGTCCAAGGGTTCCTGGGGAAGGCTCGTCCGCCCAGGGTAAGTCGGGACCTAAGGCGAGGCCGAGAGGCGTAGTCGATGGATAACCGGTTGATATTCCGGTACCACTTTGCGAGCGCCCAGGCCGAATCTGACTTGCTAAGGAAAGCCCTTCGGGGCCTACCGACCCAGTCAGTACTAGGCCAGCGATGGAGTGACGGGGAAGGCTAAGCGGACCCGGGCGATGGTTGTTCCCGGGGCAAGCGTGTGGTCGAGGTCCAGGTAAATCCGGACCTCATAAAGACTGAGGCGTGATGCCGAGCCGATTCAGGTGAAGCCGCCGAAGCCATGCCTCCAAGAAAAACTTCTAGCGAGCACGCAGAGTGCCCGTACCCCAAACCGACACAGGTGGACAGGTAGAGAATACCAAGGCGAGCGAGATAACTCTGGTTAAGGAATTCGGCAAAATGGATCCGTAACTTCGGGAGAAGGATCGCCCCGGTAAGGTGTAGGACTTCGCGTCCGAAGCTTGAGGGGGCCGCAGAAACCAGACCCAAGCGACTGTTTACCAAAAACACAGCAGGGTGCTAAGTCGCAAGACGACGTATACCCTGTGACGCCTGCCCGGTGCTGGAAGGTTAAGTGGATGGGTTAGCTTCGGCGAAGCCTTGAAACTAAGCCCCAGTAAACGGCGGCCGTAACTATAACGGTCCTAAGGTAGACGGCTCTTTAGTGCAAAGAGCTCTGCCCTTCGTGGTGGTGACATCACGATTAGCAGCTGGCTATATGCTGGGAACACCGAGTATCCGGCGGTACTAGTTCCTGTCACACTCTCTTCGTAGGGTGACGACATGGGCAGTGACAAACCGTCCGGTGCGGTCAATCAGCAGGAAAGACCAGGTTTCGAGCAGTGGGTCGTCGGCTTCGTCGACGGCGAGGGCTGCTTCTCGATATCGGTGGTGCGTAACCCCGGGCTCCGACTCGGCTGGCAGGTCCAGCACGAGTTCTCGGTGACCCAGGCCGCACCATCTCGAAGCGCACTCGACGAACTCATCGAGTTCTTCGGATGCGGTTCGATCATCGAGAATCACCGGCGCGACAACCATCGCTACCGCTTGATGCGGTACGCGGTGAAGCGCAGATCAGACCTCTGTGGGCTGATCATCCCGTTCTTCGAAGAACATCCACTGAGAACTGCCAAACGGGACGATTTCAAGTCGTTCTGCGCGGTCATCTCGATGATGAAAGACGATCGACATCTGACCCGTGAGGGTCTCCTCGAGATCGCAGGCATCACCGAGACGATGAATCGCAAACAGCGGTCTCGATATCTGGAATCCTCAGAGGCCATACGCCAGCCGGCTCCGGTTC
>DASSVE010000165.1:0-10733 GCA_035706345.1 Acidimicrobiia bacterium
CCCCACCCCTGTCGGTCATCCCCGAGGACATGCATTGGCGACCGGTGACCATCGTGAATGTGTGTTGGTCGGGGCCGATCCAGGAGGGCTACGAGGTTCTCCGCCCGCTTCGTGAACACGGGTCGCCGCTTCTCGACTTGATCGCTCCCAATCCGTACGTCGACCACCAAAGCGCCGTCGACTCCACCGTGCCACACGGTTGGGACTACTACTGGAAGTCGACACATCTCCCGGAGTTGAGCGACGACCTGATCGGAGTGCTCGCAGAGCACGCGTTCGCTGCCTCGTCACCCCGTTCGTACGCGGCCATCTTCCACTTGGGAGGAGCGGTGAGCCGGGTCCCTGAAGCCGCCACCGCCTTCGGGAACCGGCAGGCGACGCATGCGATGACGATCGACGCCGTGTGGCGGCCCGGGGAAGACCACGCCGAACATGACACCGCCTGGGTGCGACGCTTCCACACTGCCCTGGATCGCTACCGTGCCGGTGTCTACGTCAACTTCCTCGGCGGTGACGAGCATCCCGACCGAATTCGCGAAGCGTACGGCGACGACATCTACGAGCGTCTGAGGGACGTGAAGGCCAAATACGACCCCGAGAACATCTTCCACCACAACCAGAACATTCGGCCCCGTACGAGCGTGGCTGTCGACTCCACGCATTGACATCGGTCACGCAGGGTTCGTGACGGGAGTTGGGATCTGGGACGATTGGTTGAGATTGCCGCGGAACGTGTCGAAGTAGATATCGAAATCCCACGCCTGGTTGGGAGCGTGTGGCGATCCAGGGAGTCTCCGAATGACCGGTCCGGTGCTGATGAGTACCGATGAGCCAAATCTCCGCACCGTGCAGGCCCAGCGGAGGATTTCGTGGTGGGCGCTGGCCAGCGTGGCCGTCGCCGCGGCGATTCCGATGCTGAGGATCCTCGCCAACAACCCGGGCGAGGATCTCGACCTCAACCGGCTCGTCATGTGGTGGGCCGTGTTCAGTGCCATCGGGGCGGTGCTCGTGCTCGCCGCATCACGGGTCGACGCACCGGGATCGCCAAGGTTGCAGGCGACCGCGGTGGCGGTTGCGCTCCTGATCTTCTTCTACGGCCCGGCTCTGGCGAAGTCCCTGGGTTTCGAGGCGGCCTGGATGAGCATTGCCGTCACCGCCGCTCCGGTGATCGCAGCCGGGTTGGCCTCGCGACCACGCAGCGTCCAGCATCTCCTGGTGATCCTCCCGTTCTTTCTCGCCGTGGCGCCCATCGTTGACATGGTCGGCGGGGCACGGGCCGAGCCAGTCGCTGAGGCCGAAGCGGTGGAAGAGGCGATGGAGCCTTTCGACTTCCCGCCGATTCCGGCCGACAACCGGCCCAACGTCTACTGGTTCATTCTCGACGGGCACCCTCGCTCGGACGTCATGGCCGAGCTGGGCGCCGACTACGACCTTGCCGACGAGCTTGCGGGGCTGGGGCTGGAGGTAGACCAAGAGGCGGTTGCCCCGTACTCGTGGACCCACCTGTCGATCAGCTCGACGGTGGCCGGCAATTACCTGCCGAACGACGTGACCTACGACGACCTCCACCTGATATCCCAGAAGGTGATGTTCGAGAGTCCGACCGTCTTGTCGTGGTTCGACGATGCCGGCTATCGCCGACTCGTGCTCCCGGCCGCCGGGTGGTCAGGCTGGACGTGCGGGCAGCCCGACTCCATCTGCCTGTCCGGAGGACCACTTCACGTCGAAGACGATCTCGTCTACTCGGTCACCTTGCTCGGGCCGGTTCTCGATCTCGTGGTCGCCGAGGATGAAAAGGTCCAGGTCGTCGACCCCGTTCCGGCCGTCGACCGTGCGCTGCGAATCCGCTCGCAGGAGGCGGACAGGGATCAACCGTTCTTCGCCCTGTTCCACGTGATGAGCCCGCACCCGCCCTACCGGTGGCTGGGTCCCGACTGCACTCCCCAGCTGGCCCATCTCGCGGAGGAGAACTGGCTCCCCGATCAGGACCTGCTCGACGCTGTTCGTTGCACCGGGGAGAGAGCCACAGAAGCAGTGAGGAGGATCCTCGAGGCCGATCCGTCGGCGCTGGTGATCGTCCAGGGTGATCATGGGGCAAGGATCAAGGAAGAGCACTGGAGCCAGGTCGGCACCGACATGGACGTCGAGACCGTCTGGCTGGCCCCTCTTCTGGCCATGAAGACCCCGGACGGTTGTGAGCTCGGTCAGGGAAACAACACCGTCAATGTGTTCCGAATCGTGGCCCGTTGCCTCACAGGCGAGGATGTCGGGCTTCTTCCCTCGAAGTCCTGGGAGTTCCCATCCGAGGACTCGCCTCCCACTCCCGTCACCCCGTAACGGGGTTGGGAGCATTTTCGCCCCTCGTCCCCTGGCGACGGGTGACATCTGTCATGTCGAGCTCGTGATCCATCGCACTACCGCCTGGACCGGTCATTCCGCATGATCCGCTCCGAAGGAGGTTCTCAATGGAACATGTGCTCGAAGTACGAGGTCTGGTTCACCGATACGGGGACCACACGGCTCTCTCCGGCGTCGACCTGACCGTCGACCCCGGCGAGTGTGTCGCCCTACTCGGCCCGAACGGCGCCGGTAAGACGACCCTCGTGGCAAATGTGATCGGGTTGATCGAAGGCCAGGCCGACCACATCGAGGTGGCGGGCGGCCACCCCCGCAATTCCGCCACCCGGCGCAAGCTCGGCATCGTCCAGCAGTCGGTCGGGTTCCCGCGGGCTCTCACCGTCGAGGAGATCGTGGATGGGGCGGCCATTCGCAGGGGTCAAACCCTGGAGGCGGCCAGCCAAGCGATCGCCGAGATGGGTCTCACCGGTCTGGAGAAGCGGCGGGCGTCCGAGCTCTCCGGTGGACAGCAGCAGAGGCTGCAGCTCGCCATGGGGCTGGTGGCCGATCCGGTACTGCTGATCCTGGACGAGCCCACCGAAGGTCTCGACGTCGAGGCCCGACGTCGGTTCTGGGACACGATCCGACGACGTCTCGACGCAGGAGCGGGGGTCCTCATCACCACCCACCTCGTCGACGAGGCGGCCGCAGTCGCCGACCGGGCCGTCGTGATCGATCGGGGGCGAATGGTCGCCGATGGGACACCCGACGAGCTGCGTCGCAGACTCCCAGACCGGCGGATCACCATGCAGACCAAGACACCGGCGAGTGTGATCAGGGCACTCGACACGGTGGAGACGGTTGAGGTTCGCGACGGCCGCACCGTCATCACCACGACCGACAGTGAGCAGGTGGTCAGGGCTCTGTTCGCCCTCGACCCCGAAGCAAGTGACTTGACCGTGGCGACGGCGAGCCTCGAGGAGGTCCTGATCGCCATCACCAACCATGAGGAGGTTGCAGCATGAACACGCGGATCTTTCGCACGGAGTTGAGGGACGAGATCCTGGGGATCGTCCGGGAGCCGACCGCTCTCATCTTCACAGTTCTGATGCCAATCGCGTTCTTCGCACTGTTCGCAACGATCTTCGGCGACGAGGGCGGCTTCGGCATCGAGTCGTTGGCCACATACGGGGCGTTCGGCGCTCTCTCTGTGGTCTGGACCAACCCGGGTGTCGGTCTTGCCGACGCCCGTGAGCGTGGCTGGCTCAAGATCAAGCGAGCCGACGGCACCCCGCTCGGTGTGACCTTGTCCGCCAAGGTGGCCGCAGCACTCCCATATGCGCTGATCACCCTGACCGGTATCGCTCTGGTCACCCGTCTCACCACCGGGCCAATGGAGATGACCCAGGTACTGCGCATCATCGCCATGCTGGTGCTCGGGGCGTTGCCCTTCAGCCTGTTCTCCCTGGCCATTGGGGCGAGGTTCAGCACCAACGCGGCGATATCGGTGCTCAACACGACACTGATTCCCTCGGTGATCCTGTCGGGTCTCTGGTTCCCACTGGAGATGCTCCCGACCTGGCTCGGCCAGATCGCGGTGTTCCTCCCGCCCTATCACCTCGGGCAACTGGCGTTGGCACAGGTGAACGGTGGGCCGATGTGGGGTCACATCGCCTACCTGGCGGGGATCACGGTCGTCGGAGCAGTCACGGCAGCCTTGGCGTACCGTTCCGCCAAAGCGTGAACGAGACGACCATCAGGCTCGCGAACTCGGAACGTCTCGAAGCGAGACGTTCCGGTTTCGCGCGCTGGGCACCGCTGATCTTCTTCGGGTTCATCCTCATCGGGCCGATCTTCCAGCCCGACCCTGATATCGGGGACTGGCTGTTCGCCGCCGCTGTGGTCGCGGTCGCACTTCCGACCTTTGTGATCTCAGAGATCCGAGGCTGGGACATCGGGGGCGCCACCGTCCTCATGTTGCTGGCAGTTCTCACCGCGCCGTTCGACTCGACCGCGATCATGGCGCTGCCCATCTACGCCGCCGCACTCCTGGCCAGGTCGGCCACCGAGGAGACGCTCCGCCCCAGACTGGCGGTGATAACCGTCATCACCCTGTCCGGTCTCTTCCTGAGCAGCATCCCCTGGCCGTTCCGCCTCTTCACCATGGTTCCTGTGGTCATGATCTGGGTGGTCGGTAACGCCGTCTTCCACGACGTGTCCCGGGACCAACACGCCGACGTTCTGCTGGCCGAAAACCGTCGCATCGCACACCTCGCCACGATGGCCGAGCGGGAACGGATCGCTCGGGATGTCCACGACGTCGCCGGCCAGGCCCTCACCGCCATCATCGTGCGCAGCCAACTGGTCCAGAAGCTGGCCCTGTCGGACCCGGATCGGGCGACGCGTGAGGCGGATGAGGTGGAACGGGTGGCCCGTGACGCCCTCTCCTCGATCAGGGAGAGCGTGGCCGGATGGCGTCAGGCATCGCTGCGCGATGAGCTGGTGGTGGCCGGGGAGTCACTCGAGGCGGCCGGCGTCGGTTTGGAGACGCCGGGGGACTGGGAGGTCGATCTGGCGCCGTCGGTGGAGAACGTGCTGGCGTTGGGGCTGCGCGAGGCGGTCACCAATGCCATCCGTCATGCCAAGGCGAGCACGGTGATGATCCGGCTCGACAGCCAGGACGGGGGAGTGTCGCTCTCGGTCACCGACGACGGGGTCGGGCCTGCCAAGGGGCCCGGCTCAGGGATCCAGGGGATGCGGGAGCGTGTCGCTGCGGCCGGGGGAATCGTGACATTCGGAAGCGGAGCGAACGGCGGGACCGAGCTTCGAATCGACATGCCATTCGGTGGGAGCTCGTCATGATCCGTGTCGTCCTGGTCGAAGACCAGGCCATGGTGCGCGGAGCCTTTGCCGGGCTACTCGACCTCGAGCCCGACATCGAGGTGGCGGCACTCGCCGAGGACGGCGAGCAGGGCCTGGCGGCGGTGGCCGAGCACCGGCCGGACATCGTCATCACCGACATCGAGATGCCGGGGATGACCGGACTCGACCTTGCTGCCCGGCTCAAGGACGATCGATCGGTCCGCGTCGTGATCGTGACCACATTCGCCCGGACCGGCTACCTGCGACGCGCACTCGACGCCGGAGTTGCGGGGTATGTCCTCAAGGACTCACCAATCGAGGAACTGGCCGACACCCTGAGACGCGTGGCCGCCGGCAACCGCGTGATCGCCCCCGAACTGGCGGTGTCCGCATGGGGTGGCATCGACCCGCTCACCGACCGGGAGCGGGAGGTCTTGCGAGAGGTCGGGGAAGGACTTCCCAACAGCGAGATCGCCGAGAGACTCCATCTCGCCGAGGGGACGGTGCGCAACTACTTGTCGTCCGCCATCGTGAAGCTCGGGGCCCGGAACCGTACCGAGGCTTACGCCAAAGCCCAGGAGATGGGATACCTGTAGCTGCGACGTGGTGCCGCACCTATCCCCCCGGTCGGGGTAGGTTCGGCGGCATGGACATGAAACTCGAACTCGTCGGTGTCCCGGTGAGCGACGTCGACGTCGCCAAAGACTTCTACGTGCGGGTCGGGTTCAACCTCGACTCGGATCACACGGTCAGCGACGAGATTCGGTTCGTGCAACTGACACCGCCCGGCTCGGCTTGCTCGATCGCGATCGGAAAGGGTCTCACCGGGATGACACCTGGCTCCCTCGACAACCTGCAGATGGTCATTGCCGACGCCGACGCCGTCCGGAGCGACCTGCTCGAGCGGGGCATCGAAGTCAGTGAGGTCGACGAACAGCCATGGGGGCGCTTCGTCTTCTTCTCCGACCCCGACGGCAACCGGTGGGCGCTCCAGGAGTTGCCCAAATGGGCGGCGGGTGCAGGTGGCGACGGTGACTGGGAGGCGGCCGGGGTCGACCCCAACGCCTGAACTCCACTCGAGCACAGACACCTGATCCAGGTGCCGGCACCATACCTTGCACTTCTATGTACATTGTGCTTATATGCTTCTGAAATGAGCACGAGAGGTCTGTCTTGAACATCGACAAGGACCTGGTGGCGGCCTCAGCGACTCCGTTGGTGCTCACGATCCTCGACGAAGAGGAGACGTACGGCTACGCCATCCTGAAGCGGGTTCGCGAGCTGTCCGACGGTGAGATGGAGTGGACGGATGGGATGCTCTACCCGCTGCTCCATCGTCTCCATCGTCTCGGCTACGTGAAGACAGACTGGCGTCTGTCGCCCGAGGGGCGTCGGCGCAGGTACTACAGCATCACCGACGATGGCAAGGCCGCGCTGGCCGAGCACAAGCGGCAGTGGGTGACGGTGGCCCGAACCCTGGGGGACGCCTGGGGTGACGATCTCACCCGGTTCTCGCTAGGGAGTGCATGATGGAGCAGTTGGAGGTCGAGATATCCGAATGGCGGGCTTTCGTCGAACGGAGCCCGGCCGTCAATGGGCACGACGTCGACGAGCTCGAGACCCATCTGCGGGATCAGATCGCCGATCTGTCTAGAGCCGGGCTCGCCACCGATGAGGCGTTTCTCATCGCGGTTAGGCGCATCGGCAATCTCGACGAGGTATCCCGGGAGTTCGCTCGCGAGCACAGCGGCCGGTTGTGGAAACAACTCGTCCTCTCCGGCGAACACCAGGATCAGGCGGCGGCCGTCTCCTGGCTCGAACCTCTCGTTTTCGCCATCGCCGCCGCGCTCACGTTGCAGGCTGCACGTCTCGCCGCCGGGTTCCCGGGCGAGGAGGCCTCGTGGTTCCTGCGCAACGCCAGCCTGTTCGTCCTTCCCTTTCTCGCCGCCTACTTCGCCCGACGCCGGGGTCTCACCCCGGTCCAATGGCTGGTGACGGCAGCGCCTTTCGCCATCGCCGCCCTCGTGGTCAATCTCTATCCGTTTGCCGCAGGAGGGTCGACCGAGCTCCTCGTCATAGCTCATCTGCCGGTGGTCCTGTGGTTCGTCGTGGCCTATCCGTACATGGGCGCAACGCTGCAGTCGCATGAGAAGAGGATGGACTTCGTCCGTTTCACGGGGGAGTGGTTGATCTATTACGCCCTCATCGGGCTCGGTGGCGCCGTCCTCATGGGCATCACAACCGGCATCCTCGAACCCGCAGGTGTCAACACCGAGTTGATCCTGGAGTGGGTCATGCCAATGGGGTCGGCCGGTGCGGTGATCGTGGCCGCCTGGCTGGTCGAGTCGAAACAGCGGGTGGTCGAGAACATGGCGCCAGTGTTGACGATGGTCTTCACCCCACTCTTCGCGGTCATGCTGATCGTGGCCACCGTCGTCTACGCCGCCACTGGTCTGGGCGGGGCATTCGATCGGGAGCTCCTCGGTGTGTTCGACCTGCTGCTCGTTGTGGTCCTCGGGCTGGTCCTGTACGGGATGTCCGCCCGGGACCCGGAGCAGGGTGTCGGTTGGATGGATCGCATCCAGTTGGTCGCGGTCCTGGCCGCGCTGATCCTCGACCTGATGGTTCTCGGCGTGATGGTGGCCCGGATCGGTGAACTCGGATTCACGCCCAATCGCACCGTAGCGCTCGGCCTCAACATCGTGCTCCTGATCAACCTGGTGGCGACCGCCTGGCTCTCGGTCCGCTTCCTGACAGGCAGGGGCACATTCCACCGGCTGGAGCGGTGGCAGACGTCCTACCTCCCCGTCTTCGCGCTGTGGGCGGCGGCGGTCGTGGTGATCCTGCCTCCCATCTTCTCATTCACCTGACCTCCATAAGGTTGGGGTCGTGCCCGAAGGTGATAGCTACGTCCGTGCCGCGGACCGGGCCCGACCCGTCCTGATCGGCAACGAGATCACCGATGTCGGAGGGTCGGCACCCGAGATCCGTGCCCGATCGGAGGCTCTCATTGGCGCCACCGCCACCGACGTCAGAACACAGGGCAAACACCTGCTGATCGACGTCGACTCCGGCTACACGATCCACATCCATCTCGGGATGCCGGGGCGAGTCAGGACGACCTCTCCGGGCGGACGACCCGGCGCGGACCCTGGAGCGGTCCGACTTGCGCTGACCACTGCCGTGGGCACGATGTGGGTCATCGCCGCCCCCACGGTCGAGGTGCGGAGGCGAAAAGTGGTCGAGAAGGATCTAGAACAGATCGGGCCCGACGTCCTCGCCGCCGAGTTCGACTGGGAGCGGTACGAGGAAATGGCCAGCCGATATCCCGCTGAGCGCACCGTCTCCGACTTCCTCCTCGATCAGAGGGTCATGGCCGGGATCGGCAACGTGTACAAGTGCGAAGTCTTGTTCCTCGAAGGCATCGACCCACGACGCTCGATGTCGGCAGTCGACATGGAGACCAGGACTGCGCTGGCCCGTCGGGCCCGCCGTCTGATGATGCCCAATGCCGGCCGTTCCGTCAGGTCCACGATCGGTCGGCCGGGTGGCGGCACCTGGGTGTACAAGAGGGCCGGGAAGCCATGCCGGCGATGCGGGACGGCCATCGACGAGGGTTGGGTCGGAGAGCCGGCTCGTCTCACGTACTGGTGCCCGACCTGTCAGCCGGCTGAGGTCGCCTGATCTAGTGGTCATACGTCGGTGCGACACTCTCCCTGGCGGGTTCCTGCGGGCGGCCCAGGGGTAAGTCCCCGAGGTCATGAACCGTGCGCGAGTGATCGGGCTCCTGTACGAAGCTCTGGAAACCGAGCTCGGGCTGCTCGAGTTGTACCAAACGGCTTTGGAGTGCACTGCGAGCGATGACGTGCAGAGGGAGTGGGAGGAGTGTCTCGAGGAGACCGAGGAGCACGTCGTGATCCTGAAGAACATGCTCGATCAGCTCGGTCTGCGTCTCGACTCGGAGACGTCGGGCCGTCGGGTGGTCCGCCACAAGGTCCGGGCGCTGATCGTGGCCATGGACATGGCTCTCTCATCGAGCACCGCCCACTCAGCGCAACTGGTCGCAGCCGAATGCGTGGTCAACGCCGAGACGAAGTCTCACGCCATGTGGGAACTGATCGGACGGGTCTCGGAGAGTGCCTCTGAGACCGTGGGAGAGATCGTCGCGGACGCCTATGCGCAGGTGGAGGAGCAAGAGGACAAGCATCTGTCCCACAGCCAGGGGTGGGCGCGTGAGCTCTGGATCGAAGCGCTGGCCCTGCCGGCCCTGTTGCCACCTCCAGAGGAAGTCAGGAGGCCGCACCGGCAGGTCATCTAGGCAGACGTCGTCAACGGCTGGCCACGAATTTCGCCACGTCGCCCTCGTGGGTCACCAGGTACATCTCACCGTCGCCACCGATTCCGAAGGAGTTCACCTGGCCGACCTCCCCGACGTCGTCGGTCCAGTCAGTGATCTCGGTGGGCTGACCGTCGACCAGACGGAAGCTCCGGATCAGCTGGTTGCACCAGTCCGAATAGAAGTAGTGGCCGTTGATCTCCGGGATGGCCGATCCGCGGTAGACCACGCCACCGGTGACCGCGCATCCGCTCGGCTGATCCGACTCGGGGTTCTGTATCGAGTTCGGGTAGGCGAGGACTGCCTGGGTGTAGTTGGCAGGGTCGCAGTCGGATTCGAAGAGACACCTGGTCCCTTCCATGTTTGCCCAACCGAAGTTGTATCCGCCGCCCTCGTCGATGGGGACGACGTTGATCTCCTCCCAGGTCTCCAATCCGACGTCGCCGATGTAGATGTACCCGTCGACGGCATCGATCCAGAATCGATAGGGATTGCGGAGCCCATAGGCCCACACCTCGGGCGCTCCGCCACCGTCGACGAACGGGTTGTCCGGAGGTATCCCGTAGGGGTCGCCCTGGTCGACGTCGATGCGAAGGATGGATGCGAACATCGTCTCCGGGTTCTGACCTTGGCCCCGGGCGTCGGCGCCGTCCCCCAAGGAGGCCCAGAGATAGCCATCGGGGCCGAAGTGGAGATCGCCGGCGTAGTGGCGAATGTCGGTCGAGTTCTCAGGCTGGTCCAGTTGGAAGAGGACCTTCTCGGAGTTGGGGTCCGCCCGGTTGGGATCGTCCGGCGTGACGGCGAACTCGGACAGTTGGCGCTGGCCCTGTTTGTTGACGTAGTAGACGAAGAACCGGCCGTTGTCGGCGAAGTCGGGGTGGAAGGCCAGACCGAGCAGGCCCTGTTCGATGCCTTCGACGGAGACACGGTCGTCGATCGGCAGAAAGGCAGGATCGAGCATCTGGTTGTTGGCGTCGATGATCCTGATGACCCCGACCCTCTGGACCACGAACAGCCGGTCGTCACCCGCCGGTGCCCTGACTGCGACCGGTTGGTTGTAGTCCTGGTCGATCACTTCGAGGGTGAGACCCTGGAGCGGCGGCAACTCGGCCGTGGTGCTGCCCACCGTTCCCGGGACGGTCGACCCGGATGCGGGACCGGTGGTCGCCGAGGTGGGCTGAGAGGTGGTGGTGGCACC